>JACIVZ010000018.1 GCA_014361205.1 Methanomethylovorans sp. | reverse complement strand
GGTGCATGTCCACGAGTCGGCATGTTCGCCATGTCTAGGTAGGGGGCAATCGCGCCTTTGCGTAACGGACGTGTTGGGTTGATCTCGACCATGTCGGGGAGGGATACCACCCCCCACCCCTCCGGAATCTCGCCCAGTTCAGAGTCCACCAGGCGGTCGGGGAAGAGGTCGTAGAGGTAGGCGGGCAGGCCGGGCAGGGATTGACCACGATCCCAGCGGCCCTCCATTTTGGCGCGCACCGGCTCAAAGTCCACAAACCAGGACTTGAACAGGGCGCGGGCCATGGCCTCCAGGGTCTCGCTCATGCGCCGGTTGAGTTCGATCTTGTCATCCAGCGTGCCGAGGATGTGGGCAATGGCGCGTTGTTCGGGGAGCTCGGGGTAGGCAGCCTCGATGTTCTGGAGATCGCGCTTCGTGACGTGTCCCAAGCCGGTCGTCTGCTTGTTGCGCGCGATGCCGACAAAGTTCGGCTTGAGGTAGCGGAGCAGGTAGTAGAAGAAGGTGGGATCGATCCCGTCAGCCGGCGTCACCCGGAACACGTGTTGATTCAGCCACCCCTCTGGCCCTCGCCACCAGAAGGCGTCGATGGAGGTCTCCGGCTGTCCAGACCACGAGAACAGTAGGTCGCCGGGTCGTACGCGAACCGACTCATCGAAAGTCTGCTGCGTGAACTTGGTCTGGCCCGAGATCCCGCCTTTGATCTCGGCGATCTTGATTACGGGCAATCCAGACGCGCTGAACTGGATGTCCCGAAAAGCGAGGCCGTTTACCCACTCCGCCAAGGAGTACAGAGAGCACCGTTCCCAGTGATCCGGATAATCAGGGTGATACAGCCAGCCCTTGTCGGCAAGAGCTCTTGCCTCATTCACCATACCCCAGCCCCTTCAGGTTGGCGGCGATGGCGCCATCCAGCTTCGCGGCCTCGGCCTGCTGCTCTCGAAGCTGAGCCACGAGCCGCTGCATCTTCTCTTCGAAGGGCTCGCCGTCATCCTCCTTTTCTTCTGCGCCGACATAGCGGCCAGGTGTAAGAACGTGGCCATGCTTGCGGATTTCCTCGATGGTGGCGCTCTTGCAGAAGCCCGGGACATCGGCGTACTCACCCACATCCTTCTCGCCGCGCCAGGCATGGTAGGTATTGGCAATCCGGGCAATGTCCTCGTCGGTCAGCTCACGATGCGTGCGGTCTACCATGCGGCCCATCTTCCGTGCATCGATAAAAAGTACATTTCCCCTACGGTCCCGGAACTTGTGATTTTTCTTGTCTCTTGAAAGGAACCACAAACAGGCAGGAATCTGAGTAGAATAGAACAGCTGACCAGGCAAAGCCACCATACAGTCCACCAAATCCGCTTCCACAATGTTCTTACGTATATCACCTTCTCCCGACTGGTTTGAGGACATACTACCGTTAGCAAGCACAAAACCCGCAATTCCTGTAGGAGCAAGATGATATATCATATGCTGTACCCAGGCAAAGTTGGCATTACTGGCAGGAGGTACACCATACTGCCAGCGCTTATCCTCACGCAGAAGCTCACCCCTCCAGTCGCTCATATTAAAAGGAGGATTGGCTAAAATATAATCAGCCTTAAGGTCGGGATGCTGGTCATTGTGAAAAGTATCACCATGGGCTATCTGACCTTCGATACCCCTGATAGCAAGGTTCATTTTCGCAAGCCTCCATGTAGTATAATTTGACTCCTGGCCATAGATACTTATATCCCCCACTTTCCCGCCATGTGCCGCAATGAACTCCTCTGACTGCACGAACATACCAGAAGAGCCACAGCAAGGATCATATACACGTCCTTTATAGGGCTCCAGCATTTCCACCAGCACCTTAACCACACAGCGAGGAGTATAGAACTCACCTCCTTTTTTGCCTTCAGCACTTGCAAATTGTGAAAGGAAATATTCATACACCCTCCCCAGAACATCCCTGGAGCGACTTTCCTCGTCACCAATACTAATATTGCTTACAAGGTCAATAAGCTGACCAAGACGCTGTTTATCAAGGGCAGGTCGTGCATAGTCCTTTGGCAGTACCCCTTTTAGAGAAGGGTTGTCACGTTCAATACTTGTCATAGCATTGTCTATAAGTTGCCCGATAATTGACTGCTTGGCATTATCTTTAAGATAAGACCACCTCGCCTCGCGAGGCACCCAGAAAATATTAACTGCCCGGTACTCATCAGGATCCTCCGGATCAGCTCCCTGATCTGCTTCAGCCATAAGTTTTTCATGTTGCTCTCCAAAAGCGTCTGAAATATATTTAAGAAAAATAAGACCCAGTACCACATGTTTATACTCAGCTGCATCCATACTGCCACGCAGTGCATCAGCCATCTGCCACAGCTGAGCCTCATAACCTACTGTAGTACCGTTGTTTGATTTAGGTTCAATTTTCTTTTTTCTGGCCATTTTATTCGCCCTTTTGCTTATATTTCACCCACGATTGCCGGTAACACAGATGAGTTGATATTGATTTAACATTTATCGCCCCATGCCACATACTGAAAACAAATTACAGGGACAGTCCTGTAAATTTTTCATCAGATTCTCATATTATTCAGGCTCTATACTCAACTATGAATATTTTTAAATATTTTTCTTGCGAGCATATATAACAGGGAGTGTTCATGAACTTATCTCAAATCAACTGGAAGCATCTTATCATATCCATTCTCATCTGTCAGTTTATTGGCTTACTGGGTTCAGTGTTCACCACACCCGCAATTACTACATGGTATGCCACACTTGTAAAGCCAAACTTCGTCCCTCCTAACTGGGTTTTCGGCGCAGTATGGACTTTACTTTATCTGTTAATGGGTATTGCTCTGTATCTTGTATGGGAGAAAGGTTTTGAAAAAAAGGAAGTCAGAGAAGCTATAGCTGTATTTGGTATACAGCTATTCCTCAATTTACTGTGGTCTGTGCTGTTTTTTGGACTCCAGTCTCCGCTTTATGGACTGATAGAAATAGTAATACTATGGGTGGTGATTCTTGCAAACATCATTCTGTTTTACAGGATTTCAAGACCGGCTGGACTTTTGTTGGTGCCTTATCTATTCTGGACATCATTTGCAGCAGTTCTTAACTACTCAATATGGATTCTCAACTGATAATCAAATTCCTTTCTTTCCCTTCTGGAACACATATATGTAAAGGATAGGCACTATACCAAGGCTGTTTATTATCAAGATTGCAATAAACCAGTATTTTTCATCATTTCTTGCAGCTTTCCACAGAGCTATCCCTTTCCAGAAAATCTCCCACAATATCAGTATTAAAAACAGAATCATAAATCCCGAGGATTCCCACCAATAGTACGGCATTGCTGACATATCAATAATACAGTGGAGACTTATGGAATATAATGTTTCTGAGTCAATGCAGATATTCTATATAATTATTTGTTCTGAATGTTAATAATTTATCTGTCAAGGAAAAATTTATGTGGACAAGTATATTTATTTTACTTACACAACACAACTTGTATGAAACATTAATAAATGGTGCCATCTACAATGTAATAGTATGGTAATTCCAATATTATTGAAATTCATGATCTTTATCATAAGCCTTTCAATATCAGGTTGTGTTTCACCTGCTGATCAGGTTATTGATACAGTCACAAAAGTCAATGTGCCGACTGGTTCCATAGCATATGTAGATACCGATGGGACAGGAAATTACAATTGTGACGGTGTAAATGATCATATAGAGATCAACAAAGCACTGGAATATGTAAACAGCATTGGTGGTGGAACAGTATATTTGAGAGGACCTAACACATATTGGATAAACGGCACACTGAAAATGGGATCCAATACTATCCTAACAGGAGATCCCGATGCTTGTATAAAGCTCGTCTCCAATGCAAAATGGAAAGATTATGTTCCACTAATCACCAATATGGATGGTGCAAACAAGAATTTTACAATTAAAGGATTCATAATAGATGGAAACAGTGAGAATCAGTCAGTCCCCAGAGGTTCCGGATACTACGACATGATATATTTCCATAAATGCACTGACATCACTGTTACTGATATGCGCTTGCAGTGGGGAACAAGTGACGGACTGATAGTAAGAAACTATTTCCATGATACGCCTTCAAATATCGTGTTCACAAATAATTCAGTATATAAACTAGGACATGAAGCCCTCTATACTCTGGGTCTCAACGGTGTAACAGTAGCTAACAATAATGTATTTACGAGAACAAATACTGCCTTCAGGCTCTCAAGTTCAGGTCATGCTAAAATCTACAACAACGTCATCTATTCGGAGATACAGGACTGGTCTACAGGGCCAGGTATTGAAATCGATAAGAGTGACGGATATGAATCTGAAAATATTGAAATATATGGGAATAAGATACACACCCTTAATGGTGCAGCTATCTGGATATTTGGAGAGGATAAGGATAATGTGATCAGAGGCAAAGATGTATATATACACCATAATATTATTTATAATGTAGGACAGTATGATAAGTTTACAGGATACAGCAATTCAGGAATAGTGATAGGACAGTTCAACAATACTGTAATAGAGAACAACGTTATTCATAATGGTGGTCAGGCGGGAATCAAGTACTACCACTACCCGAACTCTGCACGTATGAATGCATCATTCACCACATTTGTCAGGAACAATGTAATAATGGGATCTGACAAATACAAAGATATTGGATTGTGGAATACTGATGGTATGAACCATACTTTCATTTCAAATAACAACTGCATATATTATGTAGACCAGAACTATAATGGAAATGGCATAATATATCAGGATGATATCTATGTTAATCCGCTATTTGCAGATCCTGCAAAACATGACTACCATCTCAGGAGTACTGCAGGACGCTGGTCTGGAAAAGCATGGGTAAATGATACTGTAACAAGTCCGCTTATTGATGCAGGTGATCCCATGTCGGATTTCAGCAGGGAGCCTCAGCCAAATGGAGGCAGAATAAATATAGGAAGATACGGAAATACTAACGAAGCATCAAAAAGCCCTTATTCCTAACTTTTTTATGAATATCAACATCTTTCCTGAATTACCACAGACCAATATTTATATTAAAAATACCTTCTTTAAACCATAAAAACCATGCGTGAACACCCAACACTTTGGATCAAAAGTAATACTTCGGCTTCTCTTGCCAACAAAACAATAGTGCTTGCAGTAACAGGCAGCATTGCCGCTGTACGTACCGTGGAGCTTGCAAGAGAATTCATAAGAAGAGGCGCAGATGTATATGCTGTTATGAGTGAAGCTGCTTCCTGGATAATTAATCCAATGGCTTTGCATTATGCCACTGGTCATGAGGTAATACACAGGCTGACAGGAGCTGTGGAACATGTAGAATTCTGTGGAATGGGTGGTAAGGCTGATCTGTTGCTGATAGCCCCGGCAACTGCTAACACCATCGGAAAAATAGCAGCCGGGATTGATGACACCCCTGTAACAACCTTTGCAACAACAGCGCTGGGGTCTGGCATACCAGTATTGATTGTTCCTGCAATGCATGAAGCCATGTATAATCACCCGGTATTGGCTAAAAATATAGAAACACTAAAAAGTTGGGGTGTGGGCTTCATTGGACCACAAATTCAGGAAGGTATTGCTAAAATAGCCTCAAATGAAGAGATAGTGCTGAAAGTGGAAAGAGAGTTGGGCAGTAAAGAGCTTGCAGGCAGGAAGCTGCTTATTACAAGTGGCTCCACTGCAGAAGCCATCGATCCTATAAGGATACTTACTAACAGAGCTTCCGGCAAAACAGGAGTGGAAATTGCTCTGGAAGCTTACAGGCGTGCAGCAGAAGTGACCATAGTACATCGTAATAAGTTAGGACTTCCCGGTATCAAAGAAATATATGCTGAAAGCGCCCTCCAGATGACAGAAGCTGTTCTTGAGGAATTAGCACGGGATTATGATGTACTTATCAGTGCAGCAGCTATCTCTGATTATACCCTTGATGCTGCAGATACGAAAATAAAATCTGGTGGCGAACTAACCCTACAATTCAGACCTGCTCCAAAGCTTATAACAAAAGTTAGGGATAAGTATCCGGAATTACTGATTGCCGGTTTCAAAGCAGAAACCGGCACCAGTGTAGATGAGCTAATCAAAAGAGCAAAAAACACCCTTGAAACTTCAAAACTTGACCTGATAGTTGCAAATGATGTAGCAGAAAGTGGAATCGGTACGGATGATAATGAAGTATATATCCTTACTGCGGGAGATCCTGGTCACATTCATATCAAAGGATCTAAAAAAGTTATAGCTTCTGCACTACTGGACGAAATCAGCTACATAATTTCAAGGAAGTGAAAAAGTGAAAAAAAGAAATTGCTCTGCCCGTGCTTTTGCTCCTGCACATATAACAGGTTTTTTTTGTATTCAGGACCATGAAGATCCTTGCAAAAAAGGTTCTATAGGTTGTGGAATCGTCCTTGATGGTGGAGTAATTACAACTGTTACTTTTTCAGAAAAACTCGATGACACACAAATCACTCTTAATGGTGAAATTGTTTGCGCAGATACTACACGAAGTGTGGTGGATATGCTTTCAAATTCGCCCATGCTTGTGGAAAGCATTGCAAATATACCCGTAGGGTGTGGATTTGGAGCATCTGGTGCTGGAGCTCTTAGCACAGCTTATGCATTGAATGATGCATTGTCTCTTAACCTTACCGCAGAGAAGATAATTGAAACTGCACATATAGCTGAAGTTGTAAACAGAAGCGGGCTCGGAGATGTGATCGCACAGTCCTATGGTGGCGTTGTGATCCGTAAAAAAGCCGGTGCACCCCAATACAGTAGTGTGGATTGGATTCCAGTTGCGGAAAAAGAAATATTCTGTCTGGCACTTGGGGAACTTGACACCCGCCATGTCATTTCCGATCCTGATATAGTTTGGCGTATAAATGCTATGGGAAAAGGCGCTATGAAAAAGCTTCTTGCTTCACCTTCTTTTGAAACATTTATGCGATGCTCCAGAGATTTTGCCTTGGGCACTGGACTTGCCAGCAACCTCATAATAGATATTATAGAAGCAGTTGAATCTGCCGGGGGTTTGGCATCACAGGCAATGCTTGGAGAATCCGTTTTTGTGACTGCAGTTCCTGAAAGAAGGGAAGAAGTGATTGAAACCCTCTCGGAGTTCGGACAGCCTGCCGCATATTTCATAAATAATTGCAGGGCAGGACTTTTGTGACAAATAAAAAACTTTATTATAGTTGTGCATGATGTATGATTAAATTGTCAATAAAAGTATAAATTCAATTAAATAAAAATTACGGAGATAATAGATCGTGACACATATCCCTAAGGATCATCCCAGATATGCATCTCTGATAACAAGGGAAAAGATAGCAGAGGGTGTACAAATGGGTATCACCAGCCTGCAAGGTCTTGTAGCGCAGGGCAGGGGTGAAGCCTTTGACTATCTGATAGGAGAGCGTACAATTGAATCTGCGGCAATTGCAGAACGTGTGGCTGTGGCGTATCTGCTTGTTGCAAAAAGGCCAGTAATATCCGTCAATGGAAATACTGCGGCTCTTGTACCAGGAGCTCTCGTATCACTGGCAGACATCACCGGAGCAAAACTGGAAGTGAACCTCTTTCATCGCAGTGATGCCAGGATCCACAGAATCATAGAGCATTTGAAGGCACATGGAGCAGGTAGTGTGCTTGGATCCAGAGGAGATGCACGACTTGACCTTAGCCATGAAAGGGGCATCGTGGATAAGGAAGGTATATACACGGCAGATGTAGTACTTGTACCACTGGAGGACGGAGACAGGTGCCAGAAACTTGTCGAAATGGGCAAGATTGTGATTGCAATTGATCTTAATCCATTATCCAGAACTTCTCTTTCTGCAACTGTCACTATTGTGGATAATGTGACCAGAGCACTGGAGAATATGATCCATTTTACAAAAGAAATGAAAAAAAATAGCCAAAAACAACTTCAGGAAGTCATTGATTCTTACGACAATAAAAAAGTAATTGCTGATGCAATGTATGCCATACAAGAACATCTCAAGAACCTTGCGGGACGTGAGGGCATAGAATGGATCTGATAGAACAAACAAGAAAATATGTATCAGATGTTCTTGCAGAAGAACCTACTTCTCATGATATATATCATACAGAACGCGTAGAATATTTATGCATGCGTATAAGGGAAAAAGAAGGTGGTAATGAACAGGTACTAAGGCTTGCAGCACTGCTTCATGATGTAGGTATAATAAAAGAGCATCTACAGGGAGGCAACCATGCACAATATAGTGCAGAAATGGCACAGGAATTCCTTACAGCTGCAGGTGCTGGGAAAGACATGATCGAACATGTAACAGATTGTATCCGGTCACACAGGTTTAGCGGTGCACTTCAAGCACAGACATTGGAAGCAAAAATATTACAGGATGCTGACAGGATAGATGCTCTTGGTGCTGTAGGTATATTCAGATCGCTGGTTTCCATGGGTTCTTTGCGTGCATTGAGGTCTACCTCAGGAACAGTGAAAGAAACATGTATGAATGCTTATAATGAAAATCCTTTTGACGGTTTTTACGAATATATGGAGAAAAAACCTTTCAAGATATCAGAAAGACTTAACACTGGCACTGCCAGAGAAATAGCAGCAGAGAGACTAAAGGTGATGCATGTATATCTTGCTGCTCTTCGAGAGGAAACCTGCTATAATAGGTGATAACTGTGGCTGATATAATTATAAAGAACGGTCATATTCTTACTATGGAGGCCGGCAAGGAACATGAGTTTAAAAATGGAGTTGTGGTGATAGATAACGGCATCATTACCGAAGTGGGTGAAAAGACACAAGAAGTTGCAGACATAACAGTGGATGCACATGGCGGCATTGTTATGCCCGGGCTTGTGAATACCCACACACATGCAGCTATGACATTGTTCAGAGGATATGCAGACGACCTGCCCCTTTCCCAATGGCTTCAAAATCATATATGGCCTGCGGAAGCAAAACTTACCAAAAGAGATGTATATAATGGCGCTCTCCTTGCCTGCCTTGAAATGATCAAAAGTGGAACTACTTGTTTTAATGATATGTATTTCCATATGGACGAAACGGCAAAAGTGGTTAAAGAAACAGGAATAAGAGCAGCTCTGTCTTATGGAATGATAGAGCTTGGAAATAAGGACAAAGCTATTGCTGAATTAAAGGAAGGAAGCCGTTTCGTGCGAGAATGGCACGGTAAGGCAGATGGAAGGATTACAGCCATGTACGGGCCTCATGCACCTAATACATGTTCTAAGGAATTTCTTCTCAGAGTTAAGGATAAAGCAAAGGAGGACGGTGTGAAGTTGCACATTCATGTGCTGGAAACGGAAGCTGAACTTAAAGAGATGAAAGAGAAATATGGAATGTGCTCTATACACATGCTGGATAATATTGATTTTTTTGACAGTAATGTTGTTGCTGCCCATTGTGTATGGCTGTCTGACGGAGACATTCAGATTCTGGCTGAACGTGGAGTTAATATATCACATAATCCAGTGAGCAACATGAAACTTGCATCGGGTATTGCACCTGTGACAAAGCTTTTGCAAAATGGAGCTAATGTCTGTTTGGGTACTGATGGTTGTGCCTCGAACAATAATCTTGATATGTTTGAGGAAATGAAAGTTGCAGCTTTACTGCAGAAAGTTAGCACCATGGACCCTACGGCCCTGCCTGCAAAAGAAGTAATTAAAATGGCAACTGTAAATGGTGCCAGAGCACTTGGCATAAACGCCGGTATGATACGAACAGGAGCACTTGCTGATATTATAATAGTTGATAAAAATAAAGCTCATATGAGACCCTTCTATGATGCTGCCTCCCATTTAGTATATAGCGCCAAAGGTCATGATGTGATGACAAGTATTGTCAATGGCAAACTGCTTATGGAAAATTATGAAGTTCTCTGTATGGATGAAGTGAAAGTTATAGAAGAGGCAAGTGTTGCTGCAGAGGATCTTATGACAAGGGTGAGCGAATAATCATCATCAATTAAATTTATGGAGATTTCAGAATGGATAAAGAAGAACTTATTAAATCCGGTAATCAGAAAATAGAATGGGCCAGGGCTCACATGCCTGTTCTGGCTATGATCAGGAAAAATTTCGAGGAAGAAAAACCTCTGGAAGGACACAGAATAGCAATGGCATTGCATGTGGAAGCCAAGACGGCGGTTCTTGTTGAAACGCTTGCTGCAGGGGGTGCAGAAGTTGCCATAACAGGATGCAACCCATTGAGTACCCAGGATGATGTATCTGCGGCTTTATGCACACGTGAGAACATAAAGTCATGTGCAAAATATGCCTGCAGCAATGAAGAATATTATGATGCAATGGATGAAGTACTGCAAATAGAGCCTGATATCACAATAGATGACGGTGCGGATCTTATATTCAAGTTGCACACAGATAGGCAAGATTTGCTGTCTAATATACTTGGAGGATGTGAGGAAACTACTACCGGCATACACAGGCTGAAAGCTATGGAAAAGGAAGGAGCTTTGAAAATGCCTGTTATGGCTGTAAATGATGCTATGACAAAGTTCATGTTTGACAACAGATACGGCACTGGTCAATCTTCTTGGGACGGTATTATGAGGACAACAAACCTCCTTGTCGCAGGTAAGAATGTTGTTGTGGGGGGTTATGGATGGTGTGGAAAAGGTGTTGCTATGCGTGCAAGGGGTCTTGGTGCTAATGTGATTGTTACAGAAATTGATCCAATACGTGCACTTGAAGCAAAGATGGATGGTAATTTAGTGATGCCAATGAAAGAAGCGGCAAAGATTGGGGACATATTTGTAACCACCACGGGCAACTGTGATATTATTACAAGGGAACATTTTGAGGTAATAAAGGATGGTGCGATTCTTTCAAACTCTGGTCATTTCAATGTGGAGATCAATCTGAATGATCTGGAAAGTATGGCAAAAAAGGTGCGTACAGTACGTAAAAACATCAAAGAGTATGATCTTGGTGACAGGAAAGTATATGTACTTGCGGAAGGAAGGCTTGTTAATCTTGCCGCAGGTGATGGTCATCCCGCAGAAGTAATGGATATGAGCTTTGCTAATCAGGCTCTGTGCGTAAGGCATATAGCAGAGAATAAGCTTGTCAATGGAGTACATGTCGTGCCTAAAGATATCGATATATACGTAGCTGAACTAAAACTTAAGTCTATGGGTGTCAGCATAGATTCTCTGAGTAAGGCACAATGCGAGTACATGTGCGATTGGAAGTCAGGGACATGAAGCTCTTAACATTATGCAAAAAAAGACGAATCTTTTTACTTAATTGATGATGCTACATGAATCTATGTACATTTTTAAATTTTTGAAAGATGGCTGTGAGTTATTTATACTTATTTTTGTCAAGTTGAGCAGCTGCGAAATGTATATATATGATAATCGCGTTTTGGAGGGCTACACCGAACTGATGCGAAAGTGGAAAGGCTAGGGGCATATACACATAATGGGCTCGTAGCTCAGTCAGGCAGAGCGTCTGGCTTTTAACCAGACGGCCTAGGGTTCAAATCCCTACGAGCCCGCCATGAAATCCGTGGCGTTATATATTAGTATATGTTTATTGCCAATAAATCCATGTGCACACTTTTTGAGGGAGGAGATATATTGAATAAATTCAACTTGCTCGACAATGAACTGATCCCGAAGCACGAGATATTGGGTGAAGATGAGTTGAAATCTGTTCTGAAACGCTACAGGATAGAAAAGGAGCAATTGCCAAAAATAAAGATCAATGATCCTGTAGTGAAAGAAATTGGCGCATCGGTCGGAGATGTTGTTAAGATTACCAGGAAAAGCCAGACGGCCGGACAGGCACTTTATTACAGGCTTGTAATAGAGTGAGATAGTATTAAATGAGAGCATTTGTTTTTAATATTGACACTTCATTGTGGTCACGCTATGTAATGTTTTTCGTACCTTTCCATCGACAAATTAGGTGTAATCATCACTTCAGAGGGCAGTAAAGTGTTAGCGGCATATTTTACCAGGGACAAAATTGTTCAACACCATATAGACTCTTTCAACAAATTCCTTGAGAGCGGTCTGCAGAATATTATTGATGAACAGGGAGTTATTGAGACAGATATAGAGGACATATATATAAAATTGGGAAAAATCAGGGTTGAGAATCCAGTTGTTAAGGAAGCAGATGGAGCTATAGAAAAGCTCTATCCAAATGAAGCCAGGTTACGTAACCTTTCCTACTCAGCTCCTTTGTACCTGGAGATGAGTGTGGTACAGGGTGAAGAAGAGTCTGAACCAGTAGAAGCAAAGATAGGACAATTGCCTGTCATGATCAAATCTTCAATATGCAACCTTGTAGAGCTTAGTGAAAAAAAGATGATAGATTATGGCGAGGACCCTCTTGATCCCGGAGGATATTTCATTGTCAATGGTACTGAAAGGGTGGTCATGACCCTTGAAGATCTCGCCCCAAACAAAATATTGACTGAATATGGAGAGAGATATGGTGATCAGATAGAAGTGGCCAAAGTCTTCTCTCAAAGGAGAGGATATCGGGCTCTTGTAGTTGTCGAAAGGGGAAGAAAATCCTTATTAGAAGTATCTTTCCCTTCTATATCGGGGCGCATTAATTTTATTACTTTGATGAGAGCTCTTGGAATAGAAACTGATCAAGATCTGGTAAAAACAGTTTCAAATGATCCGGAAATTATGAAATTCATGCTGGAAAACCTGGAAGAAGCAGAAGTTTCCACTACCCGTGAAGCTATTGAAAAGATAGGTAGCAGGGTTGCAGCTGGTCAGGCACGTGACTACCAGATGAAACGTGCCAACTACGTAATGGACAGATATTTATTGCCTCACCTTGGAAATGAACCCAAGGACAGGTTAGCAAAAGCATATTTCCTTGGAAGGATGGCCGAATCCTGTTTTGAGCTTGCTCTTGGAAAACGCCATCCTGATGATAAAGATCACTATTCTAACAAGAGACTTAAACTTACAGGGGACTTAATGGAAGATCTTTTCAGAGTGGCTTTTAACCGTTTGTCCAGAGACATAAAGTATCAGCTTGAGAGAGCAAATATGAGAAATCGTGAGTTGAACGTGGTTACTCTTGTCAGGGCTGATGTACTTACTGACAGATTACAGCATCCTCTTGCTACAGGTAACTGGGTTGGAGGAAGAACAGGTGTATCACAGCTTTTGGACAGAACGGATTATATCTCAACTCTTTCGCATCTAAGGCGTGTAATATCTCCCCTCTCAAGAGCACAACCTCATTTTGAGGCGCGTGACCTGCATCCTACTCAATGGGGAAGATTATGTCCATCTGAAACTCCTGAAGGACCTAACTGTGGTCTGGTGAAGAATTTTGCACAAATGGTGGAATTATCAACCGGAGTAGATGATAATAGTGTCCTTAAGAAAATCCTTCTTGAACTGGACGTAAAACCAAGCATAACAACGTACAATGTAGCTAAAATAGCAGAAGAGTACGATGTGGAACTTGAAGATTATACTGATGAGTTTGATACTATTCCACATGAGGAAGAGAAGAATGACTTAGGATATCTTGATTATTCAGATATGGACGATAGTATGGGAGGCTTTGGAGATGACTGAAGCAAAAGTATTTTTGGACGGGGAACTCATCGGTACCCACAGTAATCCACAAGAACTTGTGGAAAATATTAGAAAACAAAGAAGAAGCGGTATAATATCCAGACAGGTGAACGTCACTCTTTATGAAGATATTCGTGAAGTAATCATCAATTCAGATATGGGGAGGGCGAGAAGACCACTTATAGTAGTGGAAAATGGCAGGTCTTTACTTACCGAGCACCATAAAGAATCTCTGAAAAATGGAGAAATAACCTATGATGACCTGGCAAAAGAAGGTATTATCGAGTATTTGGATGCGGAAGAAGAGGAAAATGCCTTCATAGCCCTTACAGAAGATGATATAGGCCCAAAGCACACACACCTTGAAATAGACCCAAGCCTTATTCTTGGAATTTGCACTGGCATGGTGCCTTACCCAGAACATAATGCATCTCCCCGTAATACGATGGGCGCAGCAATGATAAAGCAATGCATAGGTGTATCTACTTCAAACATTAAACTCAGACCTGATACGCGTGCACACATTCTCCACTATCCTCAGAAAGCCATTGTAAGAACGCTGACATGTGAGAACATTGCTTTTGATGAGAGACCTGCTGGACAGAACTTCGTGGTAGCTGTAATGTCGTTTGAAGGCCATAATATAGAAGACGCACTTGTGTTCAACAAAGGTTCTATAGAGAGAGGTCTTGGCAGGAGTCATTTTATAAGAACGTTTGAGGGTGAAGAAAGAAGGTATCCCGGAGGTCAGGAAGATAAATTCGAAATACCCGATTCAGAATATCGTGGAGCTCGCAGTCCGGAAGCATATGCAAATCTTGACATTGATGGTCTTGTAAACCCTGAAACAGTTGTTGGTCCGAATGATGTTCTCATCGGAAAAACCAGTCCCCCTCGTTTTCTTGAAGAACAGTCTGATTTTGGAATCACTGTAGAACAGCGCAGAGAAAGTGCAATAACTATGCGTTCCAATGAAAAAGGCATTGTTGATACAGTTATTCTTACCGGATCAATTAATGGTACACGTCTTGCAAAAGTAAAAATAAGGGATCAGAGGATACCTGAGATAGGAGACAAATTTGCCTCCCGACATGGACAGAAAGGAGTTATCGGCCTTATAGTACCCTACCAGGACATGCCATTTACAGAAAATGGTATGGTTCCTGACCTTATCATAAATCCCCATGCTATACCATCCCGTATGACTATCGGGCATGTTCTTGAGATGATTGGAGGAAAAGTAGGGTGCATGGAAGGCAGACGTATTGATGCAACTGTTTTTGCAGGTGAAACTGAAGAAAAATTACGTGAAGGGCTTAAAAGACAGGGTTTTGCTCATACCGGCAAAGAAGTGTTTTATGATGGTGTCACTGGAAAAAGAATACCAGCAGATGTTTTTGTCGGTGTAATCCTATACCAGAAACTGCATCATATGGTTGCCTCCAAGATGCATGCAAGGTCGCGTGGACCTGTACAAGTACTCACCCGCCAGCCAACTGAAGGCAGGGCACGTGAAGGTGGTTTGAGGTTTGGAGAAATGGAGCGTGATGTGCTGATTGGACATGGTGCTGCAATGACGTTAAAAGAGAGGCTTCTTGATGAATCTGATAAAGTTGTTGAGCTTGTTTGTGGACATTGCGGCATGATAGCAACCTTTGATCGTAAGCGTAACATAAGATATTGTGCAAGCTGCGGAGCTGAAACTGATATACATCCGGTGGAGATGAGCTATGCTTTCAAGCTTTTGCTTGATGAAATCAAGTCGCTGGGAGTAGCACCAAGACTAAAATTGGACGATGCTGTGTGAAGGTGATAGAAAATGGATATAATACCTTCCATACCTAAAAGGATATCTGCAATACAGTTTGGTCTGATTTCCCCACGAGAAATCAGGAAAATGAGTGTAACTAATATCATTACTGCAGATACATATGATGATGACGGATACCCGATAGATATGGGATTAATGGATCTCAGACTGGGAGTTATAGATCCTGGTCTTAAATGTAAAACATGTGGCGGCCGGGCAGGTGAATGTCCAGGACATTTTGGCCATATCGAATTAGTTGCACCTGTAGTGCATGTAGGATTTAACAAGACAATCCGTAAAACTCTGCGTTCCATATGTCGCAATTGCAGTGCTCTTTTATTGGAACCGAATCAAAAAAAGGATTTTTTGTCTCAAATAAACAAGCTTCATGAAATGGGACATCTACCTGATCCTGTAATCAATGAGGTCTTCAAAGAAGCCCGCAAAACAAAGATTTGTCCATACTGTGGAACTGAACAGCTGGAGATCAAGTTTGAAAAACCAACTGAATATATAGAAGACGGCCACAAGCTTACACCAACAGAGATCAGGGACAGGTTTGAGAACATATCGGATGATGATGTAAGAGTGCTTGGGATGGATCCTGCCAGTGCCAGGCCTGAATGGATGATCCTTACAGTACTACCTGTGCCTCCTGTTACTGTAAGACCTTCTATTACACTTGAGTCGGGTCAGCGCAGTGAAGATGACCTTACGCATAAACTTGTTGATATCATCAGGATAAATCAACGTTTTCAGGAGAACAGGGATGCAGGAGCTCCACAATTGATTATAGAAGACCTGTGGGAATTGTTGCAATATCATGTGACTACTTTCTTTGATAATGAAGTATCCGGGGTGCCGCCGGCAAGACACAGATCAGGAAGGCCATTAAAAACGCTTACTCAGCGTCTTAAAGGAAAGGAAGGTCGTTTCAGAGGAAGTTTGTCAGGTAAACGTGTTAACTTCTCAGCTCGTACTGTGGTGTCTCCTGATCCTAACCTTAGTATTAATGAAGTTGGAGTGCCTGAAGCCATAGCTATTCAGATGACTATTCCTGAAAGAGTTATAGACAGGAATATAGAATTGCTAAGGATGTATATTCTCAGAGGAAGCGATGTGCATCCAGGAGCTAACTACGTCATCCGTCCTGATGGAAGACGTATCAAGATCACGGAAAATAACAAACAAGAACTGGCTGAGAAGATTGAGAAAGGATGGATTGTTGAGAGACAACTTATGGATGGCGATACTGTACTTTTCAACAGGCAGCCGTCTCTGCATAAGATGAGTATCATGGCTCATCAGGTGAAAGTTCTCCCCAATAAAACATTCAGACTAAATCCTGCAGTGTGTCCTCCATACAACGCTGACTTTGATGGTGACGAAATGAATATGCATGTGCTTCAAACAGAAGAATCAAGAGCTGAAGCAAATATACTTATGCAGGTTCAAGAAAACATTCTTTCACCACGTTTCGGTGGACCGATCATCGGTGGTATACATGATCATATTTCAGGTATGTTTCTCCTGACTCGAAATGAAAACCGCATAACGAAAAACGAAGCTTTGGAACTCCTAAGAAAATCGGAAATCAGAGAATTACCAGAACCTGCTGGATATGATGAAGATACTGGTGAGCCTTATTGGAATGGTAAGCAGATATTCAGCCAGATACTGCCTGAAGGGCTTAATTTGGAATTTCCAGCTGAAATGTGTTTCAAATGCGATACATGCAAAAAAGAAGACTGTGAGTACAATGCATATGTTGTAATCAGAAATGGGGAAATGATCAAAGGTACCATTGATGAGAAAGCAATAGGGGCATTCAAGGGAATAATACTAGATACTATTGTGAAAAAATACGGAACTGAAGCCGGTGCTAAATTCGTGGATGATTTCACAAGACTTGCAATAAGAGGTGTGATGAAGACCGGACTTAGCTTTGGTATCAGTGATGAGGATATTCCGGAAACCGCTAAGAAGAACATAAAAGAAATTCTAGATAAGGCTGAGAACGAGGTAAAGGATCTTATAGCTGCTTATGAGGCAAAAGAACTAGAACCTTTACCGGGAAGAACACTCGATGAAACTATTGAAATGAAGATCATGCAAACACTTGGTAAGGCAAGGGACGCAGCAGGTAACATTGCTGGTAAGCAGCTAGGTCTTGAAAATTCTGCTGTCATAATGGCCAGATCCGGAGCAAGAGGGTCAATGCTTAACCTTACACAGATGGCAGCCTGTGTAGGACAGCAGGCTGTTCGTGGTGAAAGAATCAGAAGAGGATATGCAGGCAGGACACTCCCTCACTTTGACAAAGGTGACCTTGGTGCTGATGCACATGGATTCGTAAAATCGAGCTATAAAAGTGGATTATCTCCGACAGAATACTTCTTCCATGCCATAGGAGGACGTGAAGGTCTTGTGGATACGGCGGTGCGTACATCTCAATCAGGATACCTTCAAAGAAGATTAGTAAATGCTCTTCAGGATCTGGAAGTACAATATGATGGTACTGTAAGAGAAACAAGGGGAGTTATAGTACAGTTCAAGTATGGTGAAGATGGTATAGACTCCACTAAGAGCGATTATAGCAAACCTGATTATATCCATAAAATAGTGGAAACTGTTACAGGAAGGAAGGTGAACTGAAAATGGCTCTAAGCGAAGCAACTATTGACTCGATGCTTAGTAATGTTGACCTGCCCTTTAACATTCTCCAGACACTTAAAGAAGATGTAATTAAAGCGGGAGTTAACAAGAAGGAATTTGAAGAGATTATTGAGAAGGTAAAAGAGAGTTATGAGTATGCTAAGGTAGTGCCCTGCGAAGCGGTGGGCGTGGTATCTGCTCAGTCCATAGGGGAACCAGGCACCCAAATGACGATGCGTACATTCCATTATGCTGGTGTGGCTGAGATTAACGTTACATTGGGACTCCCCCGTCTTATTGAAATTGTTGATGCAAGAAAAGAACCAAGTACTCCCACAATGACAATAGCAGTCACAGAAGAATACGCTCAGGATAGAGATAAAGCCCGAAAACTGGCATGGGAAATTGAAGCTACGCACATCGACCAGCTTGCGGATGTCACCACTGATCTGCTGAACATGCAGCTGATAATAGACCTTCATGAGAAGACTCTCCTGCAAAGAGATATTACCGTGGATGAAATTGTCAGTAAACTGAGTGAGGAACTGGAAGGGGATGTTGTAGTATCAAAAAATATTGAAAATCAGCTGATTGTGAAACCTAAAGAGAGTTCATATCGGGACCTGTTACAGATGGCAAAGAACATCAACAATATCACCTTAAAGGGAATTGAAGGTATCAAAAGAGTCGTGATACGCAAAGATGGTAATGAATATATGCTCTACACAGAAGGATCCCAGCTGAAGAAAGTCCTTGAAGTTGAAGGTGTCGACATAAGTCGCACATATACCAATAATATTGGAGAAATATACGATGTTTTCGGCATAGAGGCTGCAAGAAATGCTATCATTAAGGAAGCAACAAACACATTGGCTGAACAAGGTCTTACAGTGGATATCAGACATATAATGTTGGTTGCTGATATCATGTGCTGTGATGGTGAAGTCAAGCAAATTGGGCGTCATGGAATTTCCGGTGAAAAAGCCAGTGTATTTGCCCGTGCTGCTTTTGAAGTTACTGTTAACCATTTGCTTGATGCTGGTATGCGTGGTGATGTTGACGAACTTAATGGTGTCACAGAAAATATAATTGTTGGACAACCAATAAAACTTGGAACAGGTGATGTACATCTAATAGCCAAGTAATTAAATGACATACGGATTACGGAAGAACAACCAGAAAGTAGATATAAGGATTCACTTATTAGAATACAGACCTTAGTTTGAAATTGTATAAGAGATGGTATATATGGATATTAACATTGAAAAAGCATTGATCAAAGCAATCAGAACAGGAAAGGTGGTGATTGGCTCAAAGCGCACCATCGATGCTGCTGTTAGTGGAAAAGCAAAAGTAGTGGTTCTTGCTTCCAACTGTCCCCCTGAAATAAGAGCACAGATTGAATCTACAAATGTACCTGTGCTTAATTATGCTGGCACCAACATGGAACTCGGACCTGTTTGCGGAAAACCCTATGTAATAGCTGCTCTTGCGATTCTGGAAACAGGTGAATCGGATATACTTGCTGCAGCTTGAAAGGAGTTGCTTTACTTGAGCGAGATCAAGCTGTCAACAGAAGGAATCAGATATATCGCATTATTTGAAAGTATGACAGGTGCAACTGTGAAGGATTGCATTGTTGAAGAAAATCGGATAATATATGTGGTGAAACCAGGTGACATGGGTGCAGCTATTGGAAGAAATGGAGATCATATAAACCGCATAAAGAAAACTGTTGACAAGCACATAGAACTCGTTGAATATTCAGATGACCCGATCATATTCATAAAGAATGCTTTTGGTCCTGTCACTGTAAAGTCAGTGAACATTACCATAAGAAACGACAAAAGGCTGGCTTATGTAGAAGTCTCTAATAAAGAAAAAGGGTTAGCCATAGGACGTGAAGGAAAAAATATCGAAAAAGTGAAAATGGTTGCACAAAGACACCATGATATTGATGATGTAATACTTCAGTGACTTACGAAACAGGATTAAGCTCAAAATATTATGATGAAATCTTGGAGGAAATATTATGCCAAATGGAAAATATGCAGCTCATACCCTGAAGCGCATTCGCAAAAATGCCAGGTGGAAAGACACTCAATATAATAGACGTACACTTGGTTTGAATGTGAAAGCAGATCCCTTGGGAGGCGCTCCACAGGGAAGAGGAATAGTACTTGAAAAGATAGGAGTCGAGGCAAAACAACCTAACTCTGCCATCAGAAAATGTGTAAGGATACAACTGATCAAAAATGGTCGGCAGGTATCTGCATTCTGCCCCGGAGACGGTGCCATTAACTTCATTGATGAACATGATGAGGTTACTGTAGAGAGAATTGGTGGACGCATGGGTGGTGCAATGGGAGATATCCCTGGTGTGCGGTTCAAAGTGATTGCCGTTAACAACGTATCCTTAAAACAGATGGTCATCGGACGCAAAGAGAAACCAAGGAGATAAACACCTATGTACAAATTATTCGGAAAATGGGATCTTGCAGAGGTAGAGGTTACTGATATTGGAATAAAAAGATATACAAACCTTGAGCCTGTCATTTTACCACATTCAAGCGGAAAACATGCGCGTCAGCAGTTCAACAAATCAAATTTATCAATTGTTGAACGTCTTGTCAATAATGTTATGAGGGGAGAAAAAAATACAGGCAAGAAACAATTGGCAATGCGTACTGTAGCTGAAGCATTCGAGATTATTAATAATAAAACAAAGAAAAACCCTGTTCAGGTGCTTGTAGAGGCTATTGCGAATGCAGGTCCCAGAGAAGAGGTGGTTAGACTGAAATATGGAGGAATCTCCGTTCCTAAAGCCGTGGATACTGCACCTCAAAGACGCGTAGACAGTGCTCTAAGGTATATAGCTATGGGTGCGAGCCAGGCATCCTTCAAATCCAGGAGATCCTTAGCTGAATGCCTTGCAACAGAACTGATAGCTGCAGCAAATCGCGATGCCAAATGCTTCTCTATCAACAGGAAAGATGCTAAGGAAAGAGTTGCAAAGGCGGCACGTTAAGCTGTTTATTGCTGATATTAAAGTATTATAGGGTAGTATTATGGGAAGAAGAAAGAAAATGGTGGAGCGCGTCACGGCGTTGATGGGTACACCTGAAATGATACGTAATATAGGTATAGTAGCTCATATTGATCATGGTAAGACAACACTATCCGATAACCTGCTGGCCGGTGCAGGAATGATATCCAAGGAGCTGGCAGGTAAGCAACTGTTCATGGACTCTGATGAAGAGGAACAGGCAAGGGGTATCACCATTGATGCATCTAACGTTTCGATGGTACATGAATATGAGGGTAAAGAATATCTCATCAATCTTATCGACACTCCCGGTCATGTTGACTTTGGTGGTGACGTAACCCGTGCCATGCGTGCTGTAGATGGTGCTGTAGTTGTCATTGATGCTGTCGAAGGTACAATGCCCCAGACAGAAACAGTACTAAGACAAGCACTTAGAGAACATGTAAAACCCGTGCTTTTTATTAACAAAGTGGACCGTCTTATAAATGAACTGCAGGTAGATTCGCAGGAAATGCAGATAAGACTTGGAAAACTTATAGACCATGTGAACAAGCTGATACGTGGAATGAATGAGGAAAGATATAAGGCTGGTTGGAAAGTCGATGCAGCTATCGGTACTGTAGCTTTCGGTTCTGCTCTTTATAACTGGGCAATAAGTGTTCCAATGATGAAGAAGACAGGAGTGAGCTTCAATCAGATTTATGAGTACTGTAAGAATGACGATATGAAGTCTCTTGCTGAGAAATGTCCTCTCCATGAGGTAGTTAATGACATGGTGGTCAGATTCCTGCCAAATCCCATTGAAGCACAGAAAGGGAGAGTGGGAGTAATCTGGCATGGTGACAAAGAATCACCTATTGGGAAGGCTATGATGAATGCTGATGCTTCGGCAGATCTGGCATTCATGGTCACGGACATTTCAATGGATCCGCATGCAGGTGAGGTTGCAACAGGAAGGATATTCAGTGGAAGCCTCACACGTGGCATGGAAGTATTCGTTTCAGGTGCTGCGAAGAAGAACAGGATACAGCAGGTCGGTATTTTCATGGGTCCGGAAAGGATCGAAGTGGAAAAGATACCTGCGGGCAATATTGCGGCTGTTACAGGTCTCAAAGACGCTATTGTTGGTTCCACCGTCACAACTCTGGAAGGAATGACTCCATTTGAGAGCATAAAACATGCCAGTGAACCTGTGGTTACTGTTGCTGTAGAAGCAAAGCATATGAAAGATCTGCCCAAACTTGTGGAAGTCCTGAGGCAGGTAGCAAAGGAAGACCCCACTCTGAGAATAACTCTGGATGAGGAAACGGGTGAACACCTTATGGCGGGTATGGGTGAATTGCATCTTGAAGTAATTGCCCATAGGATAGAACGTGACAAAGGAGTGGAAATCACAACCACACCACCAATTGTAGTGTACCGTGAGACCATTCGTGGTAAAGCTGGACCGGTGGAAGGTAAATCACCCAACAGGCATAATAGATTCTATGTGGAAATAGAACCTCTTGAGCCTGGTGTAATCGAACTTATCCGTAACGGCGACATATCCATGAACATGCAGGAACTGGAACGCCGTGAGAAACTGATAGCTGCCGGAATGAACAAGGACGAGGCAAAGGGTATCGTGGATATATATGAATCGAACGTCTATATCGATATGACTAAAGGTATTCAGTATCTTAACGAAACTATGGAGCTTATCCTTGAAGGATTCCAGGAAGTTATGAAAGCTGGACCACTGTCAAGGGAACCATGTATGGGCATCAAAGTCAAGTTAGTAGATGCAAAGTTGCATGAAGATGCAGTACATAGGGGACCTGCTCAGGTAATTCCTGCTTCAAGACAAGCTATACAGGCTGCAATGCTGATGGCAGGTGACACACTTCTTGAACCATATCAAAAAGTGTTTATCCAGGTTCCCCAGGATCAGATGGGTGGCGCCACAAAAGAAATTCAAGGACGTCGTGGAATTATAATGGACATGCATTCTGAAGGTGATACCACAATCATTGAAGCCAAGGCGCCTGTAGCTGCATTGTTTGGTTTTGCAGGAGATATCAGATCTGCAACCGAGGGACGTGCAATGTGGAGCACAGAATTCGCAGGTTTTGAACCTCTTCCAGCTAACCTTCTCAATGAGATTGTAGGATCAATCAGACAAAGAAAGGGGCTGAAGAAGGAGATACCGCAAGCATCTGATTTCCTCTCTATGTAAAGTGGAAGCAGAGGATTTGTGTCTAAATCCTCTCATCTTTGCTTTGGAAAGGTTTAAACGTAGAAAAAACTATTAGGACAAATCACATTTAAGCAATATCAAAAAGGAGACGATTAAAATGGCTGACAAACCACACATGAACTTAGCAGTCATCGGTCACATTGACCACGGCAAATCTACACTTGTCGGAAGATTGATGTACGAAACTGGAGCAGTACCTGCACACTTGATTGAAAAGTACAAGCAGGAAGCAAAAGAGAAAGGAAAAGAATCATTCGCCTTTGCATGGGTTATGGATTCCCTTAAAGAAGAGAGAGAAAGGGGTATTACCATTGATATCGCCCATAGAAGGTTTGATACTGAAAAATACTATTTCACAGTTGTCGACTGTCCTGGTCACCGGGACTTCGTCAAGAATATGATTACAGGTGCATCCCAGGCTGATGCAGCAATATTGGTAGTCGCTGCTCCAGATGGTGTAATGGCACAGACAAAGGAGCACATATTCCTTTCCAGAACCCTCGGGATTAACCAGCTGATTATTGCCGTTAACAAGATGGATGCTGCACAGTACAGCGAAGCAAGATTCAATGAAGTAAAGGAACAGGTATCCCAGTTACTTGGTATTGTTGGTTTCAAGGCTTCTGAAATCCCATTCATTCCGACTTCTGCATTTGAGGGAGATAATATTTCAAAGTCACCCAGTCCAAATACGCCCTGGTATAAGGGACCATCCATTCTTGATGCTCTTAATGCCCTTAAGACACCTGAGAAACCTGATAAACTTCCATTAAGAATTCCAGTGCAGGATGCATACACAATTTCCGGTATTGGTACTGTGCCAGTAGGCAGAGTAGAGACTGGTATAATGAAGAAGGGTGATAAAGTCATATTTATGCCAACCGGAGCCAGTGGTGAAGTTAAGTCTATTGAAATGCATCATGAAGAAATTCCACAGGCTGGTCCTGGTGACAACATTGGCTGGAACGTAAGAGGTGTAGGTAAAACTGATGTGCGCAGAGGAGATGTATGCGGACATACAGACAACCCCCCAAGTGTTGCAGATGAGTTCACCGCCCAGATTGTTGTACTCCAGCACCCATCAGCAATTACAGTAGGCTATACACCGGTATTCCACTGCCATACTGCACAAACAGCATGTACTCTTATATCACTTGACAAGAAACTAGATCCAAAATCAGGACAAGTAAAAGAAGAGAATCCAACCTTCATAAAGACTGGAGATGCGGCTATTGTAACTGTCAAACCAACAAAGCCGTTGTGTATCGAGCCAGTAAAGTCTATCCCGCAGCTTGGAAGATTCGCCATACGTGATATGGGAATGACCATTGCTGCAGGCATGTGCATGAGTGTCAAACAAAAGTAAGGAAAATCTCCTTTTATTTTAGAGGAGAATAATATGGCACAGAAGGCAAGAATAAGGTTGTCAGGGATTAGTCCAGCACATCTGGATGGTGTATGTGATCAGGTAAAAGCAATTGCTGAAAGAACAGGTGTAAGTATTTCTGGGCCTGTACCGCTACCCACCAAAAAGCTGGTAGTTCCTACGAGGAAAAGTCCCAGTGGTGATGGAACTGCAACATGGGATCACTGGGAAATGAGAGTACATAAAAGGTTGATTGATATCGCAGCTGATGAAAGGGCTTTGAGGCAACTCATGCGAATTCAGGTTCCGAAGGATATCAACATAGAGATTGTACTTCAAAACTAAGTATAGTTGTTTAAACAACTATACCATATTTTATTTTTATCTATTTTACTTACAAGAATTTTACTTACAAAAATTATGATATCTATTTATCGTAGTAAATATCGTATGTAAAAAAGCGAGGAAAAATCTGATACAGATTATGTTGTACTATCTTCAAAGTTAATCATGTTGTGAGTTCCATCGCAAAAAGGTTTATTGCTGGATCCTCCACACCTGCACAATGCCATTACAGGCTGAATTGGTAATGCTGTTCCCTCTGCACTGATTAAATATTCAATGTTCTTTACAATATAAGGACCATTTTTAGTAATTTCTATTAAGGGCTTTTTATGAGAAACTGTCTTTTCTGCATGGCTCATGATACTCCTCCCATTTTACTAATCTCCTTAAGTTAATATTATTTTTGATGCTGATAGTCTGATAACATGCTGAGGGTAAAAAATAAGACCAACAGCACATTTATCAGTGATGAATACCTTATCGGTATTCACTCTCTGGACCTGTAGTGTAGCGGATATCACTTAAGCCTCCGGAGCTTATAACCCGGGTTCGAGTCCCGGCAGGTCCGCTAAAACTCCTATTTTCTGTAAAAAGTGATTATGTACTTAGAGAATATTGTTAGAGAATATTGTGAAAGACTATGAAAGTACAGAAATGGGAATTTGTTTGGCTCTATTGAGGAAAGAAAAAAGGCAAAAGAACTGTTTTTCTTCAGAAAATAATGCATAGGTCCAGTAGAGGACCCTTGCATCGGCATACTTACCTTATTTAGACTTACCTTATTTAGCAAGGAACTTTGACATCCAGATGGACACCATAGTAAGCAAACTGGGGAACAGTTACTGTGACGCTGCTGCCGGACAAAGTTCCCTTGTATGTGGTAAACTTACCAGGAGCAGGGTTCTTTGCAGGAGGTACGGCTGTGTATCCCTGGATCTTGAGGTTTTCTTTTACATCAGCGAAAGATGCACCGTTCTTAAGGTCTATGGTGATGGTCACATTTCCCTCTGCATCAGGTGCGGAGAATGTGGCAGTTCCTACCTTTATGGTTTTACCAGCATAAATGTCCACAGTCTTTTCCTGACCTGCATAAGGAGTGTATGTTGCCCAGTTTCCCTTCTTTACATAGCGTGGACCATCTGTCCAGGCAGTTTCGTCCTTATAGCAAACATTTTCTCTCTCGTTTATGAAGTTCAGGTCACTGACTTTGCGTCCCTCTATCGGGTATTTTACTAATTGTATCTCGTAGAAGCCAGTTGTCGGGTAAAGCTGAGTCCACCCAGGTCTTGACTCTTCATAAACACGATAAGTCCCATATACACTCTTTGGGTAAGGTAAAAGAGTTTTGTCAGCTTCGCTGAAATGATAATAACCATTTACATCTGTTTTTGTCTCAGTAAGGTAAACAAACTCTCCGTTTACCAATTTGTGCAGATAAATTGTCCACCCTTCAACAGGAACTGTCTCTTCACCTACTTTTTCATATTTATATCCGCTTATTTCACAGGCACTTGCAACGGACATTAAACCTAATACAGCTACAGTCAGCAGCATTGATTTCATCAGTTTCGAATATGTCATCTTTTGACCCTCCGTTTTTAGATCTTCTCCCTTTTCATTGAGGCATCATTTTTTTATTGTTTTTAGGAGCAAGATCTACACTCAAAAATCGAGTTTTCAGGTATATAAACATTATGAATATATTAAAAATGTTGATAATCATTATGATGAGGCATACATTTTCCAAAATTCAGAGTTTACACGCGCAGGAATTTCTATATCTTTTTATATTCCAGTTCTA
>JACIVZ010000170.1 GCA_014361205.1 Methanomethylovorans sp. | reverse complement strand
TATTTTTCTGTGTTAAGTAGGTTTTTTATGATAGGAATGCCTGAAGCTTCACCTATATTCAATATCCCTGTCAATATAATCACTTCGTCGGAAACACCTTTTTGTACTTTTCCTATTGTTTTTTCTTTCTCTGTCAGTGCTTTTCAGGGCAAACTAGGCTACACCCACCACAGGAATGGCACACATCTTCAAAGACAATCAGTTTATTTTTGATATAAGCAAGGGCATTGAAATTACAAAAATCTGCACATTTTCGGCATCCGTTGCATAGTTCATTATCTACCTTTGGAATTTGAACTGTTATTTCTTCTTCTTGAATTTTTTCAGGCTTAAAAAAAAGATGACCGTTTGGCTCTTCCACATCACAATCTATGTAAGTCGAAGTTTTTGCTACCGTAGCTAGATTCACAGATACAAATGTTTTTCCAGTACCACCCTTGCCACTTAGTACAGCGATTTTCATATTAATTGTCTCCGTGCATGTGTAATCCAGCATGTATTTCGTCTAACGATGGTAATTTACCTTCGACGTAAGCGGCAATGTTGTCTTTCACTGAAGCGTGTGACGTTTTGAATATTTTTATATCAGCTGAATTAATCACTTCAGCAGCATTTTGTCCACATCTTGGGGTCAACAAAGCATCTACTTTGCTATCTACTATTGTTTGTGCAGCTTTTACTCCAGAACCACCTGTGCTTTCCGCTGCAGTGTTATCTATAAATTCACTTTCCTTAGTTTCCGTATCGTAAATAAGAAAATAAAGAGTACGTCCAAAGGATCCCGATACGTTGGATTCTAAAGACTTATCATCTACTGGAATTGCTATTTTCATAAAAATCCTCCATTCCTTTATTTATTATCATCCGTAAAACACATACCATGTCTATGTCTCTTACAACTACGACCACAACTGTTGCCAAATCCGTCACAAAGTCGATATTCACCGCCCTGAATCGTCAGTACCTTACCGTTAACTAATGACTCTGCTAATTTTTTTCTTGCCTCAATATAAATACCTTGAACAGTAGTACGAGCCACATTCATCTGAAGGGCACACTCTTCTTGAGTATATCCCTCTAAATCGATAAGCCTTATGGTTTCATACTCATCCACGGTCATATTTACATAATTTTCAGCATCTGCAGGTAAATCAAGAGGCCCAAACCTATTAATTTCAGGCAGGCAGCAAACTTTTCTCCATTTCATCGGTCTTGCCATGATCCAACACTCCAATTCTTATTAGAAATAGCCAGAGCGTCCCCCAGCTATTTCTGATCACAATTATAGATTCTCTAATTGCTTGTCAATGTATTCAAGTCTATCTTGCAAAATTCTTTTTTGTTCATCGAGCAACTCTTTTTGAGTTTTAGGCGATGTTTCATAGATAGAAACACCTCTGCCGAATCCACGACCATAGCCACGTCTGCAGAATAATCCACGGCCATATCCCATTCCACGACCATAGCCATATCCTACTGCATTTACTCCAGTGCAAGCACCTAAGCCTCTACCAGTCATTGATCCAGCACCCATTGGTCCAGTTCCATTTCTTCCAGGCATAGTATTCACCTCCTCATAGTTAATG
>JACIVZ010000017.1 GCA_014361205.1 Methanomethylovorans sp. | reverse complement strand
CTTACCTTAATCTTCTTCCTTTTCCTTTCTCTCAAAGGAATCATAGCTACTGCTTCTAGTTCTTCCCTTACTAGAGAATGTATAGCTTCAGAATCGTAACCTTTATCCATCAGGTAAAAATTTGATTGGCGATTTTTATGGCATTGTTTCAGCAATGTCATCGCATGCTTTATGTCGTGTACAGGTTTACCAGATACCTTAAAACCAGTGATAATGAACTTCTCAGTATCCACGGAAATACTAACTTTCAGGAAAGACTTCCGTTTCTTTCCTGTTCTAAATGAATAATAGTAACTATAATGACCACTTGAAAATCCACTTGAATCAATAGCAATGAGCTCTATTTTTTCACCATACGAATAGAACAGTTTCATTGTTTGCTGCAACAATGATCTGAAAATAATTGACTTTAGTCGAGTGACGAATTTCTGAAGAGTTGTAAAATGTGGAACTTGTTTTATTCCAATTCTTAGCTTCAATCCATCCATTAATTCTACAAGTTCAACAATACTCCTGTAGTCCTCATTGAGATATTCTTTCAACAAAACCAGAGTCAATAGCTGATGCTGTGTATATCTTCTTTTGGAATATTTGCAACTATAGATAGGAAGGTGAGATTTTCCTGATACAGCTAAAGCTGTATCAACAAACTTTAAGTACTTATTTGACAAAACACAATCATCCCCTTTGTGTTTCAGTGGAAAGTAATACTCAGGGGATTTATCCTTTTTAAATTATTAGGTCAAAATAAAAGCAAAAGTAGCATTTCTACAGAGCCGTGCTTTTAATAATTAATAAAAGCTTTTGAAGTGAAATCTGTATTTATGCATTTTGATAGAGGACCTTGTTTATCGCACAGTAACAAAAAGTTCAAAAATAAAATTAACTTAAATGTCAAAAAATAGCCACATATAAAAAAGATAACTTATGCCTATGTTTATTCATATTAAAATTCCCGAAATCCTGTATTAAATCTTTGATTTAATAGCATTTAATGCCCTGATGATGAACTGAGATTATAATAATAGGTAACATCAAATCTAATGCGCCTATGGAATATTGGAAACAAAAATCCCTGGCAAACGAAAAATCATGATGATAGCGGATCAAATATGAGCCTTAGAGATATATTGAAGAACACACTTACTGAACAGGAACTGCAGATGTTGCCCGGCAGGTTCGATGTAATTGGAGACATAGCTGTTATATCCATTCCGTACGAACTCAATGCACACAAGCATGAGATAGCACATGCACTTATAGCTCGCCAAGGTGGAGTCAAAGCTGTTGTGAACAAGACCTCCAAGCTCTGCGGGGAATACAGGGTGGCATCCTTTGAGCTGCTTGTCGGAAGCAGTACCAGAACGATACATAGGGAATTTGGATTTGCTTATGAAGTTGACCTGCAGAAAGTATTTTTCAATAGCCGATTATCTTATGAAAGAGCCAGGGTCACAAATATGGTACAGAAAGGAGAAAATGTTCTGATACCTTTCTGCGGGGTTGGGCCATTTGCAATACCAATTGCTTCAAAGGGTGCAAAGGTAATATCATTGGAGAAGAATGCTGAAGCATGTAGTCTACTTCGAAAAAATGCTTTACAGAATAATGTCATTGAAAACCTTTCAATTATATGCGCGGATGCCATGAACATTCCTTCGATACTGAAGAAATGCCAATTCCAAAGGGCTATAATCCCCACACCTTATGGTATGGACATGTTTCTTGATATCGTGGCAGAAGTGGTCAGACCTGAAGGAATGATACATTTCTATACTTTTAAGAAACAACATCAAATAGAAGGATTGATAAAAAATTATGAAAAGAAGGGACTGAAAGTACTTAACTATCGCAGGTGTGGTAATGTTGCAGCGGGTGTGAGCAGATGGGTTTTCGATATAGTTAAAAAGAGACAAATGATGGATGGAGAGAGATGAAAGATAATGGAAATGAATTGAGGGTAACTATCCTTTGTTCCACACTTGATAGGGCAAGCCAGAACATCAAGGAACATATACTGAAAATGAGAGAATGGTTTCCTGTGAAGACTGTGTGCCATGAATGGAAAGAGTTTGTATCAGCTTATTCATCTGATGGATTGTGGCTTGTAGAAATCAATCAACCTAATATCTATCAGGACGGTATAGACCACAAACTTTCATCATATGGATTTAATACAAGACTTCTCATAGTTGCTTCAAAGCATAAAAGCAGGGATAAGAAAAAGATACTTACGGCTCACTATACTGGCAACAGTGGTAATGCAGAACTTGGAGGCCAGCCAAGAAAATTATCATATCCGGCACCTTTTGCACTGAAATCTATTTTACTTAATATGCAGAAAATGTCCAATAATACGGGTTATGAAGTTATGATGGAGGCTACACATCATGGACCTACGGATGTTTCTTTGCCAATGGTATATGCTGAAATTGGCAGCACAGAAGAACAATGGGTGGATCCAGTGGCTGGCGAGATAGCTGCAAGGGCAATATTGGAGATGAAAGAAGAAAAATTTCCAGTAGCAGTTGGTTTTGGGGGTGGCCATTATGCTAAAAGACAGACAAAAATATTATTTGAGAGCAATATAACATTCGGACACAATTTTTCAAATCATCAACTTGATAACCTAGATATTGAACTTATAAGAGAGGCTATTGAAAAATCCCATGCTGACTTTGTTTATTTTGATCGCAGAGCAATGACATCTGCACATAAAGAAAAAATTACTGCTATCATAAAAGAGCTTGGTCTTCAATTGTTGAGAGAAAGTGATATAATGGATCTACAGGGATTGCCCTGGCACATCTATTCATATATGCGAAAACTTGCAGAAAGATTGTATCCAGGAAGTCGTCTGAGGATAACAAATGGATTTAGGCAAATTGTAATTAATTTAAGATACTTATGTGTGGAAGATCTTACTGTATGCAGAATAGATGAAGCTGTTTTTAGTGAAGCAGTTTCTGTTGACAAAAAAAAGGTCATTGACTTACTTGATGCATCAGATGTGGTTTATTTTGAAAGAGATAACGGTACATTGTCTTGTACAGTGATATGCATTCGAGGAAGGGAAAAGACTTCAATTGATTTGCTAATAGATGAATGCATTAAAATACTAAAAGAGCATTATGAAATAAAATACGTCCCGGAAGAGATGACGCTATATATTACAGAGGAGAGGTTCTCCCCTGAACTTGCCAGAGAGTTGGGTGTGCCTCCGGGTCCCATGTTCGCAGAATTAAAAAAAGGGAACTCTGTAAAAGCTGCAGATGGCAGAATTGTTGAACCATTAATGGTTTATACAAAAACCACAAGAAGAATTACATTGGAAAATAACACTAATCTAATAAAATAAATACCACTATTTCCACTCAAGGGAGAAGAAGAATGAGATCCATAGTAGAAGCGGCACTTGCAAGGTCCGAAGAGGAAGGCCGCCTCCATACACGTGTGCCTGAAACGAATGATATCAATGCAGAGTTAGAGGAATTGCTCCGTGACCTGAGAACTGTGATTAAGGTCGTAGGCTGTGGTGGCGGCGGGTCAAACAGTACAGAAAGAATGGCCAACGAAGGAATCAAAGGGGCAGAATTAGTAGCTATTAACACTGATGCTCAGCATCTTCTGAGGGTCAATGCCGATAAGAAGATATTGATAGGAAGAAAGAAAACAAGAGGTTTAGGTGCTGGTAGCCTTCCCCAGGTAGGAGAGGAAGCAGCCTTGGAGAGTGTTGATGAGATAAGGGCTGTTGTAGAAGGCAGTGATATGGTATTTATTACTGCAGGTCTTGGGGGAGGTACTGGTACTGGTTCAGCTCCTATAGTTGCAGAAGCTGCAAGAGACGCGGGGGCTTTAACCATTGCAGTGGTAACACTTCCCTTTGGAGTTGAAGGGCATGTAAGGCGTATGAACGCTGAAGCTGGCCTTGAAAGACTTAGAGAAGTTGCAGATACTGTAATTGTTGTTCCTAACGATAAGCTTCTTGAAGTTGTGCCCAGGCTTCCATTGCAGGCTGCTTTTAAAGTATCAGATGAAGTATTGATGAGAGCTGTCAAAGGAATTACTGAGCTGATTACGAAACCAGGTCTTGTTAACCTTGACTTTGCTGATGTGAGGACTGTCATGCAGAATGGTGGTGTTGCAATGATAGGTCTTGGTGAGGCAGAGGGTGAGATGAAAGCTGTTGAAGCTGTACAGAAAGCACTGAGAAGTCCCTTGTTAGATGTAGATATATCTGGTGCAACATCAGCTCTTGTGAATGTGGTGGGCGGTCCGGACATGACTATTGCTGAGGCAGAAAGTGTTGTTCAGGAGGTATATAGCCGCATCGATCCTGATGCAAGAATTATCTGGGGTGCACAGGTTGATGAAGAACTTGAGAATACTGTCAGGACAATGCTCGTTGTCACAGGTGTTAAATCTCCGCAGATATATGGGCATGGCGGAACCAGAAATGTCACACGTAAATATGGAATTGATTTTGTGAAATGAATTGTATTTTGCAGGCAACTGCGGGTTTGCCTGCAAAAACAAACGAAAACTATTTTAAAGAAGAAAGTGTAGATGGCCCCTACTATTTTATAGCATAATTAAAATTAGACTACTCGTCATTTGATCAATAGTTTGAAACAGAGGGAATATAAGGCTTAATCGGTTGTGAAGATATTGGCAGGGAATAATATAGATTCAAGCAAGTTAAATATCTCTATGGACTCTATAAGCTCTGGTTTAAGGGCACACTTAAGAGTTCTCAAACTAGCAAAGAAACCATCGAGAGAAGAGTTCCTAACTATCGCTAAGGTAGCAGGCATTGGAATCCTTGCCATTGGCATAATGGGATTTATAATATATATAGCGATGGTGGAGATACCGAAGTTGGTGTGATGAATGGCTGAAGATTCTGCTATATTTGTGGTGAAAACAACTGCTAACCAGGAACGTTCAGTAGCAAATATGATAGCGATGGTGGCTAGAAAAGACCACCTGGATATTCGTGCTATACTTGCACCAGATGAACTTAAGGGATATGTGCTCGTGGAAAGCACATCACCCAGTATAGTGGAACAGGCAATCCAAACGGTTCCCCATGCACGTACGGTAATTAAGGGTCAATCTAGCATTGCAGAGATATCACATTTCCTCACACCTAAACCCACTGTAACTGGTATTACAGAAGGTGCGATTATAGAAATTACATCTGGACCCTTTAAAGGGGAAAGAGCTCGTGTCAAAAGAGTAGATGAAGGACATGAAGAGATAACAGTTGAGCTGTTTGACGCTGTGGTACCGATACCTATAACTATACGTGGTGATACTGTAAGGATCCTCAGGAAAGAGGAAGAGTCCTGAAAATTTCATGTTTATAAATTAACTAAATCTAACTGGTGATATTCACATGGTAAATGTTGTAGAAGCACTGGTTTCTGGAGGTAAAGCCAACCCAGGACCGCCACTTGGTCCGGCACTTGGTCCTCTTGGGATCAACATAAAAGCTGTTATTGACAAAATCAATGAGAAGACCAAAGACTATAATGGAATGCAAGTACCTGTCAAAGTGATAGTTGCTGATGATAAGAGCTTTGAAATAGAAATAGGTACACCACCAACAGCAGCATTAATTAAAAAGGAATTGGGTATAGAGAAGGGGTCAGGGGATCCTAAGACAACAAAAGTTGGAAACCTGAAGATAGACCAAGCTGTAAAGATTGCCCGCATGAAAAAAGACGTAATGCTTGCTTATTCCTTGAAAGCTGCAGTAAAGGAAGTGCTGGGTGCATGCGTGACTTTGGGTGTTACAGCAGAGGGGATGGATCCAAGAGAATGTCAAAAAGCTATCGACGAAGGAAAGTTCGACGATGTGCTGACTGCAGAAGCTTGATCAAAAACCCATAACCGATAGATATAAAAACAATGTTCCTCTTTTGGAGCATTATCATAGTATAAGAGGGCTGGAGATATGCCGGCCCATAATCAACCGTAGTAGGCCGAAGTGGCCGAAGAACGACAGTTCGGTACTACGGGAGGAATAGGATGGCAAATAAAGCAACAGTAGAAGCTGTTAATAAATTATTAGAGGAATCGCCGCAGCGCAAATTCGTGGAAAGCGTTGATCTGGCAATCAACCTGAAAAACCTTGACATGAGTCAACCTAAGAACCGTGTGGACGAAGAGATTGTACTTCCTCATGGTCTTGGCAAAGATTTGAAAATAGCTGTTTTTGCTAAAGGTGAGGTTGGTCTTCAGGCAAAAGAAGCCGGAGCTACTTACGTCTTCACTGAAGAGGATATTAACACTCTGAAAGAAGACAAGATACGTGCAAGGGCAATAGCCAATGAATGTGATTTCTTCATTGCAGAAGTCCAATACATGCCCCTGATTGGTAAGAGTCTCGGTGTGGTCTTAGGTCCCAGAGGAAAGATGCCAATACCACTTCAGCCAGGAAAAAATGTAGCTGATGTGATTAACTCTTCCAAGAATTCTGTGCGTATAAGATCAAAGGACAAATTAACTTTCCATGTATCCGTTGGACGCAGAAATATGGAAGTTGAGAAGTTGGCTGATAACATAGAAACGGTGATCTCCAGACTCGAACAGTCCCTTGAAAAAGGCAGCCAGAATATAAGGTCAATTTATTTGACAACTACCATGGGCAAGTCAGTGAAGGTGATGTAATATGGAGGAAGATCACCACACTTCACATATACCTAATTGGAAGGTCAGGGAAGTTGAAAAAATAAAGGAACTGATCAAATCCTACCAACTTTTTGGAATTGTGGGTATTGAAGGTATTCCTGCAAAGCAGTTCCAGAAAATGAGAAGGGATTTACAGGGAACTGCATATATAAAAGTAGCGAGGAACACCCTTATAAAAAGGGCACTGGAAGAGTTAGGTGCTGAATTCAAGGACATGGACGAATTTATTGAGGTCCAGACAGCGTTGGTCTTTTCCAATGAGAATCCTTTTAAACTGTACAAGCTTCTTGAAAAAAATAAGACGCCTTCGCCAATCAGAGCAGGTGCAGTAGCTCCTCAGGACATAGTTGTGGAGGCAAGGCCTACAAGTTTCCCACCTGGTCCCATCCTTGGAGAACTGCAACGTGCAGGTATACCAGCAGCTATTGATGGAGGAAAGGTCGTTGTAAAGGAAACAAAAACTGTATTGAAACAGGGAGAGACAGTTCCCCAGTTGCTTGCTTCCATGCTCAACAGACTTGAAATCTATCCAATAGTTGTGGGTCTTGATCTAAGAGCAGTTATGGAAAAGGGATCAATATTCCGTCCAGATGTACTGGCTATTGATGAGACACAGTACTTCAACAACATAACTCTGGCAACACAACAGGCATTCAATCTGTCAGTTTATGCAGCATATCCAACTGCAGACAACATAACTACGCTTATTTCAAAAGCTTCAACAGAGTCCAGGAACTTCGGTATCAATGCTGCCGTGTTCGAACCGGAACTGATTGGAGCATTGATGGGAAAGGCACAGTCACAGATGCTTGCAGTGGCTGCTGCAGCTTCATCTAAAAATGATGAAGCAGTAGATGATGAGCTTAAGCAGGCACTTGGGGCAGCAGCTGCAGCAGCAACAGTGAGTCCTACAATTCAAGAAACTGTTACTGATGAAACTGCCAAGGCTGAAAAAGAAGAGAAAGAGGAGAACTCTGAGGAAAGCGGAATGGCTGGTCTTGGAGCACTCTTTGGATAAGATAATAAGATATAGATATTAAGATATAGACATAATTTACATTGATAAAAGGTGATTTCAGATGGAATACATATATGCAGCACTTTTACTGCACAAAGCTGGTAAAGAGATTACAGAAGATGCAATAACTGCCGTTCTTCAGGCGGCTGGTACCGAAGTTAATGAATCACGTGTAAAAGCACTCATTGCTGCACTTGAAGGAGTGAACATAGAAGAAGCAATGGCAACTGCAGCAGTCGCTGCAGCTCCGGTTGCAGCTCCGGCAGCAGCTCCAGCAACTGCAGAAGCAGCTCCAGCAACTGCAGAAGCAAAGAAGGAAGAAGAGTCAAAGGAAGAGGCAGAAGAGAGCGGAATGGCCGGTCTTGGAGCACTCTTTGGATAAAACACCCAGGGAAAACTTATTCCCATGTGCTCACTTTGAGTGGGCACATTTTCTATCTTTTTAAAAATAGGTTTTCAAAATTACTTTTTGTGTATTTACTGTTTTTTATAACAGAATGTTTTAATTACAAACAAAAGTAGATACTCAAACATGTCCAGATCACCCTACTTGGCAACAAAAGCATTCTGGCAAACGAGGATTAAGAAACGTCCTCTTGTTCTCTCCCATGCCATTAATTCCAGATGCAATATGAAATGTCGTTTCTGTGAATACTGGAAACAAAGTGCATCTGAAATGACATTTGAAGAGGTCATCAGACTTCTGGATGAGGCAAAGGAATTTGGGATAATGATATATAATGCATGGACCGTTGAACCCTTGCTTAGGGAGGATCTGCCACAGATATTAAAACATGCAAGAGAACTGGGTATAATTACTTTTCTTATAACCAATGGCTTACTATTGGAAAAAAGAGCAGAAGATCTTAAGGATCTGGATTATCTCTCTGTATCTGTCGATGGTATAAACAGTTATAGAGAGATAAGAGGAGTGGATTTTAAAACAAAAATACTGCCCGGTATCATAAAAGCAAAAAGATACATGAAAAATCCCATACTCATGAACTGTGTACTAAGCGGCAGGAACCTCGATGATATTGAAGAGCTCATACTGCTTGCCTCAGAACTGGGCGTCAGCATAGCTTTCGAGCCCATGCATGAATTTTCAGGAATATCAGATGAAGTATGGAAGAATATGGGCATAAGAGATGTTGAGAAATACCGCAGGACAGTGGACATGATACTTGAAATGAAAAGGAAAGGTTACCCAATTATTAATTCATACACCTATCTGAAGATGATAAGGGACATGAACACTGATTTCAGATGCCATGCAGGGGAACTGATACTTAATGTAACTGCTGATGGCACCATAGAGCATTGCAGGGTACAAAATGAAGCTCTGGGAAACGTAAAGGAGGGACTGAAAAAAGTATGGGAAACCAGCCGGGAAAAAAGGAAGCAAATCCCACTGGATTGCCGCAGATGCCTGTTCTTCGGATATGTAGAGAACAGTCTCTTGTATGACATGAACCTTGAAGTGATGAGACACTACAAGTGGATGTAAAAAAACAAGTTATCAATCTTTTTTGATTGTTATTGTATCTCCACTCCCTACTTTGAGTATTTTTGCAGCGCTATCCCCATTAACAGCTATTTCGAGAAAACCATGACTGCCAATAAGTGCCAGTAATTTCCTTTTTTCTACACAGCCATAGGTTTGAAAAAAAGGTATGGATTTATCGAATGCTCTTATAAATTCTCCAAATTGAAAATGCTTAAACATATCTGAAGCCGCAATATTAGTAATAACATTACCAAAATCATCTATGTAAATAATCTGACCTGAAATAAATTTAGTCCCGATTTCAATTTTTCCGAAATCAAGGTGCACGTAATTTCTGGTTTTTTCACCAACTTCCTGTGGTGACATGCCTCCAGAGAGATATGCAGCAATCGGGGCAAACACGTCTCTTCCATGAAAAGTAGCGGATACTTCACCTAATAAATCGTAATTCATAATTTTGTGAATTTCAAAATCTCCTAGTCTTGAAGCTGCAGGAATCATAAGGCCATTGTCCGGACCAACGAAAAATTGACCTGCAACAGAAATAACTATTGAATTCCGTGGAGTGCCTACTCCTGGATCGACAACTGCCACATGAACACTTCCCTTTGGGAAATAAGGTACTATAGAGTAAAGTACAAAAGCAGCGGACCTTATATTTCCAGGAGGGATATTGTGAGTGATATCTACTATGATAGCTTGAGGATTGATGCTTAATATAACTCCTTTCATTGCAGCAGGATAAAAAGAACCAAAATCAGTGATTAAAGTGATAATAGACATATTAAAAGAATTATGTTTTATTGTATATTGATGTTGCTAAGAACAGAACAATGATTTTAATAACTGGCAATAAAATAGACAAAATGATGAATGAGTGTCAATATTGAGTACCCAGATTTTTAATGAGGTGCCCTTATTTAATAAAGATCATTTTACTAAAAAGATTAGGCATGTTCTTCTCTACCAGCTAATAAAGAGACTCATAAGATTCTTTTCTTAAAATTTTGTGAAATATCTCGCCTATATGATAAATCTGTTTAGTGGGTGTTTATTGTTTTTTCATCAAGGGTTATCTTTGCAAGAATATGGATTGAGAAGTTTCTGGAAAATAAATTACAAAAGTTAAATTAATGACTCTATATTACTTAAAAACAATTAAAACTTTCAGCATATGGAAATATACATATACTTGGCTGAAGATTATTTATGGATGTGTCCATCCATCGCTAACGAAAAACATAATCTATTTATTTGATGGGCACAAAAGCCATCAGAAGGTGATGAGGTCCACCTTGGCTATCAGGTCAAAACCGCTTATGCTGATGACTTCTTCAAAAGTGATGAGGTGTACTTTTGTATACAATACTATTAATAGGCATAGGCGGATTTATAGGTGCTATCCTGAGATACACCATAGGCGGATGGGTACAGAACAGTTTTGTGAATTTCCCTGTAGGTACTTTGACTGTAAATGTAATTGGAAGTTTCTTTCTGGGCTTGATAATGTACCTTTCTGAATATCAGGGTATATTTGGTGAAGAAAGCAGGATATTTTTAACAATTGGGATACTAGGTGCTTTCACCACATTATCAACATTCAGTTATGAATCTTTCAGACTTTTAGAAAATTCTAACTTGATGTTATTAACCATCAATATAGTTGCTACAATATTGCTTTCAATGTTTGCTGTATTCCTAGGGAAGACCGCCGCTTTGAGCTTTGTAACTGGACTTTGGAGGGGATTCAGGTGAGAAAAGAGTCTACAGCAATATTATTGAGAATATTCATTGGAGAATCTGATAAGTACAAAGGCAGATCATTATATATGCATATAGTTGAGATGCTAAAATCTGAAGGGATAGCAGGAGCAACTGTTTTTAGAGGTATCACAGGTTTTGGAAAGAACAGCTATATCCATACAACCTCTATACTGCGTTTATCAACAGACCTCCCAATACTTATCGAAGTTGCTGACACTGAAGAAAATATTGCAAGAATCAGGCCAAAGCTGGACGAGGTAATAAATCAAGGTTTGATCACAGAGGAAAAAATAAAAGTTGTATTTTATGATGGGAATGTGAAAAAGTAAAATTGTACGCATTAGATTTTAATGAAATATCTATGTGAAAGCTCGAAATACCAATTAAGAATTGAGATTATGCGTTCATTGTTATCCTTATGAATTCAAAATAAATCAGATTATAAAAAATAATGGCACTGAACAGGAGTAATATTGATGCATGAAGAATATATTTCAGAGGGTGCTCCTGAAAAAGAGTTCAGTATAGTTATACCTGAAAAATTACATGAAACCCTGAATAAAGGAAAACTGCTCGTTGGGGCTATGGGTCCTGCTTATGAAATATATGTGCAGAAGCTGAATGAGCTGGAACAACGTCTTTCAGAAGGGCGATTCCATTTAGCAGTGCTCGGACAGGTCAAAAGGGGAAAGAGTACGCTCATCAATGCACTTCTTGGAGAAGAGGTATTGCCTAGCTCGGTAATCCCCCTTACTGCAATTCCCACTTTCATCCAATATGGAAAGCAGCGACAACTCAGGATAAAGTATCTAGATGATCAGGAGGATATTATACTTAACAGTGAATCCAAGTATTTAGCCGAAGACAAGGATTTCCTCGATTCCCCTGAACATCTCTTGGAAGTTCAATGGCTGAACAAACAACTTATGGACTTCGTCACTGAAGATCACAACCCTAAGAACAGAAAAGGAGTGCTCCAGGTAGAGGTCACCCACCCAGCCACTATCCTTCGCGATGTTGTGATCATAGATACTCCTGGAATTGGTTCTACATATCGCCACAACACCGAAGTAACTCTTAATTTTCTTTCACAATGCGATGCAGCAGTCTTTGTAGTCTCAGTAGATCCCCCCATAACAGAAATTGAACTTGCTTTCCTTAAGAATATAAAAAAGGAGTTATCTAAATTATTTTTTGTATTAAATAAGGTCGACTATCTCACTGAAGATGAACTTTCCAAGGCACTTACTTTTTATAAAGAAGTCTTAATAAAAGAGGCAGGTATAGATCCAAGCACTCCAATCTTCGCAATCTCTGCAAGAAAGGGGCTGCAGGCAAAAATATCCAATGATAGACAAAAATGGAATGAAAGTGGCCTTGATAAAGTTTCTGACTATCTGCTAACTTTTCTGGCACATGAAAAGAGTCTTGTACTGAAGGATGCCATCGGTAAAAAAGCCCTTGATATTTTCAATCAGATATACCTTCAAATAGAGCTGGAGATTCGTTCCCTTGAACTCCCACTAACCGAATTGGAAAGCAAGCTATCTATTTTTGAAAAAAAGATCGTTGAGACAGAGCAACAACGTATCCATGTACAAGATATTCTCAAGGGGGATCAGAAAAGGATTAAAAATCTTTTGGAAGAACATATAAGGGCCCTGCATGTTCCTTTGTGCACAAGGCTTTTAGAGATTGCCGAAAAGGCTATGGAAGATTCACCGAAAGATCCTGAGCGTGCAGCACAAAAGGCAGTAGCTGATATTATTCCTGCATGGTTCAATGATGAACTTGACAATATTTCAGAGATGATGGAGCATGAGATAGCAGCTCGTATGAAAGAACAACAACAAAATGTTGATAACTTAGTGGAGTCCATAAGAAAGGCTGCATCTGAGGTCTTTGAGATTCCTTATCATAGAGCTATTGCTGAACATGTTTATGAGTCCATAAGAAAGCCATATTGTGTGGAATATGACCAAGATTCTTTGCTTTTCCAGATATCCCCTGATCTTTTGGAACGTTTCATGCCTGCTAAAATGCGTGAGAAACGAATAAAGAAAAGAATGAATAATCAAATAGATAAACTGGTATTACGTAATCTTGAGAACCTAAGGTGGGAAACTCTCCAGAATATTGATACCACATTCAGAAAATTAAGTCATATTCTTGATAATAATCTTGCCATGACTATAGAGGCAACCTATGGTACAATCCGTTCAGCTCTTGCAGAAAGAAAAATGCATGAAGAGAATGTTATTTACAAATGTAATAAACTAAAAAAGATGGCATCAGATATTCTGGATGTAATGGCGTTGTTTGGATATAGAGAAACAGTTCTATAGAAAAAGATGGAAGTTTATCTTCAATACGGAATTAAACACAATTTATTCGGCTCTGTAGAAAACCTCGTTAATCATACAATTTTCTATGCCCTGAATATTTTCAAATGTACTCCTATAAATTGGTTGTATTTGCGGAATTAAACTGAATGATAGTGATTTTACGAGCATTTCTACAGAGCCATTTATTCTTATCCAAATAACAGCATCTGTAATCCAATCAGGCATAACAATGAACCTACGAATATATTGAATTTCTCTTTTGGAATCTTGCTTATGATCTTCATTCCTGCCCATGTGCCAAGAACCATAGAAATACCAATAAACAAACCTATCGACAAAGCTGCTAATCCTATGCCTAAATACCTTTCATATACTATGGTTTTGGTAATATGCATTGCTATTGCAGTCATTGCCTCACTTGCTACGTAAGAAACAGGTGGCAGATTTAAAGATAAGAACAATGCTGCACCAATTGGTCCTGCACTGCCCACAAGTCCTGAGATGAAACCTACCAGCCCACCCCCAAAAATCATTGTAGCTTTTGTGGGATTAAATTTGAGTATATTAAAATATTTCAATATAACAAATAAAATAATTGCAAGCCCTATGAGCCGGGATATTATATCTTTTGGCACTTCTACAAATGAATATGCACCTAAAACGCTCATAGGTACAGCACCCACTGTGAATAATAAAACAGGTTTCCACTTGATTTGCTTAAAACCAAAAAATGCTCTTGAGAAATTGCCTATTAACTGTGCTACCGTTAAAACAGGAATTGCCATTGTTGTTCCTATTGTCTTTGTTAATAGTGGTAATAAAAGCAATGCTCCACCAAACCCGGCTGCACCTGATATTGCAGCAGCTAAAAAACCGCCTGCAAACAGTGCCAATAGATCAATGAACTCTACTATTTTTATCACTACCTGATTTACGTGTGTTTTGTAATCAATTAATACTCAGTGTATATCTTTATCCCCTCACAAATGCACTTCTGCCGGCATAGACCGCTTTGTTACCCAGTTCCTCTTCTATACGAAGTAGCTGGTTGTATTTCTCTACTCGTTCACCCCGGCAGGGAGCACCGGTCTTGAGTTTGCCTGCACATGTAGCTACAGTGAGATCTGAGATGAACGAATCAATTGTCTCACCACTGCGGTGGGAAACATTCAGGCCCCAGCCAGCGTTCCTGGCCAAGTCCATAGTTGCAAGTGTTTCGGTAACTGTGCCTATCTGATTGAGTTTGATCAGTACGGAGTTTGCAGCTTTTTCTTCAATTCCACGCTTAACAAGTTCAGGAGAAGTGACAAATATATCATCCCCAATAAGCTCAATTTTTTCCCCTAGCTTTTTTGTCAGCAACTTCCAGCCAGACCAGTCTTCTTCAGACAGGCCATCCTCAATGGAGATGATAGAGTAATTCTCCACAAGCATTTCGTAATATTTGACCATATCCTCAGCGGTCATTTTTTTTTGCTCCCTCCTCAGTTCGTATATTCCGTCATGATAGAAACCGCTGGATGCAGGATCAAGTGAAATACAGATATCCCTACCAGGTCTATATCCTGCTTCTTCGATGGCAAATGTGATTAGTTCCAGAGGCTCCTCATTGGAAGCAACCTTTGGTGCAAACCCTCCTTCATCTCCAATTGCAGTAGGGTAGCCTTTCTTTTTTAGTATGTTCTGCAATACATGATACGTTTCTGCACCCCATTGCAAAGCTGTCTGAAAATCACGAGCCCCAAGAGGAACTATCATATACTCCTGAAAATCGGCTCCCTGCCATTGTGCATGCACCCCGCCGTTTAGCACGTTCATCATGGGAACCGGCAAAAGATAGCTTTTGTTAGGGCTCAGATACTCAAAGAGATGCACTCCTGTGGCCTGCGCAGCAGCCCGGGAGACTGCCATGGATACACCAAGAATGGCATTTGCACCTAACCGCGCTTTATTGGGCGAACCATCAAGTTCAATCAAAGTTTTATCGATTTCTTCCTGGTCAAGAGCATCCATTCCGATGAGAGCATCAGCAATCTTATTGTTCACTTTAGCAACAGCAGTGAGCACACCTTTTCCACCATAACGCTTCGGATCACGATCGCGAAGCTCATATGCCTCGTGTTTGCCGGTAGAAGCCCCGGAAGGCACTGCAGCTCTTGCCCGAGTTCCATCCTGCAGTAAGATATCTACTTCGACAGTCGGGTTACCCCTTGAATCAAGGATCTCGCGTCCGTGAATATTTTGTATTGTAGTATTCATCTTTTCCTACTCCTGTATTCGTATCAATGCATATACTTCAGAATAGTAAACATAAAAGGGAGCCTATACTTACTGGATAAATATCATACCTCTTTAAGCCAAACATTGTGTAGAAGTCATTAGCTTAAGCGGTTTAGACTGGAGAGTCTAGGCGGACCCCATCACCTTTCTAAGAGGGTCTACGTGCATCAAATAAATAAATTACGCAAACTTAGATTGTGTTTGAATTGACCTGCATTCAATCTTTCAAAACTTAGATACAGTCTCTTTTATTTGCAAGCTTATCTGCTAATGCAAGCAAGAGGCCACTAAACTGTTATATTGTGAACATACCAGTTTTTACCCATCCTAAGTTCCATGTAGAAACCTATTTATAGCATAATATAGTTGAATATTCGATATGTCTACTCCGACATAACGCTGCTGGCAGCACTTAAGAAAATAAGACTACCTGGCCAAAACCTGCCGGCAGCTCAATCCCAAATTCGATCTGATCTGAAGATAAGGCGGTGTTCTGCATGGATAAAAAGAACCAGACGTTATTTACGGTAGTGATAGTTATAGTTATTCTCATAGCCCTCGCGGCTATATTCATGGGCTCGAATGATGAGAAGCAACAAACGAAGCAACAAACGGCACAAAAGACAGCAATTACTGTATCTGCTTCTGCAGTAATGACAGAAGCTTTCACAGATATCGAGAAAGAGTTTGAAGCTGACAATTCGGGAATAGACCTGATAATGAACTTCGGTAACGCAGGTTCTCTAAGGATGCAGATAGAAGGAGGTGCACCTATAGATGTGTTTGCTCCGGCAGATGTGATCCATATGGATATGCTAGCATCAAAGGGATTGGTTTACAACGATTCACGGAAAGAATTCGCCGAGAGTACCCTTGTGATGATAGTCCCAAAAGGCAACGTGCTTAACCTTACAAGTATAGAAGACCTGTCCAAGCCTGAAGTGAAGAAGATAGCACTTAGTGATACAGAGGCCTCAACTGTAGGGAGGTATACAAAACAATCGCTTATGGAGGAGGGTTTGTGGAACAGTGTACAGAATAAGCTACTTACAGGCGACACAGTGAAAAATTCACTTGTCTATGTGGAAAGAGGAGAAGCCGATGCTGGATTTGTGTTCATGACCGATGTATCATCAGCACAGCCGGACACAATTGAAGTGGCCTCTTCAGTCCCTGTGAGTACGCCTATTGTTTATCCTATAGCTGTAGTTTCATCCACCCAGCATAAGGAAGAATCAAAGCTGTTCATAGATTTTGTCACGGGAGAAAAAGGTAGATCCATACTGGAACAATATGGCTTCATTATTCCTCAGATCGGATGAACTAAATGCTTGACCGGGCTGGAAACAAGTTCATGGGAAAGTGAAAAGAGATTAAAAACATGAAAGAAACAGTGAAAAATAGATGGAGCTTTCTGGCTGGTACAGTTATTGGGGTACTGGGTGGATTGATGGGGTTGGGAGGAGCCGAATTCAGACTTCCGGTCTTAGTAAGATATTTCAACTTCACTACGTTCCAAGGGATCATCATAAACTTGGTAGTAAGTTTGATAACTGTGGGATTCTCACTTCTTTTCAGGAGCACTGCTATACCGATTGCCAGCATTACAAACAATTATGGGATAATAATAAATCTCCTGGCAGGTTCAATTATTGGTGCTTTAATAGGAGTACGGCTTGCAAGCCGAATAAATTCTGAAAAGTTGGATGACATTGTGTTTGTGTTCCTTATGTTTCTTGGGATCTTCATGATATCTCATTCTTTTATCCATTTCAGTTACATTGAATTGGAGCCGATTGTGAGAATTATTGTAGGATTCCTTGCAGGAGTAACTATCGGAATTTTCAGCAGCATGCTTGGAGTTGCCGGTGGAGAATTAATAATACCAACAATAATCTTGCTATACGTCATTGATATAAAATTAGCAGGTAGTTTGAGCCTGTGCATAAGTTTTCCTACCGTACTAATAGGGATCATGAAATACAGAAAAACGGCGAGTTCAAAGTTATAAAAGAGAATCGGAACTTTGTATTTTTCATGGCAAACGGTTCAGTGCTAGGAGCATTCATCGGCAGCAGGGTGCTAATAGGGATTGGAGCAAACGCATTGCAGATCATACTGGGAATGATACTGTTGACGTCTGCATTTAAAATATTCAGGAAGAAAAGTGTATCAAAAGGTCATTGATCTTAGCCGGAACAAAAGTAAATCTATATTGGAACACATGAATGTGACAAACACATATCTAGGAGTGTAAATCTAATGCTTGAACAGATATGGTTTCCCCTATACATAACGCTTAAGATATCACTGGTATCCTCGTTGATAGTGGCAATACTGGGTACCTTGATAGCCTATATCCTGGCCAGAAAGGAATTCATGGGGAAGTGGCTTGTAGATGTTTTAGTTACGCTTCCCATGGTACTTCCTCCTACAGTAACAGGGTACATGCTGGTAGTGCTTCTGGGAAAGAACGGGATCCTTGGAAAAGTTTTGTTCGACCTGACAGGAATCAGATTACTTTTCACCTGGCAGGCAGCGGTCATCGCTGCATTTGTCGTATCCTTGCCCCTTATGGTCAAGACAACTACCGCAGCCATAGAGGCTGTGGACAGAGAGCTGGAATATGTGGCCTATACACTGGGAAGGAGCGAGCTTGAAACTGCATTTTTTATCACTCTCCCCCTGGCCAAGAAAGGTATACTTGCCGGTATAGTGCTCAGTTTTGCAAGAGCAGTCGGGGAGTTCGGTGCAACGCTTATGGTCGCCGGGAATATCCCTGGCAGGACCAATACTATGGCAATATCTATTTACAGTGCATTTCAGGGCGGTAACAGTGAACTTGCAAACACGCTGGTGATAATACTCGTGCTGATGTCCCTGATATCCATGGCAATAACTACAAGACTTGTAAATAGCTGGAAGATCTGAGGTGTGAATACATGGGAATTAAAGTTGACTTCAGAAAAAGGTTTTATAAGAATAATGAAAGGAAGAAAGGAAAGGACCCTTCTTTTACCGTAGATGTCAACTTTGAAGCGGGTAACGAACTGGCAGTCCTTTTTGGTCAGTCTGGCTCTGGAAAGACCACGACCTTAAGATGTATCGCCGGCCTGGAAAAACCCAGTGGAGGGAAGATCACTGTGAACGGAACTGTGTACTTCGACTGCCATAAGGCAATAGACTTGCCTCCGCAAAAACGTAGTCTTGGCTATGTGTTCCAGAACTACGCCCTTTTCCCTCACATGGACGTAAAGAAAAATATCACATATGGACTTAAGGGCATGACAGACCAGGAAAAGGAAAATAGAATGAGACAAATGCTCCATCTTTTGCATATAGAAGGACTGGAGGACTATTACCCTTCACAGCTTTCAGGAGGACAGAAACAACGTGTTGCTCTGGCCCGTGCTTTGGCTCCAGGACCTGACATTTTACTGCTAGACGAGCCTTTTTCCGCACTGGATATGATAGTGCGTATGAAGTTGAGGGAAAGAATAAAACTAATCCAGAAAGAACTGAACATTCCCGTGCTTTTCATCACCCATAACCCCGTAGAAGCTTTCACTCTTGGTGACAAGATCATAGTTTTCCATGAAGGGAAGGTACAGCAAACCGGCACCCCTGAAGAGGTATTTTACCAACCTAAGAACAGACACGTAGCAGAGCTTGTCGGGGTGAATAATATATTTGATGATGCTGTATTTGCAAGTCATATAGACAAGGATAGAACATTGTTCAAAGCAGGGGAGCTGGAAATAATTACCAGACACATTGAAATTAAAACTGATAAAAGAATATCATGGGGTATTCGTCCCGAAAATATCACCCTTTTGAATTCCGATAAGGACAATAGAGAACTGTATGAAAATCACTTCAGTGGAAAAGTTATAAGCATTGTCAACAAAGGTGCAAGCAAGCTCATTGCAGTTAGATCAAACAAAGAAAGAAGGGTGCTGATCTCTGAAGTATCGAACAAAGCCTATGAAGAACTTAACCTTTTCCATGGATGCAATTGTACATTTTCATTCGCATCTAGGGACGTACTGATATTCGTCTGATTATAACCGTTTTTTCTTTTTGAGAATATAGCTTCATGTAAAATGTTCAAAACACATCTCCAAGTTAATTATTTATATCAAAGTGTTAGATATATACAATATTAAGATAGATATATATAACATTAGAAAAGGTATGAAGTATGGAAGAAAGATATAGGAATAGTCTTTACATAGCGATTATGGTCCTTATAACGGGAGCGATAATGAATATCCTGCAAATAGGCAATGAAGAGCTATCGAATATATTGATCAACATTGGTGTGGCTCTTATAGCTGTACTGCTGATCAGGATGAGAAGGACAGGGAACCTGCCGGAAAAAGATGAGAGGACAAAGAAACTGGGTGCTTATGGTCTGTCATACTCATGGCTCATTACATTTCTCGCCTTGAATGCGATATTCTGGATAGATCGCCTGGAGTTCGCACAGCTCACCGTATCCGGAGTAATGTTCATTCTGGGAATTCTCATGCTGGTGACTGCAAAAGGTTTTCAGTGGTATTTCCTTTCAAAGGGGGATGTGGACTGATTAAAAAATTAGGAGTATTGCATGAAGACAAGGATAAAAGAATTTAGAGCACGATACAATCTTACACAGGAAGATCTGGCAAAAAAAGTAGGTGTACGCAGGGAAACAATAGTTTTTCTTGAAAAAGGAAAGTATAACCCATCTCTCAAACTTGCCTATAAGATAGCAAAATGTCTTAATTCTACTTTGGACGAACTGTTTATATTTGATAATAGTGACCTCTAAAGTGAAAGACATGGAAACAAGAGCAAAAGTATGGATTACCGAAGATGGAAAACCCGTGATGGGAGAAGGCAAAGTTGCCCTTCTGAAAGCAATAGATAATGAAGGGTCCCTGCGAAAAGCCTGCAGTAAACTAGGAATTTCTTACAAACAAGCATGGTTGGTACTTAACAAGATGAGCGAAAGATTAGGTCAGGACGTAGTAATAACAATACGTGGAGGAAAAAAACAGGGTACTTTTCTCACTGATGCAGGACGTAAACTCATAAGGGAATATGATATGAGAAAACAGTTACTTAACGATATTTTATATGATGAAACTTTATTAGAGCATCTTGGATTACATCTCTCTGCCCGTAACAAGATACCTGCGAAAGTGATAGCAATAGAAAAAGGAGACATTGCATCAAGAGTAAAATTATCTATAGAAGCTACAATGCTAAATTCACTTATCACCACAGAAGCGGTGGAGAAACTGGACATAAAAGAAGGTGATGAGGTCTTTGCAGTTGTTAAATCCACAGAGATACTTATTGGTAAAAAAGGATTCAAAAAATGATTTATGAGTAATTATTCACAACTTTTCTCTGTTCAAAAAATCAGGTAACTTATTGCGGATAACCCCATAAATCATTATGGGAAGTAGTATGAATGCAAATAAACACTGCATGTAGTATGGTACAATATCTCCTCCACTTCCCACAATTACAGCGGCCTGTATACCAAGACTCATGTATATGGAATCCAGCAAGATTCCAAAGACAATGGAACATACAGATATCATTCCAAGATAAACCATTACAGTTTTTTTTCCAAGAAACCTCATCACCATAGTAATAGTTGCAGCATTTGTTGCTGGTCCTGAAAGGAGGAATACAAAAGCTGCGCCGGGACTCATTCCCTTTGCTACCAGTGCTGCAGCAAGGGGTGTGGAAGTCGTGGCACAAATATAGAGAGGTATGCCTATGAAAAGCATTATGAGCATAGAATAGATACCTCCCCCCAGATATGAGCTGATTATTTCTTCAGGTACTAAGTATGCAATAAAACCTGCAAGCAAAGTCCCAATAATGAGCCATTTTGCAATATCTCCCAGTAGATCTACAAATGCATACTTTATGCCATCTACTATTCTGGAAACTACATTCTTCCTATGAACTATATTCTTGTTATCATCGGAAGAGCAAGCTCCTCCTGAGCAGGAGCATCCGCATCCCTGTCCAGGAGCCTGCATCATGACAAGAGGTTTGGTTAAGAGAGTCTTCTTCTCAGAAGATGATGAAAAATTTTCAACTATACCTGCAGCAATAGCTGTGAACAGCGTAGCAATCGGTCTGAATACAGTCATGATTGGGTCAAGCAAAGCATAAGTGATTGCAATGGAATCAACTCCTGTTTCCGGTGTAGAAATCATAAATGATAAGGTAGCCCCTTTTGTTGCACCTCTTTTTTTGAGAGACAGAGCTGTTGGGATCACTCCACAGGAACATAATGGTAAAGGTAGTCCTATAAGGGACGCATTTATTACAGATTTTACTTTTCCTGCAGATTCTCCTAAATATGAGAAGATTTTTTCATCCGGTACTAATGCATGCAATATTCCAGCTATCATAAATCCCAGAAAAAGATAAGGGGACATTTGCAGAAAGAGAGACCAAGATTCATATAAAATGCCATACAAGATTTGAATTAGAGATGCTTCAGCTATCAATGTTTAACCTCCTTGGCGTGTTGCTGGCACATCTCAATCAGTATACTTACATGCTCATCAGCAAGGTTGTATAAAGTAAATCTTCCCTCTCTTTTTGCTCTTACAAGGTCAAGATGCCGGAGGATACGAAGACTATGAGAAATAGCAGATTGAGATTGCTTAAGAGCGTTTTCAAAGTCTGTGACGCACAATGGACCATGCTGCAAGAGTAACAATATCTGCAGACGTGTTGGGCATTGCAATGCACCAAATATCTGACAGATGTGGTTCAGTACATTTTCAGAGGGCAAGCTATTGGTTATAGCTTTAATAGATGCTTCATCCATACATACATGGGGCATAAATATGAACATATGATCAATAGTTCATATATTTATCTCTCAATATAAGAACAATAGGACAAAAATCAGCATGATAAAAAGAGAGATCCAATCTTTTTTGTGCATCTTAAGTTCGAACATTGAAGTTCTATGAATACCTTGGTAACAGCGGCTTTCCATTGCTATTGACAGATTTTCTGTCATTCTCAACGCATTGTTGATCATAGGCACAACAAGGAAAGAAATACTTTTAAAGGAAAATCGCTGTGGATTGATGCCTCGGGAAATTTGTGCTTCTATCGTATGTTGTACACTTTCATACAGCAATGGTAAAAATCGCATGGAAATTGAGATCATGACAGCAATATCATATGAGGAGACACCCAGAAAGGACAGAGGAAATGGACGCAATAGCCTTTCTATACCTTGAGTAAGTATTGCTGGACTTGTGGTTGAAATAATTAACGATGTGAAAAGAATAAGAAGCACAAATCGCAAAGTTACAATAACTCCTTTACAGATTCCTTCATAACTTATACCTAAGGCACCTGCAGAGTGTGTACTTTCACTCTCTGTGAATATAATTTGTACAATAAAAATGAAAATAAAAAACATTAACATAGGACGAAGAGAATTAAAATGATGTTTGATTCCCAACTGCGCAAGAAATGCAAATATAAAGAAAACACTTGATAGCAAAATAATATCTTGAAAAGTGGATGCCTTTAATACAGTAAAGCTAAGTAACATCACCGATATCAGTTTTGTGCGGGGATCAAGTGTATGAATATATGATTTTCGGGGAGTATAGGCAAAGAATATTTTATTCATGCTCTATACTCACCTTTTTGATATTCATTATCTCTTCAAATGCTGTTTCCACATCGAATATATTTTCACTTATATCTACTCCGCGTCTGCGCAATTCTCTCATTAGTAACGTTACATCTGAAAGTTGTGAATGTTTTGATAATGCATATTCTTCAAGATTACCCTCAAAAATTATCTTTCCCATTCCCATTAAAATTGTTCTACTATTTATGGGCAATTCATAATAAATTTCGTGAGTTGCAATTATTATTGTGATACCTGTATCATGAAGCTTTGCAAGCGCTTTAAATAATTTTTTTTTATTTATCAAATCAAGCCCAGTAAATGGTTCATCAAGAATGATGTATTTTGGGTTTGCAGCAAGGATACTGGCAAGAGCTGCTAATTTCATTTGTCCGTTACTTAAAGTGAAAGGAGATCTTAAAGCAATGTTTTCATCCAGGCCTACCATTTTTAATGACTCGATTAGTTTTTCATGAAGTTGTTTATCATCTATTCCTGAATTAGATACTGAAAAAGCAACATCATCAAATACAGTCTTTCCAAAAAACTGGTATTGAGGATATTGGAATAGCATACCCACTAGTTTTCTGGCATGTGCTGAAGTTGCTTTGTGACCATCCACCATCACTATTCCTTCCAAAGGCTTTAAAAGGCCGTTGAAATGTTTTATAAGAGTGGTCTTTCCTGAACCCACTTCACCTATAATAATTAAATATTCGCCACTTTCTATCTTCAGATTTACTCTGTCAAGTACCATTGACCCGAAAGGATTTTTTTTTCCATAAGAGAAACTGACATTCTCTACAACGATTGACATATTTCCTCTGCCAGAGTATATGGTGACAATAAATGACTATGCAGTTGGAGTATACCTGCTTCGTCAAGTTTTAACGCGAGTTTTAATAAAGGAGGTAACTCAAAAAGATAGTTGTCTTGACCAAGTTTTTTAATAACAGCGATGGGTGTATCATCAGTTACTATCTTACCTTTATCCATTACGATCATACGGTCTGAAAGCAATGCTTCTTCCACTCGATGTGTAATATACAGCAAACCTACCCCTTTCTTCTTAAGCGATAGTAATATATCGAGAATTTCTTTAGATGAACTTGGATCCAGCATGGAGGTTACTTCATCCAGTACCAGAAATTTGGATCCCATGACAATTGCTCCTGCTATAGCTGCCTTTTGTTTCTGACCACCACTCAGAGAGGCTGGAGAAGAATACCTGTATTTTTCCAAACCAGTGATTGCTAATGCTTCTGAAACCAATCTTCTTATCTCAATGCCTGGAAGGGCCAGATTTTCCAATCCGAAAGCTACATCTTCTTCCAATGTGCTGCCAATGAACTGGATGTGGGGATCCTGAAAAACAATGCCAACTGTCTGTCTAATTTTCCATATATCCGATTGATTTCTTGTATCCATGCCCATTATCTCTACAGAGCCTTTGATGGGTTTAAGTAAACCATTCAAATGCCTGGCTAAAGTAGATTTCCCACAGCCATTGGAGCCCACTAAGGCAACAAATTCACCCATTCTTAACTCTATGTTTATGGAATCAAGTACAATTGTTCCATTAGGATAGCCGTATGATAGATTCTTAATGGAAATCAAGTGTTATACCTCATATTTAGTAGTTAAGAATGCAGCCAGAACCAATGTAGCCACATCGCCTATAATAAAAGGTAGTACTCCTACAACTATTGTCTGATGTAGTGAAAGGTTAGCTACTGACATCAGCCAAAAAGAACCCGAAATATAAATAATACATAAACCAATGCTCATACATAGAAAGTTTTTGACCATGGATTTAATTGAAAGTGTTTCCAAGAGCTTACCTGTTACAAATGCTGCCAATATAAATCCAACAAGATAACCCCCTGTTGGACCAAAGAGTACCCCCAGACCAGAAGCTCCGCCTGCAAATACAGGGAATCCAACTATACCTGTAAGAAGATATACAAGCATGCTGATTGTTCCCCATCTGCTACCTAAAATGGAACCTGCAAGTAATACAAAGAATACCTGCATTGTCACCGGAACTGGAGTAAAGGGCAAAGGTATCTTTATATATGCACCTACTGCTGTAAGAGATGCAAAAAGTGCAGCAAACACCATTTTTTTAAGATCGTTGTGAGAGTTTTCGCCATGTAACGAAGTATTGTAAACCATTGCGTACGAGAAGGTTTACATTGGATTTAAATATTGTCATCAACAAACCATAATAAGTTATGAAAAATAAGAAAAAGCCGAAATTACTTCGACTAAAATGTTCTAAAAAAGTATAATTTGGCTTAATCGCCCAGCTCAGCACCGGCAGCTGCTGCACCAGCTTCTCCTGCCTTGCTCTTGCCCGCAGATGCTATCACATCATCGATTCTAAGGATCATAACTGCAGCTTCAGTAGCTGAGTTTATTGCCTGGGTTTTTACCCTCAAGGGCTCAATGACGTTCTCTTCCCACATGTCCACTACTTTTCCAGTGTATACATTTATCCCAGCTCTTTTATTGCCCTTTTCATGCTGAGAGCGCAGTTCAAGAAGAATGTCAATTGGATCATTTCCACCATTCTCTGCAAGTGTCTGTGGAATTATCTCCAATGCTTCTGCAAATGCATTCACTGCAAGTTGTTCTCTGCCTTTCAGAGTTGCCGCATACTGCCTAAGCTTCATGGCAAGCTCTACTTCTGGTGCTCCTCCACCTACTACGACCTTACCATCTTCCAGGCAAACACCTACAACCCTCAGTGCATCATTGAGGGCACGCTTAAGGCTATCAACAATATGAGTGGTTCCTCCATGAAGGATCAGAGATACGGTTTTGGTATTCTTGCAGTCCATAACAAAGGTCATTTTTGTACCTTTTACCTCTCTTTCTTCTACATAACCTGCATAACCAAGATCTTCTTCCATTATCTCTGTATCATCCTGTATAATGGTGGCACCTGTTGCTCGTGCAAGTTTTTCCATATCACTTTTCTTAATTCTTCTGCATGCATAGATACCTGCTTTTTCCAGATAGTATTGAGCTAGGTCATCAATACCTTTCTGGCAGAATACCACATTTGCCCCGGTTCTGATGATATTGTCTACCTTTGCTTTTACCATCTTTTCTTCCTGGTCCACAAACAGTTGCATCTGTTCGGGAGATGTTATCTTGATTTCAGCATCTTTTTCGATCTTGTTGAACTCAATGGGGAAGCTTGTTAACATTATCTTAGCATTGTCAATTCTTTGAGGCATGTTGGGTCTAACACGATCCTTGTCTATAACAAGCCCATGGATCAGTTCTGTATCCCTTATACTGCCACCTTCGCGTTTTTCTATAGTAATATCATCTATGTCTACTGTGTAACCTGAATCGTTCTTTTCGGCAACAGAAAGGACAGAAGTAACTGCTAAGTCCGAGAGGAAATCCTTGTGCATATCCCCTTCTCCCTTTCCAGTAAGTGCAGTTGAAGCTATCTTTCTGAGAGTTACTTTGTCATCAGGTGAAACATCAATGGTTATAGTCTTTAGAATTTCTTCACATTTTGCAGCTGCATGCCTGTATCCAGCTGTGATAATTGTGGGGTGTATGCCTTTATTAATTAATTCCTCAGCCTTTGTGAGCAATTCACCTGTCAATACTGCAGCTGTTGTAGTCCCATCCCCTACGGCATCGTCCTGTGTCTTTGATACCTCAACTACCATTTTTGCTGCAGGGTGCTCAATATCCATTTCTTTTAAAATGGTAGCTCCGTCATTAGTGATTACTATATCACCAAGAGAGTCCACAAGCATTTTGTCCATACCTTTTGGACCCAATGTACTTCTTACTGCATTTGCCACAGCTTTTCCTGCAAGGATATTGATGCTCTGAGCATCCCTACCCCTTGTTCTTTGACTCCTGTTACCTGAATGGTATGCTGGTTTTCCAGACTTTCGTGCTGCCAAATCATTAACCTCCTCATATAATATTAGAATTGAACGATTAATCTGAACTTTATAGTATCCTATCGAATATGTTTAACACTCGATAGTTGAATCTAAATGCAAGCAGTTCTATATAAAGGTAACCAGTGTACAAAGAGTAAGTATAATATTAAAAACAAATGTAAAAATCAAAATTTGATAGTTGTTTCAAATTTGAAATTCAGAAACTATAACGATACAGTTTCTTTACATAATTGCAAATCGCATTATAAATATATTCCTTATAACAAAGAGGATCCGTAATGCTAAATAAAACTAATCCACCTGGATTCCCAGAAACATTGGAAAT
>JACIVZ010000169.1 GCA_014361205.1 Methanomethylovorans sp. | reverse complement strand
AATCAAGCAAAAGAGGTGAAATTGAAACTCTTAGTGCATAACCTTGACAGGTATGTCAAGGTTACATATATTGTTCAAATGAGCATTTCTACAAAGCCATTAAAATAACCTTTTTAACCTGCAGATTTCACTGATACAAAAAAAACTACGTATGATTATGCAGGTGAATAGGATGCTAAGAGGAGCTGAATGTAAGCATGAATCTCTGAGTGACATAGATATTATACAAGAACGTCGTAAAATAAACAACAGGACTCCTATTTCCTGTAGCTATGCATTGGATAAGGTTGAAAGGAACGCTATCCGTCTTAAACGCTCTTTGCAGGAGAAAGAGAAGATAACCTTTGGAAAATTACGTAATGATATCATTAAACCTGGAATCTGCACGTTGTGCGGAGCTTGTGCATCTACCTGTGAATCAATTTCGTTAGATGATGGAGAACCTAAATTAACAGGTAAGTGCACAGCATGCGGTGTGTGTTACAATCAGTGTCCAAGAACTATCACTACTGAAGAAGGTTTGATAGGTTCTCTGCGGCAGGCATATGCAGCAAAATCTAACCTGAAAGAGATCAAGGGACAGGACGGTGGTGTAGTAACTGCTATGCTGGCATATGCTCTTGAGGAAGGTCTCATCGATTGTGCAATTGTTACTTCCAGGTCCGAAAAGGAGCCATGGAAACCCGTACCTATAGTGGCAAAGACATATGAAGATCTTTTGCATTCTTCAGGCAGTATATACAGCCACAGCATGACAATGGATGCCCTGATGAGTGCAATCCGGCAAGGTATGAACAGTATTGCCTTTGTTGGTCCAAGTTGCAACATTGATGCTGTATACAAGATGCAAAAAAGTCCCCGTGGTTTCCTGCATATGTTCATGCGGGCAAAGATACTCAAACTGGGATTGTTTTGTATGGACAGTTTTGATTATAAAGGCTTAAAGCAGTTCATTGAAGGAAAGAACATGCACCTTGATGACATAGAATCCATGAAGATCAGGAAAGGTCGTTTTGAAGTGATCACTTCAGGCGGAATGGAAAGCTTTGATCTGAAGGAGCTTGACAATTTTCGCAGCAGTTCATGTAAATACTGCACAGATATGGCTTCTGAGAACAGTGATATCTCTTTTGGAGGTGTAGGGACACCGCAGGGATATACTTCTGTGCTTGTCCGCTCATCCATAGGATATGAAATATTCAATGAAGCTGCAGACTGCGGGTATATCGATGCAAGAGTGATCGAGGAAGAAGAAATGCAAAGGATCCTTAACCTTGCAAAGATGAAAAAAGTTCAGATGTATGCTCTGCATCGCAGGCAACAGAATTGATATTTTCATTCAATATGATTTATGAAAAATGTTCATGATGATGGAGTAAGATGAACTCTCAAACAGCCCATTATCTTAAACAGACCTAAAAATGATAGTGTTTATTCTCTTTGTCGAGAAATAATTAAACTGAATAATTTTTGTCAGATTTATTTATTTATTTTATCTGATCCAGGCTGATACGAAATATTTAAATATAAACAATTGTTTTGGCTTTGTAGAAAACCTACTTTTAATTTTATTTTGACCTATTAATTTAAAAAGGATAAATCCCCTGAG
>JACIVZ010000168.1 GCA_014361205.1 Methanomethylovorans sp. | reverse complement strand
AATCCTCATTAAGATACTCTTTCAACAGGACAAGTATCAGTAGCTGATGTTGTGTATACTTTCTTTTAGAATATTTACAACTATAAATCTGAAGATGTGAGTTTGCCGATACAGCTTGCGCTGTATCAACAAACTTTAAGTACTTATTAGATAGAACAGATTCCACATATCTATGGATAGATATCCTTCATTTCAATTGTAAACCTATGAATATTTATCAAAAACGATCAAATAACATGTGCTGGGATAATTCTTAAAGCAATGAAGAATAGCCTAAAGACCTAAAAATAAAGGAATATCATGATCGATCTGAAGGCAGAAAAATTGACGTTACTCACACGATGTTGAAGAGAAAATAAAAAGAAAATTATTTTAATCGGGCCTTACCAGTATCTTTGAAGCCATACCTTTTCCAAGCGCATATTTACAACCGCTTACTTCTACAATAAGAGAACCCATGTTATCTCTGGTGACTTTCAGAGGGCAGTTCTCTATGAAACCCATAGCTTTCAGGCGCTCAGCAAGAGATCTGCTTGCGTTGATCCCTGCAACTTTGGTTTCAGTACCTTCAGAAACCATTGCAAGGGGAATTGGTGGTGCCATAATTCATACCTCTAAGACATTTTTGAGTTTTTCTGCCAAACTGCAGTTCTATGAGCATTTTAATGCGATACTTGACGTGTATCCATATATTAGCCATGACTAATATGATTAGACATTTCTATTTAGGGCGTGTAAGTATATAAGCTTGCCCATGCTAAAATAATTAGTCATGACTAATAATGTGAATATTAAAAATTAATCTCATATTAATCTTATATCTGAATACTAGTGAAAAAATTAGAAATTGTTTAAATTTTGAAAACTCTGGCTGACACCCTGCTTTTATTTTAATATGGGGATATTTATTTATTTATTTATTTATTTATTTATTTATTTATAACACAAATGTAACCTATGATTAGAATAATCAGTAATATCATGATTCCCACAGATGATCCAAGCATTACAGGTTCTGTTTCGACTGGATGGGATAATAAATCCTGATCAATAACATCAGTTGCAGTAAGCTTTACGTCAAGTTCAGCATACTCCACTGAAGCTGAGCTTAAGTCCTCTGTGTCGGTTTCAGTATCTGTTGATTTTACAACTTTGAGTTCCTCTGAAATATATTCATCAATAGGATCTGCAAGAGGATATATTAATCCATTCTGTTTGACTAAGACGTTAGATTCATAAATGTTCTTTGGATTCGGTATCTGCAGATACTCAGTTCCAGATTCATCAATAAGCTCTGCTAAATTAACTTTTTCATTTCCGTATGTAGTTTTTTCAGAGACACAGGAAATGGACCAACAAGCCAGAGCAGTAGTAATAATAACTAACACAAGTAAAAGTGATAACCTTATTTAATCACATCCTTAAACTTTTTTGATTAAACTTTTTTGATAAATGATATGTGTGGGTGATCAGCATTCCACACAAAGCAAAAATTTGAGAAACAACCTATACACTTAATTCTTTGATGAAAGACTTGATTCAAGACAATGAATAGTACAGTACATTGCATTACGGATGCAGTTACGCCTTACATACATTTTTTTACCACATTTTTGACATGTTACAGCGACAAACTCCATATATATTGCCTCCATATTCTTGGCTTCAAGAGTTGAACACATTGT
>JACIVZ010000167.1 GCA_014361205.1 Methanomethylovorans sp. | reverse complement strand
AAAATGATTCTGCTCTTGATCTTAATACAACGAAGGAAATTTTTGAAAGAGCAAAAGGTGTTATATATTGCACACCTGAAGAAAAAAAACTTGTAGAAAAAAAAATTACTGCTGCAAAAGAAAAAGTGTTTGATGTAATTGGATGCGGAATTGAAATTCCAAAAATTATAGATAGAAATGAAATACTGAAAAAAAACAAAAAAATAGTAAATTTACAACAATATGTGCTGTATATTGGGAGAATTGAAGGATCTAAAGGCTGTTATCAGTTATTTGAATACTACCTGAGATTGATATCAGAATTTCCGGATGTGCCCACTCTGATCCTCGCTGGACTGGATGCAATTGAAATTCCAAAGCACCATAAAATACAATATCTTGGTTTTGTTTCTGAGGAGGAAAAGTATTATTTGCTCAGCAGAGCAGAATTTCTGATCATGCCATCACCTTATGAAAGCTTTTCTCTGGTAACTCTGGAAGCAATGGGCTGTGGAACGGCAGTATTGGTTAATGGAGAATGTGATGTTTTGAAAGGTCATTGCCTCAGAAGTAATGCAGGTCTTTGGTATCAGAGCTATGAGGAATTCAGAGAATGCTTCAGATACCTATGTTCTAACTTCGAAATAAAATTAAAGATGGGGGAAAATGGTAAAAAATATGTAAAAACAAACTATTCATGGGAATTAATTGAAAAAAAATACCTGAAAATGTTACGTTTATTTGAAAAGCCTGAAAACAGCTGATTCAATCTATAATCTATAATCAATGGTAATAATAATGGTAAAGAAGTAGGTATCTGTCCCCCTCTATCTAATAGATACCTACTTTACATCATAATCACTTTCTGAAGTAGTAGGCAGCACCTGCAATAGTTGCTATGAGTGCCGCCAGTGTTATTCCGGTTGTTGCCTGGGAGTTGGTGTTCTCATGGTTCGTCTTAGAGTTCACTTTTGTGGTATCATCTTTTGTGATATCATTAGTCTTCTCTGTTACATCAGTTATGGCCGAATTCAGTTGATTTGTCAAGGACTTACGTTCTGTCCGTTCCTGAACCTCAGTGATTATATGGGCTTCTCCATAGCCGCTTGATCGAGGGATATATGTTAGATCCTGATCTATGGTGTTTACAACAGGAAGAACATCTTCAGCTTCATCAGCTGTTGTTTCATCATGATTTTCCATGACAGGAACAACTACTTCATCTTCTTCTGTTTCTTCTAATTCATCTGATACATGGGATACATCATCAGATTCATCAACATTTTGCTGCTCATCAATACAATCATCCTGTGTATCCTCAGAAGTATCCTCAGAAGGTTCAACAATTTCGACTGTATCTTCATTAGTTGGACTCTCTTCATTAGTTGGACTCTCATCTTCATTAGTTGGACTCTCAACTACTTTTTCAGGAACTTTCTCAGGAGGCCAGCAAGCTTGAGCATTTATACTGAAAGCGATTAAGACCATAAGTGCAATTAGAATTCTCATTTTAATCACCTTTTCTTGAGCTTATTTTTTGTTGTAGATCAATCAAAAATCGAATTTATAGATATTTAAACTTTGTGAATATATTAAATATGTTTATTATCATTATGATGAGATTTACCCGAAAAAGAATATACGGAAAAGCAAAAAATATTATAAGATTCATCAAATATTAAAATCAATAGAAAAAATATCAATAGAAAAACTTAAATTATAAAGTTGCTGAAAAGAAAAGTATGTAAAAGTTTA
>JACIVZ010000166.1 GCA_014361205.1 Methanomethylovorans sp. | reverse complement strand
ATCTTTTAAACCTGTCCAATTATTTTGCATATTATGTATTGTTATAACTTTATTGTCTCTTGTTTTTTGCTTACGTTTAAATAGAGTTTTTATCCATTTCACGCTCAACCTCCTCGTTGCCGATCCTTCTTTTCAATTCACCCTATTTTATTCTTAATTAACGAAACAATATCGCTTTCGGAAAGGTTGGCTAATTGCTCTTCCGTCAACTCAAAAAGCACCTCTGGTTGGGAAGTTCCCATAACGACGAGTTGCAAGAAACGGCTATTCGTGATAGACGTGCTCGTCCACATAGGGCGTCTATTGTCCCAGTTTTCAAGCATAAGTTTGATAACATGATTCTCAATTCTCTTCAGCTTGTTCTCCTCCTGCGGTTGCAATCCCTTATACAGCATCATGCTAATTTCAGCTTCTTTAGACATGTTTTACCTCCTTACTTTAGTTTGGCCTTTTCTACCTAACATCTTATTCTTAAAGTGGACCCATTTGTCAAGACAAGAAATAGCATTTTTAAAGCTACAGTTTTGAGTCTTTGTTTTAGTTGTTTCTACCAAAATATACCTCTGTCGGTGTCTTATTACCAAGAGACTGATGTGGTCTTTCCTGGTTATAAAAACTCATATAGTTACTGATAACCTGTCTTGCTTCCCGAACACTTTGATAATCCTTAATTTACACCTCCTCGTATTTTAATGTCTGAACTTGCAACAATTTCTCAGATGCAAGAGTAGGACAGAAATCATTATATTTTTTTCTGACAGCTGTAATTACAGCTTTTTTAAATTCATCTGAATACCTTCTATTTGATGCTCTTCCTCTGCTTTTGTGGATTATTCCTTTGTCACCACCAACCTCCACTGCTGATACAATATTACGGATCTGTCTCTTACCAATGCATATTCAGCACCAGAACCCGTGTAAAATAATCTAAAGCCTATAGATTGTTTAAACGGATTTAAAAATGGTATGCCACTCATTGTGAGACTATCACAGGCTATATGAAGCAAACTTCCAAAAGATAAATACCATAGTATTTCAGAAGTGTTTATTTGGAAAATTACAGGGAAAAAAGAAATATGGCATAGATATAATATTGCCCCCCAAAGTAACCACCAGTGGCTTATTTTGCGGTGTATTCTTGAAAATAACCATTCGTTACGACCAGCAATTATTCTATCTAAAATATCTGGCAGAACTCCACCAAGCACTGTTATAACAATTCCAGCTATATCAAAACCCAAAAATACAGATAGTGATCCATTGATTGCTTTGTGTGATCCAAACTTCATAATTTAGACTATAAGGATTATTTTTAATCAATTTTGTGGTATTTTTGGTAATATTATCTTTTTTGTATATAAAACCATTATCCAATACCCTTCCTCGTCTCTCAGGGGCATTTAATCGCCTCAGAAGGGCATCAAAATATTTGTCCACTGATGGGAACTTTGCAACGCAGAACATATGATTTTGGAGTTCTCTTTGTTGTCAAACATATATGTCTTATATAATTAATCCTACAATTAGGAGATACAAATTTTGTTGGATATATATATCATACTTATTTGTCATATTTATTTACTGTTACAATTGGACATACCAATATAATTGACTTCTTCATCAGTATAAAAACACTATAAAAATGTAATAAAATATACCCCGATATAGCCATATTTACATACGAGTGGTGAATGACCTTTTTGAACAAAATGCCATTTCGCCATTCGCTATTTCATTTCATATAGATCCTGCTTGTCGCCATTCGCTATTCATACCTCATATTAGCGAATGGAGATTGA
>JACIVZ010000165.1 GCA_014361205.1 Methanomethylovorans sp. | reverse complement strand
CGAACCCCAAGATTATTTTATACAATACTCGCATTTAGATCACCGGACATAATTTTTAAATGTTATGTTATCCATATAATTGTTTCTATAGTTTACTCAAAATGTAGATAATCGATTTTATCAGACTGACAGATCATAGTCATTGGAGTCTCTGCTTATTTCAGTTCGAGAAAAGGGCCATAATTTTTTAATATGATGTTGTTGTTTTTCTACACTAGATAATTGGAGAAGTAAAAATGGAAATTACCTTTTTTCATGTGGGAGCGATTTTCTTTGGCTCAGTGACCATTTACAATCTACATTCGGCCCGCAAGTATGGAGAGAGTTACATACCTGCAATTGCGGGTTCAATGATGTTTATTTCTCTATTACTGTTCATTATCCTTCCCTGGCAATATGGTTATATTGCTTTGATATTCACAATGATCTTCGCGGTTGTGAATTACAGTAAATCCAAGAGCATCAATAAAGAAAAAATGGAACGATTTGTAAAAGATTCTAAGGTCACAGAACCATTAAAACTTACAGATTACTTTATGGGATGGAAAGTGCTTCATCGTTTGAATGAAAAGTATGGCCCTAAAAAAGCTTCACTTATTTATTCCGTCTGTATGTGGTTGTTTGGTGTAATTCTAATTATTGTATCAGGTTATCTCTGGCCCGATATTTTCTTAAATGTCTGGCTAATTGGTTTCATTGTAACTGGAACAATGGTTGGGTTCTACTGGCAAAACAAGAAACTGCTGGAGGACTTAGACTCACATAGCTCTGAATAAAGGAGCATTATTGTGTGGGGCTTCGGGAAATATTTCTCTGGTCGCTATGAAATCCGGACTATCCTTTTGCTCTTTAAATACGGATTCGTCCGCGCCAGTTATAATTGACTTTAAGGAACAGGCGAGTAAGAGAATTATCAGTACTCTTAGAATTGTGTTTTTGGAATCATAATATTACTCTTCCAGATATGTTCCTTCCCCAGTGACAAATTCACCATTCACTATTATCCATCCATCCTGAGGTCCTGATAGTTCAGTTGTAAAGATGTTTCAAACTTAAGGGTAAAATCGATGGCATGAGTGTTTATACTGTAATCTCCCCAATAGATATCTCATTTTCATAAATCTCTACAATTGGCTCGTTCCATGGGTGGTAAGCAATCTCAAGGGAAGCAGAACTATTATTGTCAAGTGTTGCCACAACACGATAACCGCTTTCAGTTCCTTTAAAAAGCGTTCTGAATACCATTAAAGTAGGTTTTTCTTCTGATATGTACTCAGATGGTTTGATGGTATATTGTTCCCTGAGAAAAGACTCATTATCTGGAGTAAATATCTCTACTAATACTTCGTGCTCTACTGTGTCATGATTATCTATCATCAACAGGGAAGTCGGTGCTCCAACTAAAATGAACGGGAAGGCTACAAATAAAAGCACTAACACGATTACGAGTCCCATGATGATTTTGTAGACGGTTTTGATTATATCCCCTCTTAATTCTATTGATGTTCAATAATATAATATATAATGTTTGCGTAGGTACAACATACAATGCGTAAAAAAGAATGAATCGAACCTTTTGATACTTCTGATAACTCTTATTCAAACACCTGGATGTCTACATGTACATTCCGTATCTTCGGACCTGTAACAACCCGGACTAATTGTTTGGTTCATAAGGTCTATTTTTATATATTTGATCTGGTTCCGAAAGGATATAGCCAGGAGATATTCAATATAGTTACAGGATATGTAATTGGTTGCACTTGTGAAGCTATCGACTAAATCATGTGCAACCCCTCTGAGCAAACGTACTTTGGC
>JACIVZ010000164.1 GCA_014361205.1 Methanomethylovorans sp. | reverse complement strand
GAAAAAAGGCTAAATAAATATATATGTATATAATTAAATTCCCAAAAATAAAGAATACAACCTAAAAATTAAACTGGCATTTTTAATTTTTTCTGCATTGTTTTTGACTGGTTGTCAATGCAAAAAATATTCAATATATGCCCGTTGAACAAAGTCAATCATATTGTTTTTTAATTGTGCTTCCTGTTCTGAGAGCTGTTCTGAATTCAGGTATCTAAAATAGATTTCCTGGAACTGAAGGAATGTCGTTTTGTCGCGTTCCATAGAATTCCCCTCTGTAATATGTATTATATGTACAATATTAGTATATAAATTTTGAGTTATTAAGCTGTTTACTCATTATTATATTAAATAAAGATGCTAAAGAGTTTAATAGTATTTTCATAAACATATTTTATATATTAATTAATATGGATTTTTCATTTTTTTCTTATTTCAGGATAGCTAATACTACCAAAATCATTACCTATAATCTTCTTAAGAAACAAGCCGACGTTTATACTGTCTGGTACATGTGCTTGAAATCGAGGGATTTTCTTAAAAAGATTCTTTCAATGCATTGCAGCTTAAGAGCATCTTCTGAAAAATCATAACACTTATGAAGTACATGCTTTTAAAGATCACAACAACATCAGCTTCAGGCCTGCAGCCTGAAGCTATTCTATTGTAAAACATTGATCTTAAGATTGAGCAAAACTGTTTCGTTCTATCAATCATTCTTTTTCAGCAAGCTTATTTCTCTGGCAGAGAAAGGGTCTATCTTAATTTTCAACTATTCATTCTGTCAATTTTAAACCTGCTGTTTTTGCTCTGGTTATCAGCTCAGTGTTATTTTTAACTGAACCGGGCTCGGTGTATCCTGCAGCTATAATAGTATCCACTGTCTCTATACCCATGAAATTTTTAATGTTCCCTGAAAACTCATCATACACTGCTTTATATATGTTAGGGTCAGGGGCACCATGGGAACCAACAAGTACAGCTTTTTTTCCTGGTGTGACACGTGGAGAAAAATCCGGATTTATCAGAGAATAACATCTGTCAAGGAACAAACGCATCTGGCCTGTAAACTGACTGAAATATATGGGAGAACCGAACACAATGGCATCTGCTTTTACTAGTGAATCCAAAACCTTGCTAAGATCATCCTGTAACTTACATTTAGTGTGTATCTTGCAATAACCACATCCCTGACAGCCTTTGAATTCCAGTTCATTGAGATAATAAACCTCAGTATCGGCTCCTGCTTCTGATGCAGATTCTAGGGTCTGTCTGACAAGGGTGGCTGTATTTCCGTTCATTCTTGGGCTTCCTATAATACCTATTGCTTTCATTTATTCACCTCTGAAGAATGAAGATAACTTAATTTGATGGATCTTCACCTATTCTTTTGAATTAACTATATTTATATACCATACAATCATTTATGATAGTAACTTACCAATGTGATATGATGCAGAGTGAAGAAAATTGTTGTAACATTCACAACCATTGTAATTGTCCCATAGAAGCGACTTTGAATGTTATCGGAGGCAAATGGAAACCTATGATACTCTGCCTGCTGGCTGGCGAGACTTTACGTTATAACAAAATTCAGCAGCTTATTCCTGAAATATCGCCAAAGATGCTTACAAAACAACTTCGGGAACTTGAGGACGATGGGCTTGTGTTAAGAAAAATGTACCCGCAGATTCCTCCAAAAGTTGAATATTCAATAACAGATTTCGGAAGAACTGTGATTCCGGTTCTGAAAACATTGCTTGAGTGGGGATCACAATACCTTGACAAAAAGTGTATTGTAACAATGGAGACTGAAAAGAAAGTGAATAAGTGGAATTTATATGGAAATGATATATAA
>JACIVZ010000163.1 GCA_014361205.1 Methanomethylovorans sp. | reverse complement strand
ATATTATCATTTTTATAACTATAATTATTTGAATCCATCTTAAATTCACCGGCAGGGATAAACAAAAATTCCATACCAATGGAATTTATTATAGATGTGGCGTGCATTTTCATCAGCTTCTTATTCCTCTTTTTTAATTATTCAAATATTTATCAGCCACGTTTTTTATTGAGAACAAGCTTCTATTTATTTTTTCATTTGCACATAAGGCTTACAAGAGAACAATTAGCAATAATTAAATATATAATACAATTATCCAGATTTTTTTAATCATTGCTATTATAGTTGCGATATTTGTATTAATTACTTTTCCGTTTGAAGCAAGCTGCTGAAAATTTTTTAGGAGAGTATCCATATAATCAAACAGAAGAACATTAAAAGTTTTGAAACACTTCCTTTTTCCATTACACAAATCCTTTAATCCCAGCACACCCCTTAATATAATAGTAAGTTCCAATTAAATGCTCAGGGAGTTCCATGTTAAGACAACGTTTTGTTTTGGATACTACAGCTCTTACTGACCTACAAGCACGCCAGTCTATGGGAATAGATAATCTGTGTGAAGGGATGAAGAACATTTTAGAATTAATAGCAAGTGCACGGCTTAAACTTGGCATCAGTTGCTATGTGCCCTTTCCATCTGTATACAATGAACTGCACGAATTCGCAAAGAACAATGCATGTGAAACTGATGTTGTAGCTAAGATTGATACTTGGCTTGTGAAAAAAGCACCTGACAGATATAATGTAATGATCAATTCCCGTATATTCCATGAATATGTGTCCTATATGCGGGAGCGTATCAACAAAGGTATGGCAGTTGCAGAAGAAGCTATCTGGGAAGGCTCTACGAAATGTCTTTTTCTTACAACAAAGGCAGAGAATGCCCAACAGATAGAGTTCGAAATAGAAAAGGGTGTTATAGGCCCAATAATCGGAAAGTTCAGGAACAAGTATAGGTCGGCATTAAGATATGGTATCCTTGATAGTGCACCAGATATCGATGTGCTTATACTTGCCAAAGAACTGGATGCAGCAGTTGTAGCAAGTGATTTTGGTATCCAGAAGTGGGCTGAAGAGCTGGGGGTACGTTTCGTGCCAGCACATACTTTCCCGATGATATTGGAAGAATACTTGGCACATGCAGATAGTGTCAAAGATCACCTAAAGGATATTACTCAAGAAAGTCAATAATTATAATAATCTATCATCTACAAACTTAAAAATAACAAGGAGTGGGCAAATGCGCAACATATCAGTAGAAGCATTCAATGGTAAAATAGCAGGTGAAAGACCACTTGAGATTGTGGAACGCAAAGGTCTGGGCCATCCTGATAGTATATGTGATTCCATAATGGAAAAAGTTTCAGTTAATCTTTGCACTGAATATCTTCAGAAGTTTGGTGCTATCATGCACCATAACGTTGATAAAGGCCTGCTGATTGCAGGCAGTGTTCAAGGTAAATTTGGAGGTGGGAATATCACAAGTCCTATGAGACTTGTATTTGGTGACAGAGCAACATTCCGCTTAGAAGATATCGAAGTGGCTGTAGAAGATATAGCTATAAATACCGCAAAAGAATGGCTGAGGACAAACCTCAGATATGTTAATCCAGAAGATCTCATCTATCAGGTAGAACTAAAACCAGGATCTGCAGAACTTACAGATATATTCAAGCGTAAAGGTGAAGTGGTGGTTTCCAATGACACCTCTGCTGCGGTTGGGTATGCACCAATGTCTTTTACTGAGAAAATGGTGCTGAACTTGGAAAAGCATCTGAACTCACCATCTTTCAAGAGAGAAAATCCAGTATCAGGGGAAGATGTAAAGATAATGGCAGTGAGAAAAGGAAAAGATCTTCAACTTACGGTGGCCATGCCTCTTATAGATTACTTTGTGGAGTCTGAAAAAGATTATTTTCTGATCAAAGGAGAATTATTTAATTGCATACAAGAGTATGTTGCAGATTATGTGGAACAGTATGAACCCA
>JACIVZ010000162.1 GCA_014361205.1 Methanomethylovorans sp. | reverse complement strand
CATCCTCTTAGACCTTATTTAATTGAAGAAATCAAAGCAGGCAGACTGGCTCTACCAGTATCAGAAGATGGGAGGAGCTTTAATTCAGCAGCTATAAATGCAGATGATATGATAAAACAAGGCTTCATACCTGATGAAGTGTTAAAAGAATATGGAATAGAAGTAGAACCATATGAGCCAGAAGAACCACAACAGCCAACAGAGCCAGAAGAACCTCAACAACCAACAGAACCAGAAGAACCTCAACAACCTGAAAATGAGATCTATATAGTTAAATCAGGGGACACTCTTTACAAAATAGGACAAAAAACAGGAGTGGATTGGAAGAAGATAGCTGAATTAAACGAACTATCAAATCCAAACCTAATCTATCCAAATCAAGAGTTACTGATACCAACTACATCTGATGAAAATGAATCAACAGAAATTATTTACACTGTTAAATCAGGGGATACACTTTCAGAAATAGCTCTTAAATATGGAGTAGACTGGAAAGACTTAGCAGAAGATAATAAACTAGCAAATCCAAATTTAATTTATCCTAATCAAAAGATTATAATAAAAAAATAATCACTAAAAAGTCTATAAAATGTTATGATCTTTTCTTTGACAGTTAAATAAAACAAAAAACCTGATATCCATTGGGAACAATGGGTTTCAGGTTTTAAATTTAAGTAAAAAGATGCACAATGTTATTGGCTTAATTAGGAGGATCTCAAAAAAAGTCCTAGCAAAACAGAACTAAAGGCATAACCTCTATAACATTTTGTTGTAGACGTTATGCCTTTTTGTTGTAAAAAAATATATAATAATTAATGAAGGTCATCTTAATGTTAGAGCTGCAATAAGATTAATTTCCAAACTAAGTAATACAGTGCCCATGGCAATAAAAAAATGAAGACAAGTTGGTGATTTTTAAGGAATAAAAAGTGCTACTACAAGAGATCTTCCTTGTGGAATATTATTAGCTGACGGCCTTTTCTCTTGGCACTGGATTCTTAGTGTAGGTTGGAGAGAATATTCTAATAATGGTGGCATTATATGCGCATAATGGATGACTGGTATGATACAGTAAATAGATATTATAAACTCAATACTGGTTCAACATGGATATCTGCTACAGAATACTGGGCAAATTAGTTATAAATATTCCAATGTTATTATAGGATTGCTTTTAATATGATGTGGCAAAGCTTGTTTTTACCGTGGCTTACGGTTTGTTAAGGACAGTGGCTAGTGGTTACCATGCACGTACACAGTGAAATTCTTTCGATTGTGCTGATTGTAGCTGTTATATGTGCGCTAAAGTGACTGTAATGGAGTGATTTGACATGTGCATTTGTGATATTATTTGCTTGCATTGTATTTTTTAGCTCTCGTAGAGGACCAGAATAAGCCACTGGACGAAATAGAACAAAAGGTTTATAAAAAACGATCTTGATTAATCTTGCTTTTACTCTCAGTTCTGACTATACTATCTATTAAGGTTTATTAAGGCAGGATAAAGGCAGATAGCGAATTATATTGCTATATCAATTTCAGTATCATGTATTATGTTGATATTGGGGAAAGTAAAACATTGAATAGCATAATTAAAGATTATTGATTAAGGAATTTCCACAATAGTTGAAAAAGCTATGGAACAAGAGTGACCTTTTAATTCATTAAAAATGGAAAGCAAATTCCAATAAGTTCGTTACAATGGTAAATTATGTTATGCGAACTGAAATACTTGATTTTTGAAAAAGATAATCAGCTTATTACTTCACAATATATCTTGATGATGATAGCTAAAATTGTTAATTAATAATTTCAAAGAATAATGAGGAGGAACTATGAAACAAAAAAGAAGTGTATATGCAATTATTGAGATCATTATTTTAGCAGTGATCGCGTTGTTAGCATTTACAGTTTTGAATACTGAAAATCTATTTGGGTGGGTAGCACATAATTGGGAATTCTATTTTATTTTAGTGGGGATTGTTCTATTTCTTCTTTTC
>JACIVZ010000161.1 GCA_014361205.1 Methanomethylovorans sp. | reverse complement strand
GGAAGGCATGGACAGGCTTGAAAAATATCTCAAAAGTTTGAGAGGAATCTAACTTTTTATTTATTATTGTAAATAAATTATTTGTATTAAACAACTATTTGTATAATTCAATAAATAACTTTTTGATTTTTTGAGGCTAAAGTTTTCTCGTATAGCAGTATATAAGTAAATCGCTATTCTTAAATAGTAGAGTAACTCTCATTCCAAATGTTATTAGCTTATTTAGGCAAGGTAATGCCCATGACTACTGAAAGAACTGAAGACTATTTAAAGGCAATTGAGAAAATAATCGAAAAGAAAGGTTATGCTCAGGTAAAAGACGTATCCAGAGAACTGGATCTCAGTTCCCCAAGTGTCACAGGAATGTTCAAGAAGCTAACTAAGATGGGGTACATCAATTATGAGAAATATGGTGGTGTCACCCTCACTCCAGAAGGAGAAAGGATAGCAAAAAAGACAATAAAAAAGCATAGCACAATACGTGATTTCCTCATCATCATTGGTCTTGATGAAGAAATTGCTAATCATGATGCATGTAGAATAGAGCACATCCTAACTCCTCAAACATTCGACAGACTCACAAAATTTGTGGAATACATGAATTTTAATAAAGAATTACCTATCTGTCTTGACCATTTTAAGTATTTTTATGATACAGGCGAAAATATAGCTTGCACTGTTTCTTCCAGAGAGGAATGCCCTGTACACGGCAAAAAACACAAAGAAAACCAGAACTGATTTTATTATAGCCTATTATTAAAGAGATCACTGTTTAGGGAAGTCTAATCATCAATGTTTTTGTATGACTAAAAAAGTTAGACGATCCGAAATTTCTATATACTAAAATTGTATTTAGTGGATAAATAGGAACAGGGAAAACATGGCAGAACAGACACTTGATAATCTTCATCCAGGAGAAAAGGCAAGAATATTGAAAATTCTTGCTAAAGGCACATTGAGGAAAAAACTGATGGATATGGGTGTGGTGCCAGGTTCAGAAATAGAGGCTGTAAGGACTGCTCCATTGGGAGATCCCATTGAATTCCGTATAAAAGGTTATAATCTGTCCATAAGAAAACAAGAAGCTGTAAATATTTTAATAGAAAATATCAATTAAATTGTATTATTAATTTGTATCAGAATAATTTCATAATGTATATTCTAGTGTTCAACTTATAGATAACAATGAACAGATAAAAGAGGATAAGGAAGGATAATGGAGAACGAAAGGATAAGGGTAGCCCTAACAGGCAATCCAAATGTAGGTAAGACTACTCTTTTTAATGTTATTACCGGTTCCAGACAACATGTGGGAAATTGGCCTGGTGTAACAGTCGAGAAAAAAAGTGGTTTCAAGAATTACAAAGGATATGAAATAGAAGTAGTTGACCTCCCTGGTACTTACAGCCTTACTGCTTATTCTATGGATGAGATTGTAGCCAGAGATTTTATTGTTGAGGAAAAGCCCGACGTGGTAGTCCAGATAGTGGATGCTACTAATATTGAAAGAAATCTGTATCTTACCACCCAGCTTATGGAACTTGGCTCAAAGATGGTAATAGCACTTAATATGTATGATCTGGCTACAGAAAGAGGGGACAGGTTGCATGTGGAGAAAATGGAAAAATTATTGGGTGTACCTGTTGTTCTTACCATAGCGAGCGAAAATATTGGCATACATGAACTTCTTGACACTGTGATTGCAGAAAAACAAAAGGAGAAACATCATGCAAGAGAAATAGGCTATGGTGATGAGATCGAATCAAAAATCATAGAGATAGAAAAAGTGCTATCTCAGGACAAAGAACTAGTAGCGAGATATCCCCTCAGATGGCTTGCTGTAAGATTACTTGATGGAGATGAAAATATCCAGCGTAAAATTGCTGGGAGTCCCATAGCACCACAGATAAAAAGTATTCTGGAAAGAATTGACATTGAAGAATATGAAGCTCTAATGGCAGATAAAAGGTATGAAATTATAAGTGCCATGTTTCCCCAGATGTGCGAGCGTTGTACATCACGAATGACAACTTCAGACA
>JACIVZ010000160.1 GCA_014361205.1 Methanomethylovorans sp. | reverse complement strand
TCTCTTTTAGTAATGCATCAGTAGTCCAGACCATTCCTTTATGTGTGTTTTCAAACAAGTTGCATAATTTGTTATTTAAATCTATATCAGATGTTGGAATATAGGACTCATCTACATAATATTTCGTTACCCCATCTCCTCTTAAAGCCTTCTCTGCTAAAACATAATCACCTACTGCAATCTCTTTTTTTAGACTACCACAAGAGCCGAGTCTAATTATATTGTTCACACCTCCAACACATAACAATTCAGTAACCAAAGCAGAATCTGGGGCATAATAACCACCATTCCCAACTGTAACACGTTTTCCGTTATACTTACCGGTCCAAAATGTATATCCAAAAGCACTAAAATTCTTAACGGGATTTTCTAATTTTTCAAGAGCTAACATAGCTCTTTGAGGTTGTCCACAAACAATAGCTATATCAGCAAAATCACCTTCCTTAAACTGCATAGAGTTTAATAGATCTTTAGGGCTAATATGTATATCACGATTCATCATATACAACCCCTATACAAAAACTTCATTTTTCATAGCTGCTTGTGCATGCTTATCAGCGGTTTCAACATAGCATCTTGCAATAAGTCTACAAAGTGGGTGATAATTTTTATCATATAAAATTCTCTGAATTCTACCAGGCTTACTATAAAATTCTCTGTTTGCCCAAGCTGCTAACCTTCCAACATCATCCTTACTAAGATGTTTTGTATTAATCACTGCGTGTTGAAAATCCCATTTTTTCAAATCCCAATCTTGTATAAATGGTTTTAATTCATCATACATTGGTATTCCAGGCAATGGTGTCATAATCTGCAATGCCATCATATCTGGATCGATTGCATCAATTCGTTCAAACCTGCTTTTTATCTTAGATTCATCATCATCTGGATAACCTACCATCCAAGTTACAACAGACATTATGTTATTTTCTCTAAACAAATTAACCACCTCTGCAACTTGATCTACTTCAACATTTTTATGTAATTTCTTCAAGGTTTCTTCATCCACAGCTTCTAATCCGATCAAACCACACACAAAACCGATTTCTCTTAAAGGTTTAAGCAAATCTTTATCCCTTAAATGATAAGGTGCACGACCCATAAAGAAGAAAGGTACCTTTAAATTACGTTTATTCATCTCGTCAATAAATTCTTCAACCCTTGGTCTGTATACATTAAAATCCTCATCCATAATGCAAACAAACTTGGCACCATATTGTTTCACAAGAACTTCAAATTCGTCAACAACTCTTTTAGCTGACCTAATACGGTATTTAACCCAGTCATCTTTACCTCTTTTGTCATAGTTTGTCCAACCCACACAAAATAAACAGCCATTAGGGCAGCCTCTAGAGTGATATGTCTCTACATAATTTTTTACATAGTTAAAACCTATATATTTATCCATAGGAAATAAATCATATGCAGGAAGAGGCAGTTCATCTAAATTTTTAATCAAAGGTCTATAATCTGTCATTTTAACTGAACCATTATCACGATACGTTAAACCTTTAACCGCTGATATGTTAGGATCACCTTTACTTAATTCCTTAGCTAATTCAGGCATAGTTACTTCAGTTTCCCCAGCAATAATAAAATCAAAAGATTCTGTTTCCTCTAATATGCTTTGAGCATTTGCGCCATAAAAAAACCCACCAACACATATCTTAGTATTTGGCAAACTACTCTTTATAAGATCTGCCGCTCTTTTATATCGTGGATGAATTGCAGCAACACCTGTTGTCTGTAGTGCATCACCCATATATATTAGATCAGGTTCTATGTCTTTAATAGTTTTAATCATTGTATTCTCATCAATTTCTAAAGCTCTACAATCTAAAACATGTACATCTATATTTGGATACCATTCACGTAAATTAGCTGCTAATTGAGCATGATTCACATTAATCGCTATATGTTTACCCCACGTAACCCATCCACCCATAGGTGGTTGTAAAAACAAAACTTTCATAGCTACCTCCTACATTCTCAATTTTAGTAACATTTTCACTATAGACACTATTAGCAATCATTATGCCACTTCATATACAAAA
>JACIVZ010000016.1 GCA_014361205.1 Methanomethylovorans sp. | reverse complement strand
GCATCATTGCCTGGTAGCTACTTATTAATTTACTGCATATCCCACAATTTCTTCTTGTCAAGAAGAATGTTTATAGCAGTTATCAATGCATCTACAGATGCTGTTACAATATCGGTACTGGCAGCATGAGCAGTTACCATGCGTCCTTCTCCGTCTTCTACACCTATAGTGACCTCTGCAAGTGCATCTGCACCGCCGGTAATCGCTTCGATCCGAAAGTCACGTATTTTAACTTTTGTATATCCGGCGATCATCTGCTCAACTGCCTTAACAGCTGCATCAACTGGCCCTGTACCAATATTTGATGCTACTGTTTCTTCGTCACCAACAATGGCTCTGACAACTGCAGTAGGTGTTGTAAGATTGCTTGTCATAACCGAAAGCTCTTTCAGCTTTATGGTTTCACTGCCAAGGTTTCTCCCCAGAACATCTGATGCTACAGCATGCAGATCAGCATCACAAATTCTTTTACCTTTATCTGCAATAGCTTTTATTCTTTTAACTATTTCGTCAAGTTGTTCTTCAGTAGTCTGAATTCCAGCTTCTTCCAGAGATTTTTTAACAGCGTGTTTACCGGCGTGTTTGCCCAGAACAATACGTCTTTTATGCCCCACCATTTCAGGTGTCATTATGCCAGGCTCAAATGTATCTGCTTTAGTGAGCACTCCATGTGTATGGATTCCAGACTCATGAGCAAAGGCATTCTCACCAACAATAGGTGTGTTTGGAGGTAGATGGATACCTGTGTATTTCTCCACCATTTTGGACGTTTCTAGCAAATATTCTGTTTTGATATTAGTTTTTGCGCCGTATATCGATTGTAGACACATGACTACTTCTGCAAGATTGGCATTACCAGCTCGTTCCCCTATGCCATTTACAGTCACCTGTATTTGGCTCGCTCCCGCTTCTACTGCCATAAGACTGTTAGCTACTGCTATTCCAAAGTCGTTATGGCAGTGAACGTCTATAGGAATTTTTATATTCTTGCTGACTTCGCTTACCAACTGGTACATGCGGGAAGGGGACATAATTCCCACTGTATCAGGAATGTTGATAATATCACATCCTGTCTCTTCTACTGCCTTATATACTTGTATCAGATAATCAAGTTCTGTCCTTGTGGCGTCCATGGCCGAGAACATGCATTTGACGCCATGATCTTTTATGTACTGCACAGCGTCCACAGCCATTGAGAGCACTTCTTCTTTGCTCTTCTTTATGGTATGGATCCTCTGTATTTCAGATGTGGATACAAAGGTATGTATCATATCCACGCCAGTATCAAGGCAAGCATCCAAGTCTTTTTGTAGTACTCTTGCTAGACCACATACGTCCAGGCAGAGCCCTTCGTTTGCGATAGCTCTTACAGCCAGCTTATCTCCGTCAGAGGAAATAGGGAACCCCGCTTCAACGACATCTACTCCAAGTTTGTCAAGTTGCCTTGCAATCTTCAGCTTCTGGTCGTTGGTAAGGGAGACTCCGGGTGTCTGTTCACCATCGCGCAGTGTGGTATCGAAAATAGTTATTTTCTTGTTCAACAGCGGTTCTGTGTTATAAAAAACGATCCCTCATTTGCACTTCTGCGCTCATATTAATCATAAACTTGTGTCAAGTCATTGTACTTAAATATTTTCCATGATTTGTTTTCTATTGTTTTTTAAATGTTTTCTGATTAGTGTTCCGTGTCCCGCAACTTATTTATATGAATATGCAGTTGTAAAGGTGCCCGCAAGGGAGCAAGTAACGCGGAAATGCAATGCAGCTCGCTTGAAAGAGGCAAATTATAGAGTGATTCATATTCTCTCTATATAATATGCAAACTTTGCTATTATGAATTTGTGATAGTAAAGTATATATATGAATAAATTCATTAAGGTGAATCCCGCACAACCTTTGTTGTGTGAATTGATCACCGCCTTATCATAAGTGGAGACAGGAGTTATTTCTTGTCTGACGTTGGATTTGGCAGTTCGGTTAATTCTGGTCGGTAGTGAAATTATCGATAAGGAATTAAACTGTAACTCAAGCGTGCAAGAAATTCTCAGTGAATTTCCTGAACAATTCCGATATACTTCCAATTTTAACCAATGTGTGTGAGATCAACAATTCTGGTTGATCCTGCCAGAGGTCACTGCTATCGGTGTTCGACTAAGCCATGCGAGTCAAATGTTCTTCGTGAACATGGCGTACTGCTCAGTAACACGTGGATAACCTGCCCTTAGGACTGGCATAACCCCGGGAAACTGGGGATAATTCCGGATAGTTCATGGTAGCTGGAATGCTCCATGATCGAAAGCTATTGCGCCTAAGGATGGGTCTGCGGTCTATCAGGTAGTAGTGGGTGTAATGTACCTACTAGCCGACGACGGATACGGGTTGTGGGAGCAAGAGCCCGGAGATGGATTCTGAGACATGAATCCAGGCCCTACGGGGCGCAGCAGGCGCGAAAACTTTACAATGCGGGAAACCGCGATAAGGGGACACCGAGTGCCAGCATCTTATGTTGGCTGTCCGCATGTATAAATCACATGTGTTAGCAAGGGCCGGGCAAGACCGGTGCCAGCCGCCGCGGTAACACCGGCGGCCCGAGTGGTGGCCACTATTATTGGGTCTAAAGGGTCCGTAGCCGGTTTGGTCAGTCTTCCGGGAAATCTGACGGCTTAACCGTTAGGCTTTCGGGGGATACTACCAGGCTTGGGACCGGGAGAGGTAAGAGGTACTACGGGGGTAGGAGTGAAATCTTGTAATCCTCGTGGGACCACCAGTGGCGAAGGCGTCTTACCAGAACGGGTCCGACGGTGAGGGACGAAAGCTGGGGGCACGAACCGGATTAGATACCCGGGTAGTCCCAGCCGTAAACTATGCTCGCTAGGTGTCAGGGACGGTGCGACCGTTTCTGGTGCCGCAGGGAAGCCGTGAAGCGAGCCACCTGGGAAGTACGGTCGCAAGGCTGAAACTTAAAGGAATTGGCGGGGGAGCACTACAACGGGTGGAGCCTGCGGTTTAATTGGACTCAACGCCGGAAAACTCACCGGGGGCGACAGCAATATGTAGGTCAAGCTAAAGACTTTACCAGAATCGCTGAGAGGAGGTGCATGGCCGTCGTCAGTTCGTACTGTGAAGCATCCTGTTAAGTCAGGCAACGAGCGAGACCCGTGCCCACTGTTGCCAGCATATCCTTTGGGATGATGGGTACTCTGTGGGGACCGCCGATGCTAAATCGGAGGAAGGTGCGGGCTACGGTAGGTCAGTATGCCCCGAATCTCCCGGGCTACACGCGGGCTACAATGACTGGGACAATGGGCTCCTACCCCGAGAGGGGATGGTAATCTCATAAACCCAGCCGTAGTTCGGATCGAGGGCTGTAACCCGCCCTCGTGAAGCTGGAATCCGTAGTAATCGCGTTTCAACATAGCGCGGTGAATACGTCCCTGCTCCTTGCACACACCGCCCGTCAAACCACCCGAGTGAGGTATGGGTGAGGGCATGGACAATGTGCTGTGTTCGAACCTAAATTTTGCAAGGGGGGTTAAGTCGTAACAAGGTAGCCGTAGGGGAATCTGCGGCTGGATCACCTCCTAAGCGACCTGCAAACGCAGGTCAGCACAACCGACCAGGAACCGAAAGACTGTCAGATCCGAAAAGGGATAAGCTGGTGAGGAAGAAAAGGGCTTGTAGATCAGTTGGAAGATCGCTGCCTTTGCAAGGCAGAGGCCCTGGGTTCGAATCCCAGCAAGTCCATGTAAGTGCACCAGACAAGTAATGTTGTCTGGGAAGGATGAAGTGTTCGATACATCGAATCGATCATGATGAGATCATGTACAAGTGTGCATATCAGACGTTTACTGGAATTAGTAAGGTGGACTCTGGTAAATATACCGTCAGGTGGATGGCTCGGCTCAAGCGCTGAAGAGGGACGTGCCAAGCTGCGATAAGCCCCGGGTAGGAGCATGGATCCCATGAACCGGGGATTTCCTAATGAGTCTTCTTAATGCGTATTACGCATTGATCAGTAATGATCGGGAACGCTCCGAATTGAAGCATCTTAGTAGGAGCAGGAAAAGAAATCGAAGAGATGCCGCTAGTAACGGCGAGTGAACACGGCACAGTTCAAACTGAATCCCGCCAGAAATGGCCGGGAGATGTGGTGTTATAGGCTTTTCCTAAAGGTCCAAGTTAACTGAAATCGAACTTCTCTGGAACGTGAGACCAAAGAGTGTGAGAGTCACGTAGGTATGGGTTAACGGATCCGGGTTAAGTCCTGAGTAGCGTGGGTCGGAATTCTCGCGTGAATTTGGGAGGCACCAACTTCCAAAACTAAATACGCCTTGAGACCGATAGTGAAATAGTAGGGTGACCGAAAGCTGAAAAGTACCCCAAGAAGGGAGGTTAAAAGCGCCTGAAATCTGATGGTGATAGTGCGTTATGGCATGAAAGGATCTTTGATATGAAGGAATCAGTCGCGAGGCTGTAGTACGAATATCATTGCCGATGTCATAACTTACGTTTTGAAGAACGGGCCAGGGAGTATATCTGAGTGGCGATGGCTAACCATGTAAATGGGAAGCCGGAGCGAAAGCAACATGCGCGCAACCATAGTGTGAGGCGCGGCGTATACAAGTGCGTGGAGTCACTGGGATATGACCCGAAGCCGGGTGATCTAGGCGTGGGCAGGTTGAAGCGTGGCGAAAGCTACGTGGAGGACCGCAAGCGGTGTTGATCTGCAAATCATTCGCGTGACCTGCGTCTCGGAGTGAAAGGCTAATCTAACCCGGCAACAGCTGGTTCCTTCCTAAACATGTCGCAGCATGACCTGACTGGAGATAGTCGGTGGAGTAGAGCACTGATTAGCGATTCCGGGGGAGAAATCCTTCGCTCGCCTGTCAAACTCCAAACCCACCGTCGTCGTAGAAGGTTGGAGTCCGGGCTACTGGGGTAAGCTTGTAGTCCGTAAGGGAGACAACCCAGCCCGTGGTTAAGGTCCCCAAGTGTCGACTAAGTGTTATTCAAAGGGCGTCCCAAGCCCTAGACAGCTGGAAGGTTAGCTTAGAAGCAGCTATCCTTTAAAGAGTGCGTAACAGCTCACCAGTCGAGGTTTAGGGCCCCGAAAATGGACGGGGCTCAAGTCGACCACCGATACCACGGAGCACCGCAAGGTGATCTGGTAGGAAGGCGTTGCGTTCGGGCAGAAGCAGGGCTGTGAAGTCCTGTGGACCGTGCGGAAACGAAAATCCTGGCAATAGTAACAGCAAAGTCAGGTGAGAATCCTGACCACCGAAGGGGCCAGGTTTCCTCGGCAATGTTCGTCAGCCGAGGGTTAGTCGGTCCTAAGACGTACCGTAATTCGAGTACGCCGAAAGGGAAACAGGTTAATATTCCTGTACTATCCAACAATAAACTGACGTTTTTGGGCAGGCTGAGCAGCGTCGTCGCGCTGTCTAAGCACCGAAGCCCATGGAGAGCCGTAATGGCGAGAAGTGGGTGAATGTGTAATGGCGAAAGTCAGTTGCACCCAGGAACCCGTGAAAAGGGAGTTGGATATCCGTACCGAGAACTGACACAGGTGCCCCTAGCTGAAAAGGCTAAGGTGTGTCGGAGCAAACTGGCTAAGGGAATTCGGCAAATTGGCTCCGTAACTTCGGGAGAAGGAGTGCCTGCTGTGTAGACAGCAGGTCGCAGTGACCAGGGAGCTCTAACTGTCTAATAACAACATAGGAAATCGCAAGCCTGTAAAGGTTAGTACGATTTCTGAATCCTGCCCAGTGCAGGTACCTGAAACCCCGGTTCAACGGGAAGAAGGGCCTGTAAACGGCGGGGGTAACTATGACCCTCTTAAGGTAGCGTAGTACCTTGTCGCTTAATTGGCGACTTGCATGAATGGATCAATGAGAGTTCTACTGTCCCTAGCCAGAGTCCGGTGAACTTTACATTCTAGTGCACAGTCTAGAGACCTCTAGGGGGAAGTGAAGACCCCGTAGAGCTTTACTGCAGCCTGTCGTTGGGTTGTGGTTTTGGATGTACAGTGTAGGTAGGAGACGTCGAAGCCGGTGCGCCAGCATCGGTGGAGTCGCCATTGGGACACTACCCTTCTGAAATTACGATCCTAACTCCAGTGGAGGACATCGATAGGTGGGCAGTTTGCCTGGGGCGGGACGCCCTTGAAAAGATATCAAGGGCGCACAAAGGTTGACTCAAGTGGGTCGGAAACCTACTGAAGAGTGTAAGAGCATAAGTCAGCCTGACGTTATTCAGCACAGTAGTGGATGACGAGACGAAAGTCGGTTCTAGCGAACTTTTGTGATTCCTGCTTGGTGCAGGCCAAAAATGACAGAAAAGTTACCTCGGGGATAATTGAGTTGTTGCCGGCAAGAGCACATATCGACCCGGCAGCTTGCTACTTCGATGTCGGTTCTTTCCATCCTGGCCGTGCAGCAGCGGCCAAGGGTGAGGTTGTTCGCCTATTAAAGGAGATCGTGAGCTGGGTTTAGACCGTCGTGAGACAGGTCGGTTACTATCTACTAGAGGTGTGTGCAGTCTGAGGGTAAGTTGCTTTTAGTACGAGAGGAACCGAGCAACGGCGCCACTGGTCGATCGGTTGTCTGACAAGGCACTGCCGAGCAGCTACGCGCTAAGGAATAAGAGCTGAAAGCATCTAAGCTCGAAATCTAACCTGAAAAGAGACTGCATTAAGAGTTCCGGTAAAAGACCGGTTTGATAGAGTCGGGATGTAAGCATCAAGGCAACGAGATGTTCAGTCCGCGGCTACTAATCACTCGTGCCTGTCTGCCCTGCTGATTCCAGACGATATTTGATATGTATGCTCAGAGTTACATGATCTGACTGAAAACGATTAAATACCATTTCATCATTAGAACTCCGCTAGTGCCAAGGTGGCGGAGCGGCTACGCAATCGCCTGCAGAGCGATATCATTCCGGTTCGAATCCGGACCTTGGCTTTAATCCTCTTCATAAGAGTAAGAGTATAGCGGCCACAGCGGCAGGGAAACTCCTGTACCCATTCCGAACACAGAAGATAAGCCTGCCCACGTTCCGTACTGTACTAAAGTGCGCGAGCCTTTGGGAAATACGGATAGCTGCTATGCTCACTCTATTCATACTATTTTAATAAGGAAAGATCCTAACTTTACATTTCAGTATTTTTCAAAGGCTTAATTGCAATTCATCTATTATTAAGAATTTTTCATAAGCAACTTACATATATCTTTAATGTTATTTACCCCCCATGACTTCCAGATTCGAAATACTACATAAAGATGCTGCAGGCCGCATCGGTAAATTGATCACTCGTCGCGGTGTAGTGGAGACACCTACTGTTATGCCTGTAATCAATCCTAATATCCAATCCATCAAACCTTCTGAAATGCAGAACTTTGGCGCTCAAATGCTTATAACCAATTCTTATATTATTTATCGCAACGAAGAACTACGTGAAAAAGCATTAAAAGAAGGTTTGCATTCTCTACTGGGCTTTGAAGGGCCTATTATGACAGATTCTGGGTCATTTCAATTATCGGTTTATGGCGAGGTAGAAATAACTAATGAACAAATTGTGGATTTTCAGCAGAAAATAGGTTCAGATATAGTCGTTCCGCTGGATATTCCAACTCCCCCCAATGTCACAAGAGAACAGACAGAAATTGAACTAAATACTACTATCCAGCGCCTCAAAGCTGCTAAAGAATTAATAAAAGATGACATTATGCTGGCAGGTCCGGTTCAAGGTTCAAATTATGCTGATTTGCGTGAAAAATGTGCACGTATTCTTTCAGAGATAAATTTTGATGTTTATCCTTTTGGTGCAGTTGTGCCTCTGATGGAAACATATCGCTATTCAGAACTGGTTGATGTAATAATTTCAGCTAAGAAAGGATTGGATCCTTCTGCTCCAGTTCATTTATTTGGTGCAGGTCATCCCATGATGTTTGCACTTGCAGTATCTCTAGGATGCGATTTGTTTGATTCTGCAGCGTATGCTCTCTATGCAAAAGACAAGAGATATATCACTACCACAGGTACTTATCATGTAGATAAGCTTCAATATCTTCCATGTTCCTGCCCTATATGCGTATCATATACAGCAGAAAAACTCAAAAGGGCATCTAATTGCGAGGAACTCCTTGCCAGGCATAATCTATATGTGACATTTGAGGAAATCCGGCATGTAAAACAATCCATAAAAGAAGGCAACTTACTGGAACTAGTTGAACAAAGGTGTCGTGCGCATCCCCGCTTGCTTTCGGCTCTTAAGCAGATGTACAAATATTCTGATTGGCTGGAACAGTATGATCCAGTATCGAAATCTACATTCTTTTACTGTGGTCCAGAATCATCCATGCGTCCAGAAGTGATGCGATTCAGCCACAGATTAAACCGTTTCTCACTCAAGGGAAAAGCTCTTATTAGAGCTTCATCTATGCGTATTGATTCCGAGTTTGATCATGTTCTCCTATTCAGACCACCTTTTGGTGCTTTTCCAGAAGAGTTATCTGAAATTTATCCATTCAACACAGAATCTATCCATATTCATGATTATGAATCCCTTGAAAAAGCATACTTGAATGTCCTTAAACTTATAGAATTGAACCCAGATGTAGAATTCACATTTATACTTTCAGAAAGGTTTAAACACCCTCTGATTGAAAAATTAAAGCAAGTGGCAACAGTTATTTTAAATTATTAATTTAGAACTATGTATGTTGAATAATATCTGTATTTTTCACAGCGGTGATTCAATTGGTCTCGACCTCTAATTCAAAGACTACACATCCTTTGATTGAACTATTACGACCGGAAATAGCTGATATGGATCTTGCCTTACCGGCAGCCAGTGCATTACTGGCATCCTATCTCGCAACAGGTTCTCTCCCCCCCTTAATGTCTTTTATAATAGCATTGATAGGAGGTTATGCAGCAATTACCAGTTCATATGTTTATAATGATTGCTGCGATATGGATATCGATGCTATTAATCTTCCAAATAGGCCCCTTCCATCTAACCAAATCAGTAAACAGAAAGCTCTGAAATATGCCATATTCCTGGGAATGATAGCATCAGCAGCTGCGTTAATTCTCAATCCCGAATCATTTGTCGTACTTTTTGTAGCAGTGATAACAATCAGTATATATTCACGTGTAGCAAAAAGAACCACTTACCTAAGTTTTATTCCTGTAGGGATTGCCTATGGACTTGTGCCCATTGGTGTATGGCTTGCTTTTGATCCGGCAGGAATCCTTAAGCAACCAGATTATGGTTCAATTTTGCCCCTTCCAGCTATTTTCTTAGGTCTGATGATGTGTTTCACTGACTGGGGTTTCACACTATCGGGTGTGGCAAGGGATGTGGAAGGAGACCGTGCACGAGGAGCGCCCACATTTCCTGTAACGTTTGGTGTACCCACAACAGCAAGATTTGTAACATTGATGTGGTTTGTCGGGGTACTTGCTTCCATCGCCATAGGAATTACTGCTCATCTTGGACCAATATATTTTACAGGTGCCATTCTTGCAGGTATATGGATGTTGTTCCAATCTTTCGATTTTATTAAAAATCCAACTCCTCAAAGAGGTGGTTCTCTCTTCTTGCAGGGTTCCCGTTACAGAGGAATCATGTTTGGTTCACTTATAGTTGATGTACTTCTACTGGTGTTATCAAAAACTTATGTTTCTATAATATGGTAAGGGATTCTATGGATGCAGATATTGTTGTAATTGGTGGTTCTCCTGCAGGTCTTATGGCTGCTCGTAATGCAGCTTTAAAAGGAACAAATGTTATTCTCATAGACAGGAAAGAATCAATTGGCAATCCCCCCCATCCTGCAAATACTCTGTTTAAAGGAATGTTCGATAGGACAGGTGAAACTGTCGACCAGTGCTATGTAATAAAGAAGCTAAAAGGTGCCCGTATAGTAGCCCCTTCTGGAGGAGAGGTCTTTATAGAGAGTCCAGCGTATTTCTTAAATCGCAAGAAATTCGATAAATACTATGCAAAACAGGTACTAAAGGCAGGTGTTGATGTTCGCACAGGAATTGAAGCTTTTAATGTAATTCGGAATGAAGAAATATTCTCTATAAGTACTAATGAAGGAACCCTGAGATCTAAACTTGTTATTATTTCTGATGGCATCAATTCCAGAATTGCAGGCCTTATGGGCATGAAACCTATCAAGTATCCTGGCGATATAGCATGGTCTATGGAAGCCGAGGTAGAGGCTTCAGGTCTCGGAGAAGCTGATATGTTTGAATACTATGTGGGAAGTCATGCTCCAGGATGGAAAACAACATATTCTCCATGTGGTGGTGATCGTGCAACATTGGGAGTATATGTACGAAGACACGGAAAAGATGTATCTTCTTTTTTTGATGCCTGGGTAGAGCGTTTCAAAAAAATAAAAGGTTTAAATGAACTATCATTTATTAGTAAGTCAGTAGGTGGAGATCCCATAGCTGCCATACCAAACGAGATAATAGGTGAAGGTGTTATGATTACAGGTGGTTCTGCTGCCCAGTCAGGTATAGGATATGGAATGCATGCAGGTCAAATATGTGGTGATGTGGCAGCAGATGCTATTGCAAAAGGTAATGTTTCAGCAGCCTTTTTATCCGAGTACAGAAAACGCTGGAACCACGAATACAGAAACGAGTATTATCTAGGCCGTATAGCACTTGAAACTCTGCGAAAAATGACAGATAAGGAAATAGACTCAATGATGAAATTATTTGAGGATGAAGATCTTTCTTTCATCCAAGGTGATCCTGTAATTAAGGCAATACACATAGCTAAATTCATTATAAAGAAAAAGCCATCTTCGTTACTTCTTGCATACAGGGCTGCACTTAGAAGGAAGTGAACAAAATATCTATGAATAAGTATTACTTTTACAGGAATGCTCTTTTCAACGTTTATGCAACGGTAGATGATGGTTATTTAAAGATGAATACAGAAGGTTTATTGTCTCCTGTTTTTAAATCTGTGGTCAAAGATCTGATGCAGATGTTCGATGGTACAAAACCGTCGAGGGTAGAGGCCAACAGACTTATTTACTCCACATGGATGCCTCCAATACCAAGCAAACCTTTTGATAGGCTTGTATCCAGTCAGATAGCAAACAGAAAGGGTAAATATTTACCAGAGCAATTGACCATTTCTATAACAGAAGATTGTCCCAACAAATGTCTTCACTGTGCCTTGCCTGATACAAAGAATCATGCAAAATTAGAACAAAATATTGTAAAATCAGTCATTGATCAGGCACAAGACATGGGTACCACTTTGATAATATTTGACGGCGGGGAACCATTGCTTTATGATGGTTTGGAAGATTTAATATCCTATGTGGATAAGAAACGCGCAATTTCGGGCCTTTTTACTTCTGGTGTTGGCTTAACTGCGGAACGTGCGAGAAGCCTTAAGAATGCTGGACTTTACATGTTAAGTGTCAGCCTGGACAGTGCTCATGAAGAAAGCCATGATTTTATGCGTGGCCGTTCAGGTGTATTTAGAGATGCAATATCTGCAATTCTCAACGGAGTAGCAGCTGGACTGTTTGTTAATATTTATGTGGTTATCTCTCCGCGAAATATACATGAATTGGACAATTTCTACGAATTGGCTCGTGAAACAGGTGTGGATGAGATATCTTTCTTTGAGATAGTTCCTACTGGCAGGTGGCTTAACCATACTAATGAGGTTCTGTCTGCTGAAGATCGCAAAAAATTTGATGATTTTGTATCCCGTGCCTCTATGAGTTCAGGACCTAGAATATTTCCTATTCCTCATATAGTACGGAAAATGGGTTGCTTTGCCGGAAGGAAATGGCTCCATATAACTCCAGAGGGAAATGTGTGGCCATGTTCTTGTCTTCCTTTAAGTTATGGTAATATCCATAAAGATACTCTAAAACAGATATGGAATAAGATCACCTCAGATTCTATATTCACAGGTGACAAATGCTTAATGCGCGATTCTAATTTCAGGCGCATTTATCTGGATATAAATACTGATATAAAACAAAATTGAAGTTTAAGGGCGAAATGTTCACCCTTTTTGAATCTTATTTAAATCTTATTATAGAAGTCCAGAGCGTTGAAGAGCCATGAGATTCTCTGTAGTGAGTTTTTCTCCGGCCTTGAATTTATCGAATATATCTTCGGCATCTTTCCGCATATCAGCCTTAGATATTTCCCTTCTACCTTCTGCCTCACCTTTCTTAAGCTTACGGATTTCTTTATCAATTTCCCGTATCTCCTTCTGGGCAGCAATGAACTTTTTATGTTTCTCATCTGCGCTTTCCTGGAACTTCACGAATTCTTTATGAGCTGCATCGGATTCGGCTCTTATCCTGTCAGCTTCCTTAAAGGTAGCTATCATTAGGTCATGGTATTCCTGTGCTTTCTGTGCATACTCTGAAAGCAGTGTATGCTCCTTTGAAGCCTCATCCCTTATCTCCTGCGCTTTTGCTAACAGTTCTTTTAGCTCCTGGTTACTTTCAAGCTGTTGCTTTTTGGCATTATATAGCTTGCGCAGTTCTGCAATCTTGTTTACAAGTTCCCTTTCCTTGCTTGTACTCAGAACCTCTGTCTGTTGCGCGAATTCCAGACGATCGATATCTTTACGTATATCTTTGATGGATGGGCCCGTAAGATTATTTTCTCCACGTATAGCATCTATCTGGGCATAGATCTCATTGGCCCTATTGTTAATCTCATCCCTTAATTCCTTGTGTTCTTTAACCTTTTGATTATTCTCATCACGAAGGTTTTTGTAGTTCTGAGCTTCATTTATAAGATCTTTTGTCCGCTTATTTAGCTCATTGCGCTTTGCAGCAAGTTTACTTGCCTCGGCATTGAGTTCGTTACGCAGTTTCTTGTATTCCTCTGACAGTCTCTTAAGTTCTGCTTTCTTTTCATTCAGTTCTTTAATCATCTCTTGTTAGTCCTCCTTCTCCAGCATAAAGCCGGCGTTTTATGCATTTCTAATGCACGATACACACCGATGATCCAGCTCGAAAGATTCGATGACTGGAATCACAGCTTTGAGGTTCTTCTCTATTATCACAACATCTGCATATTGTCGTAATACAGGTTTTGAATTGAATGCTATAGCATATTTTGCTCTTTTAAATATGCATATATCATTTGCTCCGTCACCGACTACTATGCATTCTTCAGGTGCGATCCCGTGCTGAGCTGCAATTTCTTCAAGCACCAGTTCCTTTGAGTTATGTGCAGTAAGTGCTCCTCTCACTTCACCAGTGAGAATTCCATCTTTTACTATTAATTCGTTGGACACTACATGATCTATCCCAAGTAGTTTTCCCACTCTTTCTGAAGATAATGTAAACCCCCCGGATATCATTACAGTAGTGTACCCAATGGATTTCAAGAAACTAATAAGTTCTTTAGCACCAGGCATAAGAGGTATCTTTTCCAGGGCAGCTTGCGCATCTTCCAGGCTCAGTCCTTTAAGATGTCTAACTCTTTCAGTAAGTGCCTGAGAATAATCTATTTCTCCTTTCATAGCCCTTTCGGTTACTGCTGATACCTCTTTACCAACTCCGGCTGCCTTTGCAAGCTCATCAATAGTTTCAGCATCGATCAGGGTGCTGTCCATATCAAAAACTATCAGTTTCTTAGTATTATTAATTTCCTCAGAAAGAACATTTCTATAAGTCACTTGATCTACCTAGGATTTAAAGTTGTAAATGGGGCTTATGGAACAGGCTGATGTGAAATAAGTAACATTCCTTTTAACCTTTTCGGATAGATTCCTGTAAATTTGTTGGACATCTATAATTACCAGCTTAAACGTGCTTGAATGAATTCTGCATTCCAAAAGTAATATATGCTACACCGCACTATTGCTGTACTGTGATTTTACATGGCCAAGATTGGAATCATTAAGCTAGGTAATTTAGGTATGAGCCAGGTAATAGATCTGGTTCAGGATGAGATTGCGGCAAGAGAAGGCATTTCTATCCGTGTATTTGGTACAGGTCCTAAGATGGGAAAAGATGAAGCAGCTGCTACAGCAGATTTTAAAAAAATAGGAGCAGATTTTTATGTTATGATTAGTCCCAATTCAAGTGCACCTGGTCCAACAGCAGCAAGAGAATTTTATAAAGATGTTCCCTGCATAATAGTCTCAGATGGCCCCACCAAGAAAGAGGACCGTGATGCTCTTGAGCAGGCAGGCTTTGGTTATATCATTATGACCGTTGATCCTCTCATAGGTGCAAAGACAGAGTTCTTAGACGCTGTGGAGATGGCCTCCTTTAATTCAGATGCAATGAAAGTTCTTTCTACTTGTGGTGTAGTAAGGCTCATTCAAGAAGAGCTTGATAAAGTTGCAGCTCAGGTCGATGCAGGTGAGCCAATCCAGTTACCTCACATTCTTGCCAAGCCCGAGGTTTGTATTGAGAGGGCTCACTTCAATAACCCATATGCAAAAGCAAAAGCTCTTGCAGCACTGCACATGGCAGATATGGTTGCAAAGATCAATTTCCCAGCATGTTTCATGATGAAGGAACTTGAACAGATTGCCCTCACAACTGCAGCAGGCCATGAAATGATGAGGGCTGCAGCACAGTTGGCAATTGAGGCACGTGAGATAGAGAAAGTAAACGACAGCGTTTTCAGACAGCCTCACTCCAAGAAGGGCGGCAAGGTATTTCAGAAAACAAAACTTTATGAGAAACCCCAGTGAAGTACCTTTTGGTCCTTCTTTTTTTTATTATTGGTCTAGACCTTTATGGATAGTATAAAAGTATTTTTCATTGCGATTATAGTCTTCGCATTATCTGTTGTAATCACAGCGTTTTTTCTCAAGTCCACGTTAGATATTCGAAATGCTATCAATACTAATACTAACGACAACAATAAAGTTTCAGAGAATTCTGACAATTCAAGTTTGCAGAAGGATTTGGAATTTCAAGATAACAACATAAAAAGTGAACACAAGTGAAGGTATAATGGTATATTATCTCTCTCTTGGCATAGCGATTATTTCTCTGATCTGTGCATCAAAAAATTTATGTGAATGTGTGGGTTTAATGACAACAGCTACATCTGCCCCATGACCAGTACCTCCAATAGCAATAACTTCTGTTTCAGGTCCTACAGGGATCTTTCCTGAGTCAGCAGCCATCATTGTTATTTCAACTGCTACCTTAAAGCCTTGACCGAATAATGATCTTAAAGTGTTTGATATAACGTCTATTCTGCTTGTTCCTCCCAATTTGTTAGAGATAGCTCTTTCAATTCCAGAGAAGAGATGCGATTGGATAACAACTTCCACTCCAATTTTTTGCAGCTCTTTTAAAGTATCAAATTCCATCTCCCATTTTCCATCTTCTTTAATTCCATACTGATAACTTACACAAATTATCTTCAGATCTTTGCCATTTGCAGCTTTTGCCAACTCTAACGCTGTATATCCACTAGTACTTGAAACTACAATTTGCTTGATTCTCAGCTCTTCAGCTCTTTTGATAGCAGCATCTATGACTGCTTGTGTATTTTCCTTGCCAGTGCTTTCAAAGTATGTTATTGTTTTCTCCATGTTTACCATCCATTAATTTTAAACGATGCTCTTATCTATCATAATCAGTATAAAATATCAGCGATTAAATAACTGTTAGTTAGAAACAGGTGATCTTTTGGCAGACACAGATTACGATGACAAGAACGTGAAAATAATAACAAAACCCATAAGATCAAAGAACCCAATTCTCATAGAGGGTTTTCCTGGAATAGGTCTGGTGGGTAATATTGCAAGCCAGCAGATCATAGATGAACTTAAAATGAATTATATGGGTTCTATTGATTCGAGGCATTTCCCTCCTATAGCTGTGCTCTATGAAGGTCTTATCAACATGCCGGTAAGGATATATGAAAGCGAGGAGCATAATATTGTAATGGTAGTCTCAGATATTCCTATTAATCCGGTAGTATCTTATGATATCAGCAGAGCATTACTGGATTGGGCACGGGGAATAAACGTAAAAGAAATAGTTTCGATTGCAGGTATTGCTACAATGTCTGATGAGCGTAAAGTGTTTGGTGCAGCCACAACACATGAAATGCTGGAAAGGATAAAAGATAAAGTTGAAATATTCCAGATGGGCACCATTTCAGGCATATCTGGCAGCATTATGGCAGAATGCCTTGTTAGAGAAATACCGGCTATAAGTTTATTGGGTGCAACTCAAAGCCAAAATCCAGATCCACGGGCAGCAGCAGTGGTTATAGATGTCTTAAATCTGCTTTATAATTTATCAGTGAACACAGCAAGTCTCATTGAACAGGCCGAGAAAATAGAAATAGAAATGCAGAGACTTGCAGAGGATGTAAAATCAACTGAGCAGCAACCAGCGCCAAGGAAAGAGTTCCCCATGTATGGGTGATAACATGGAATGCATTGCATTAACAGGTATGGCTGAGCGCGTAATAACAGAGTTAAGGAACAATCATCCTCTTACCATTGAAGTACGTAGTCCGCATAATTTCTTTGCAGCTTACAATGCCAATGTAGGTGATTTCATATTTATAACTCATGTAAGTCCCGAAGATTTAAGAGGTGGCAGTATGGGCATTGTTGCAAAAGTCCTCAAGCATCAGGTTGTCACTCACAGGATAGTTCAAAGTAATGACAGCTTTTATGAGGAACGTGAAACAACAATGTTGCGTATACAACTTGAACCCAGATTTGTAGCAAGAGTTCGCCGTGTTACAAGTAATCAGATATGTACCGCCACTAAAGTAGATGTTGAGGAAATTCCTTTCTTTAATGCACGGTGATCTTTCTTTTATTTAATTGAATTTATAAGGATATTTTCAGTTTACTATTTTTATATATTCCATGTGGTTATTTTAAGGGACTAAAGAATATTCTACAAAATAAAGTTTTATGATAAATACAATAATATATATGTAGCAACATCTATTTAACCTTAGATCTAAGTTGCGATCTTATCATGTATGCAAAGTTATCTGCCAAGCGTATAGGTTCAGGCAGTTTATAGCCTTTTAAAAACATTTTAGTCATTGAGAGAGCAGATTTAACTGATATGTAATGACCAGGAGTGACAATGATAGGTTTACTTGTTTTTGTACTTTTAAGTAACCATCCAATATGTTTGCTCTCATGTATAAGAGGATTTGCTTCACCTTGTTTTATTGGAGCTACACTTTTTCCACAGAGAACCTTTTTGGAAATACCGATTGTAGGTACATTTAGCACGACTCCAAGGTGTGTTGCTATTCCTGCACCTCTTGGATGGGAGATGCCGCACCCATCTACTAACATTAAATCAGGTTTAATTCTTAATTCCTGAAATACACAACAAAGAGGGTACCCTTCTCTGAAAGAGAGGTATGTGCTTATATAAGGCATTTTTACTGGCTGAACTATATATTTCTGTTCCAAAACTTCAAGAGAAGATATATCCGTCACCACTATTACAGCAATAATTCTGTCTTCAATATATGAGCAATCAGCGCCTGCAACAGTTTTCAATGTTCCAATGTGGTCAGAAAGAGCTACATTAGATGCTATCTTCAATTGTATATTTCTTAGTTCTTCCAATGATTTGCCTTCCGGATTAAACTGTTCGCAAGGCAGAATCATTCTATCTCTGCTCTTATAGTTGTGAAAACAGGTCCCCTCACATCTATTTTTTTATTATTGCTTGTGATATATCGCTGAGCAAGAGGTTTAATCTTTATATTAATCTCTGAAGGCACTTTTACTATTCTTACGCGTGTCTCAACAAAGTTTTCTCCATTCTTTGCACCATCCTCTATTTCCCATGCAGCAAGGGCTGCAAAAGCATCTATAAATCTTATACCTGTTCTGGCAGAGTCATTATCAAAAGCTTCTTTCCACCTTTTCTCATTTGGAACTCCCAGGATATCATTCTTGTATACAAGTACTTCATTGAAAGCCGCTGGTCCACAGAGTTTAGTGTTTTCTTCTGGTTCTACTACTGATACTTTTACTTTCCGTCCATAGCACGTACCTTCCCATGCAATGAATTCACATGGACTGGGCTCAGAACCGTGTAATTCACACTGTTTTACTATAGCATCAAGTATTTGCTCCCCTTCAGCAGTAGAAGGTGCTTTTTCCACGTATATCATCTTTGCAAGTTCATCATCTTTCATGATCCAGGGGGAATACTGTGGCATCTGCGGGTATGTAAGGGAGCGTACATCCGTTGCATCATACAAAATCATAGCAAGCCTTTCTACCCCAAGTCCAAGATTCATTACAGGATAGGATATATTATACTCTGCAAGTGCAGTAGGTGAATATATTCCAAAAGTTGCTATCTCCACCCAGCCATCAGAATATTTTGTTTTTGACCCCACCAGTTTTGGATGGTATGCAAAAACTTCTATCTGTGTATCAGGTACATAATACTTACTTCTCTTTTCATCAGGCCTGAATTTGAATTTCTCAAAACCGAACTGTGCTAAGAGGCCCTGTGCTACTGCTTTTCCATGATCAACTGTGACATTTTCGTCTACGATTACACAAGAAGCCGAATGATATGTCATGAGCCTTGCGGCGTCTTCAGCCTGTTCTCTTCTGAAACAGCGATCTATGGAAAAGAACTTAAAAGGGGGGTCTGCACGCTCCACTATGCCTGAAAGACTTATAAACCAGCCAGATGTCATATGGCTCCGCAATGTCTTACGGCCACATAATGGCGCCAATTCTCTAAATTCAGGAAAAACCTGATCTATCATTTCTACTATAAGTGAATCAGATACTGCCAGTTCTTTTGACATTTCAGGTACTAAGTCGTCTCCTTCAATGTCACCTTTTTTATATGCGTGAAGTATTTTCCTTATTTTTTCGATACCTTCATCATCAATATTACCCAACATCTCTTTTATTACTTTTATTCTTTCATCTGATATGCCTACGTTTGGCCTTGGGAGTCCGCCTAAATAAAAACACCTATCAAGCACTGCAAGTGCTTCATGTCCGAACTGTTTATGTACTTCTTTCTCATCGACTATCAGAGGATTCATCATTTCATGAAAACCCATTCTAAGGTAAGCTTCTCTTAAGCGTGAAATAGTTTCATAGACAGGATGCACTTTTCCATAGTTAAGTTCCATGTGCGGATATCCCTGATTAAGTGATGATTTTTTCACATATTTCTTACCATTATTCCATGCAGCATCAAAGTCTTCTTTTACTGCTGCTCTGATATCTTCAGGGTTGAATTTCATATTGATATCCTCTGGGGTGATTAATTCATTATGATATATTTATTTTTATTTAATTGAAGATAAGTTATTTTCTAGAGATTTAATGGCATTTTCAAGTTTTTGTTGCCTTAGTGCAGATGTAAGTTCGCTCCTTGAACTTTCCAAAAGCATGCGAAGTTTATCCGTCTTTGCCCTGAGTCCATGGGTGATAGCATCCGGATAATCAAATAGCATCAAACCTGTATATAATTCTTCCATCACACTAAGGTATCTTTCTCCTTCTTCCAGCATATCGTGGCGTATCAAATCTAGAATATGTCTTTTTATTTCTCCACCGACATCTCCCAATCCATTGAGATATGCCACATATTCAACATTCAACTCTTTTGGCTGAGGTATGCTTTTTCCACAGACAAGTGCATATATAACATTGCATTCTGTGAATTCCTGCTGAGCATGTTCCACGAAACCTGAATAATATACATCTGGTTGATCTTTAAGAATCTCCACCATTTTTTGCATATTATTTCTTGCATTTTTGATTATAGAATTTGCTGTTTCAAGTTCCATCTTATGGATATTTTGTATTGCTACTCTGCAATCACGCACAATTTCTCTTGATATAATTATTCCCTTCTCTCGAGTTTTATCTTTTTTTTCCAACTCTTCTCTTATCTGTTCAATAAGTTGCATTATCATGTTCTATCTTCTTTGTATTTTATTTATCCTGATTGAGAATAACAAGTGCAAGAATCAAAAATATATTTCTACATTCTTTCTCGAAGGTAATAATAACAACAGAAACACATCACGATAAAAATAAGAATAAGTTTAAGAAGATGCACTCCTCAGGGACTAATGTTCATGTTCCTTTGGCACAATCATTAATCATCTACAGGAATTGTTTCAAGCTGGCTTGCAACATTCCATATTAAAGTACGGGTGTGTAATGGAATGTTAGGATCGTTGCTTATATCTTCTAAGATTGAAATACTTGCTGTTGTTCTCATGAACAGAGGCTCCCCTTCATTTTTCAGTGTGTTCAGCACATCGCTTGCAGAACGTCTTATATTTCTTGGAACAGAATTATCATTTGCGATCTGCTCTAATATCTGTATACACTGGTTTATAACATCCTTAAAATCGCTTGCCATACAAATCACCTTCAGATGATCTATCACTAAAATAAGATAATCAAGTAACAACTAAACTATTATATGGTATAAAAAGACTTTCATTGATAATATCTTAATAAGAGGAATATATGAGCCAAAAAGATGAAGAATCAATAACAAAGATCTCAAGGATGCTTGAGATCGGAGGTACAATGCTTGCACAGCATTGTTCGGAATGTGGAGCTCCCCTGTTCAGGTATAAAGGCAATGTCATTTGCCCAGTATGTGATACAGGGAACAAATATTGTATAAAGCCTGCTGAAAAACATTTGGATAAACAGGAAGATTATTCATCGGAGCTTTCTGCAGGTATTAACTCAAAAATACAAGTTCCATCCTCAGTAAATGTAATCTCATCATCAGATAATAAGTTCTCTGAAGTTGATGAAAGGAATTTTATAAACTCAGAAGTTTTAGTTCAAAACAAGGCAGTTTCAGGAGAGTCTTTACAATGCCTGGAAGAGATTCTTACCACAAAAATCATTATGCTTGCAAGGTCCATGCAACAAGAGCAGGATCTTAGTAGGATAAATGAGTTTCTAAAATTAATAGAAAAAAGCTTAGATATAATAGATAAACTGAAGAAGTAGTTCAGAAAAAAGGGTGTATTTGAATTTTACTTTACCCTTTATATTCACTTGATACAACTTCTCTTATCCGGGAAGCGGTTTTTGGTCCAATGTTTCTGACCTTTATCAACTCTCCATATTCTGCCTTCATCACATTTTCTACACTTCCGAAATGTTTAAGTAAATTTCTGGCAGCAGTGGGGCCGATATCCTTTATAGCAGAAATTATATACTCCTGTTGCTCTGATAGCATTTTAGAGGCTTTTTTTCCATGAACTTTTATCTCTCTCTGTTCATTAGATTGTTCTCTTTTTGCAAGAGTAAGAATAAACGCAGCACTGTCTTGAGCATCCCTGGTGTAGAATATAGATACTCCAAAATCTATACCTATAGAGGCAAGAGTTCCATGGATGGAGCTGGGGCTTATCTGCCTTACTGAGAATAATCCCTCGCCCTCTATTATTAGAACAGGCTTTTCATAGGAACGAGAAATATTAGAGATCTGTTCGAACAAAACATTGTTCAGAAGAGAATTGACAAAATCCTCTACACTTTTTCTTTCGATTGCTATCCTTTCACTGATAACATAATCTGCTACTTCCAATGTCTTAATAGTTATATTTGCCCCAAGCTTTTCAAGTTCTCGTGCTACCTGACTACGTATTTCCCGGTGATCTATGAATATATTTATATTATGATTACATTTATCAATGCTATTATACTCTGCATATTCAGTTAATTGCTTTTGAGGTTTTTCTGTTTCCTGTGCAGCACTTTCTTCCAGAGTTGAATCTGCAGACATAATCTCCTGAAAATCTTTTATATTACTCAGCATCTGACGTTCCTTGAATAAACTACTCCAGTAATAACCTTCGTCTCTTGTACCTTTAGTGACAAGTACTACAACTCTTCCGGCACGTTTCCTTGCAGTCCTGCCCTTACGCTGGATACTCCTGATTTCGGAGGGGATAGGTTCATAAAAGACTACAAGATCAGTAGAGGGTATATCCAATCCTTCCTCTGCAACTGAAGTGGCTACCAATACGTTATATATCCCCTTTTTAAAATCTTCAATTATCTGTACCTGTTGTTTTTGAGTAAGACCTTTGTCTTTAAATTTAGAGCTCTGTCCTACAAATCTTATTGGTTTGATATCGTTCACAGTTTTGAGGAAAGTTGTTACCATGTCTGCAGTATCCCTGTAGTTAGTGAAAACTATTACTCTGGATTCAGTCTTATCCTTTATCTGGTTGATTACAATATTTTTCACAAATTCGAGTTTTGGATGTTCACTCTCACAATCTTTGATCCTATGTATTGCCTGTCGTATATAGAGGTCTTCAGCCAATCTTTTTGAAGCTTTGCTTCCGCTTTTTGAGTATGCTTCGTGTTCCAGCCTTTCCATATACTTACGCAATGATTCCATCCCCTGTGTCTCTATAATTTCGATTGCATGGCTGACCTTCATTATCTCAGCGACAATTGATATTGCTCCATAGAGAGAAGGGTCAGGTAAACCTCTCAATTCTTCCTGAAGTTTTTTCTGTATCCCGAGCAGATCTTTCTTAGTAACAAATTTAGTATTATGCACCGGAAAGCCAAAATCTGCAAGTTTTGTAAACCTATCTTCCATCACTTTTTCAAAAAGAGCTTTGATTTCAATCATCTCTCTTGGAAGTTCAATTTTAATCCATTCGATTTCTTTTTTATGAATGTATGGCTTGACATCACTATCTGACTCTGTCTTAATAGCAACTGATTTGATATGCAGTGCTTCACATACTTCACTTATTTTTTCATCTGTACTGCCAGGACTTGCAGTTATCCCAAGACAATGAGGATTCTTTGCATTTTCAAAATATTTCTCTGCTATGTATGTATAAGCATAGTTACCTACAGCTCTGTGAGCTTCATCAAATGTTATATGGCAGACATCATCAAGGTTAATACGTTTTGTAATTATGTCGTTCTCAATGACTTGGGGTGTAGATACAATCAGTTTTCCTTTTTTCCAGAGTTCTACTCTTTTCTCGGGAGACACACTTCCAGTAAAAGTAATAATTTCATTTTCAGGTATATTCATTACCTTCTTGAAAAAAGAGGCATGCTGCTCAACAAGAGGTTTTGTAGGTGAGAGTACCAGGGCTTTACCACCAACTTTTTCAATCCTGGCAGCAATAACAAGTAGTGAAACTATTGTTTTACCAAGGCCAGTAGGCATAACTATCAGTGTAGGTGATGAAAGGGCCTTGCCTGCAAGATCAAGCTGGTACAGCCTCTGCTCAACGGTTCCAGGTACTATTAGTGGATGTTCTATATAGTTTGCCATGTTAAATTCTATATGTTCAATTAGATAATTACATGATACCGTCTCTATATTTATGTATAAATGTTATGTGTGAGCTAAGTGAAAATACTATACTGGCTTTCCTGCAGTTTCGAATTTCTTATCTCGATAGATCATATCATAAAGTACCTCTTCTATAGTAGCAACTTCTGCTCTGACCTGCTGCATACTGTCCCTATCCCTTATTGTAACTGTACCATCTTTCAGTGTATCGTAGTCTATAGTTACACAATAAGGAGTACCTATCTCATCATTACGCCTATAACGACGGCCGATAGTTCCAGAATCATCATAAGCAACTAAAAGTCCTTTTTCTCGGAGTCTGTTAGCAATCTCTTTCGAAGGTTCGATTAATTCCTGTCTTGTCAATAAAGGCAATACTGCCACATTTACAGGAGATACTTCTTTTTTAAATCTCAGAACTATCCTTGTTTCTTCATCATTGTGCTCTACAGAATCTTTGGTTGAAACAACTTCTTCATCATAGGCATGCTCCAACAAGGCATAAAATATCCTGTCAATTCCAAAAGAAGGCTCTATTACATGAGGAACTATGTTTTCTCCGCTTACTTTAATAGTCTCATGTGCAAATTCCACCATATCTCTGGGTACAATGAAAATTTCTCCATCAACTGAAACTTTAATCTCATCATTTTCAAAGGCTTCCTTTGGAAGAGCTTTAAGGGCTTCTGCAATAAGTTTTGCTTTACCTTTGAACACAGGCCCCATTTTCCCCATATTGGGTCTGATAACAAACTTCTCCACCATACGTGGTTGTTCATATTCAATATAAATTGAAAGTTCTGTTTTGCTCATATTCGCATGGGCTGAAAGGTCGTAATCTGTCCTGTCAGCAATACCTACAACTTCTACCCAGCCGAATCTTTCAGTAAGGATCTCAGCATCCCAGCAGTCAATGGCATAATGTGCCATTTCATCTTTCCGGTGCTGTCTAAATCTCAGTTTGTCCGGGGAAATTCCAACACGTTGCAGGAAATGATTTACTAATGCAACTTGGTAGGCAAGGAACTCATGGGCAATGATTCCTTTGCTAACTGCTTCCTTTACTGTCATTATTTGGGATTCACCCATATCTTGCGCTTCATCAGAATACAGATTAAGTAGTGTATTTTCAAATCTCTGTATGTTTGGATGTTTTTTATTCCTGGGGTCGATGAAGATTTCAGCTTCTGCCTGAGTGAATTCTCTTAGTCTAATTACTCCCTGACGTGGCGATATTTCATTGCGGTACGATTTACCTATCTGAGTTGCCCCAAAGGGTAATTTATCGCGATAATATCTTGCCAGTCTCAAAAAATCCACGAACATTCCCTGAGCAGTTTCAGGTCTTAAATAGCCCTTCCTCCCATTTCCAGGACCAATCTGGGTTTTGAACATGAGGTTAAACTCATATGTCTTTCCAAATTCACCTCCACATTCGGGACATTTAACATTATGTTGTGCAATTATGCTGTCAAGCTCTTCATTGCTGAGACCATCAGCTTCTTCAACAATGTGCTTTATTAAATGATCAGCTCTGAAAGCCTCACCGCATTGTTTACACTCACAGAGAGGGTCTGAAAATCCGCCCACATGACCAGATGCTATAAAAACCTCTTCAATTCCTATAGTAGGGCACTCAATTTCCATAAATCCTTCCTGTATCACATATATTTCACGCCAGATCTGTTCTATTCTGCGTTTCAGAGTACTTCCTAAAGGTCCGTAATCATAAAATCCAGCTGTTCCTCCGTATAGCTCGAAAGAGTTCCATAAGAATCCACGACGTTTAGCCAGTTCTATAACTTGTTCATATCTATCCATACTGATCCTCAAATCAATTATTGTTGTTTATGAAGCTATTGTAAATTGTCCTGTAGGACATCGATATTCCCATTGGATTTAATATTATCGAGTTTCTCAGTATCAACTGTATTTTCTGAATATGTTCAAAAAATGAAAGCAACCTTACATAAAGATTATATTCATGTTCATAGATACAAGATATTTAAGCAAGGCCAAAAGAAGCATTTTCATATCGTACCACCACCACCAACAATCACTTCAATGAGTCTTTTAAAAATACCAGGCCTTGCTTTACTAATCTTTTTACTTATGTATGAAACCAATTTTTTGATATTTTCCCTTAACAGGTCATTATTTAATACTATATGTCTTGGTAAACCCCTTTATTTCCAGTGGAGAAGGCAGTAAATCTGCTAAAACATGATAGAAGTTTCTTGAAAATCCCAAATTTTCAACAGTTTGTTCATAATATCTAGGGCATTTATAAAAACGGAGTTTTTCTACATACTCCAAAGGTAAATATCAAATTATTTTATTCTCCAAGTACTTCTTCTACTGTCATTCCATCATGGACAATTTTGGATATATGGGATACAAGTTTTACAGGATCTTCTGACTGGAACACATTTCTTCCTATGGCAACTCCGCTTCCTCCAGCCTGGAGCGAATCATATATCATTTGTAGCAGTTGTCTCTCAGTCTCCATCTGGGGACCGCCCGCTATAACTACAGGTACCGGACACCCTTCTACAACTTCTTTGAAGGTTTCTATACTACCAGTATAATTAGTCTTGACAATATCGGCCCCCAGCTCCGCTCCAATGCGTGCGGCATGCTTAACGAACTTTACATCATGTTCAGAAGTGACTTTCGGCCCCCGTGGATACATCATTGCAAGAAGAGGCATTCCCCATTCATCACATGCCCTTGCAACAAAACCCAAGTCTCTGAGCATCTGAGCCTCATCATCAGCACCTACGTTTATGTGTACTGAAACAGCATCTGCACCGATTTTTATTGCTTCCTCTACAGTTGTTACCAATACCTTGTGGTTAGGATCAGGTCCCAGGGAAGTGGAGGCAGAAAGGTGAATTATAAGTCCTATATCTCTTCCGTAACCCCTATGACCAAATCTGGGCAGTCCCATATGACCAAGAACTGCATTAGCTCCTCCTTCGGCAACTTTATTTACAGTAGTTGGGAGATCTATTATTCCTTTGATAGGACCAGCACCTACTCCATGGTCCATAGGTATTATTATAGTCTTCTTAGTATTACGATTGAATATCCTTTCCATTCTTACAGATTTGCCAATTTCGCTCATGACTTGTTATAACTGGTTGAACATAGATATTCTTTACGTAGCAATTATGTTCTCAGATGTTCTCATACTGGTATTGTCCATTGTATCCTTCTTCAACTTCTGTATGTAGTTTATAAAACAATAGTTGGATTATACGTGCGTTCTTACGCAATTTAAAGCCTCCAGGGTTATAAACAACTAACATAGATTCGCTTCTTCCTCTATATCCTGCATCCCATACGGCAGTTCCTATGTTTACACCACACCTGAGCATTGAAGATCGCGGTCTTGCTATAGCAGCGAGGTCTTTTGGTATATTAACAATCTCGTTGAATATTACTTTGTAGGTTCCAGGATGAAGAAATATCCAGTCATTTCCGTCAAATTCAAGGGGTCTGCTTGAAGGAAGTTTTCGCTCGTTGTTATCAAAATCAATGGCACCAGTTCCTTCCAGCACTTCCACGCGTTGTAATGTCATTTCAACACTATTGGGCTGTAGCTGAGTTTCAATGTCTATCATATTTTCTATTAGTGGCGGTTTTCCGAGAATTCTCTCCCTTAATTCTTTTCTTGATAGCAGGCTCATGAGTCACAATTGATTTACTGACTTATTAGGATATCGGATTTTACTTTAAATGAATATATTTATAAGTAAATCTGTAACTAACATTAGTAATAATAATTATTAAAGTAACCATTTAACTTAAATATGTTAAAGACATTATATTTATATGAGTGTGAGATTGGGTAGCCTATGAAAAGCCAATTTGCTGATAATTTTTATAGGCTTGCTTATTTCAGGTCTCAAATTAGAAAGGAGATGTTGTAATGAATAGTACGTATCTTGTAAAGGAAGGTAACAAACCAGAAATAGTTTTCAAGGTTACTTTAAGCCCGGATGGTAAGACATATATGAAAGAATATTCTCTCGTATTCCCAAAGTACAGGAGTGCGGATATTCCTCGTTATGACCCTGTGGCACTTGCAGAGGTCAAAGCACTTGCGAAAACAGGTGATCTAGAACATTGTGAGTTTATATTAGAGCCTGAATAAATTAAGTAGAATACTTTTCTTTTAATTTAAAAATTTTTATATTTAATATATGTTCATTCTCTTGAATAATTTTCTCCATTTCTTCACCACTGTAAAAATGTATCATTATAATAGCATTACAATAAAAATAAGTATTATTAGACTACGTGGCAAGAAAAAGTACATGTACTAACAGTAGAAATGAAATATTAATGGATGTTGGATAACTTTTTAGGTTATGGCTATATATTTATGAGAATTGCTAAAAACTATCTTTTTTGGTATTTGTCTGAACTATTTTTTGTGGATATTCAATTAAAAATTAAGTTTTAAATTTTATGATGTTTACTTTTTGTATTATGAGATATCGGCTA
>JACIVZ010000159.1 GCA_014361205.1 Methanomethylovorans sp. | reverse complement strand
TTCTTTCAGGGCTTCCAGGTTCATGTCTAATTTTTGGATCTGTATCTTTGCTTTTTCTACTTTCTCATTTTCAGCTTTCAGCTTTTCCAAAAGTTCGATCTTCCTTTCTTCACTGAGGTTTGAATCTGATATTTGCTTCTGGTACAGCTGTGATACTTGAGCATATTTCTTGAACATTGCATGGAGCATATCAAGATTTTTTTCCAGATCCATTATAGTTTTATCCATGTCTCTCGCTTCCTTCGTTTTTTAACTTGTTGCAATGTATAGTTTTTATTTCTTACAGCTACAATTAAAAGAAAGAGAAATGCATATATATAGATTTCTATACAGTTGTATATGCTTATAGTAATTATTATGATGTACACTTTATACTCCCTATCAATTGTACAGAAGTAAACGAAACCAGTACAGAAAGGAAGTAAAAAATAGAATAAAAATAGGTGGAATGGAGTGATTTAGCACATTCCATCCAAAACTTCGCATAACTGTAATATTGAAGCTCCAGGATGGGAATGTATTACTTCATTGAGTTGCTTTTTACAATCTGTAGAGATGTTTGAGAAAGTAATGTCCTTTTCAATGAAATCGATTATAGATTCATTTTTCCTCAGTTCGATAACATCAAAATCATTTATCATCAGCATCATTTCTATGATAGACATTTTCATTGAATATTCATCTTCGTTTTGCGGGCTGATGACAGCTTTATTATGCTGTTTAAGCTCAGTATGAATTTTTTCAATTTCTGGAATTAGAACTTCCATGCCTGCTTTCATGACTTTGGCTGCAGCAAGTAACTGAACCAGCAAGATTTTATCAGATTCAAACATATCTCCTATTTCCTTCATGGCTGCTATGCACCCTTCCTCAGCAAGTATCACAGGATCTATTCCTTCAGTTATGCCTTCTGTTATAGCTAAGTTTACAGCTGTTTCATCAAATTCCCGAATAGAATATTTTATCCTTAAAACAATATTGTCCTTTATTTTTTCCATATTTGTTTTTTGTAGCACACTAATACCTCCCGCATTCCCCTGAAAGGTAAGGCAGGTACGTTCTAACATACTGCACAAAAACTAATCCTTATTTAAATGTGGCGCGTCTAAAATGACAGACTATTTTTATAGCATATATCTTATAAAAATAATAACATAATGTTTCGCTTTACGCCTAATTTGATCATAATAACAAAACAGATAAAAAAATGATGTCTAAAATAAAAATAAAGAATAAAATGTGTATAGGTAGGAAAATATTGATTCCTGCAATTGCAGGAATTCACATTAAAGAAACTATCCTTGCAATATCATCCCCTACATCAGATGTAGTTGATGTTCCACCCATATCGTAGGTTTTCACTTTATTGTCAAGAATGTTCTTTTCAATTGCTGAGACTATGGCATCTGCTGCCTCTTTTTCTCCCAGCTGTTCCAGCATCATAGAACCTGCCCAAATGGTAGCTATAGGGTTTACTTTGTTTTGCCCCTTATATTTTGGTGCAGAGCCGTGTATAGGCTCAAACATGCTTGTACCCTCTGGGTTAATATTTCCACCCGGTGCAAGTCCAAGACCACCCTGAATCATTGCGCCAAGGTCTGTGATAATATCACCAAACATGTTTGGTGTAACAACAACATCAAACCACTCGGGATTTTTCACAAACCACATAGTTATAGCATCGACATAATTAAAGTCAGTTATCACTTCAGGATAACCTGAAGCTACGTCCTGAAACTCTTCTCTCCAAAATCCGTATATATCAGAAAGTACATTTGCCTTATCCACTGAAGATACATGCTTCTTTCTGCTCATAGCAAGATCAAAAGCGTATTTAATAACTCTGCGTGTTCCTTCTTTTGATATCATGCCTATCTGATAGGCAATTTCATCACTATCTGTCTCAATATCAAGACCGAACTTTGCAGAATAAAGATTTCTCTCCACTTCTAATAAATTTTTACATGACCCTTTATGAGCCCTTCCACCTATACCTATATAGAAATCTTCAGTATTCTCCCTCACTACAGTAAAATCTATATCTTTGGGAGTCTTATCCTTCAAAGGTGTCCACACACCCTCCAATAATTTAATAGGTCTGAGGTTAATATACTGGTCGAAATAGAACCTCGCAGCCAGTAGAATTCCTTTTTCTAT
>JACIVZ010000158.1 GCA_014361205.1 Methanomethylovorans sp. | reverse complement strand
TATCGGAATTAAATTTGCTCTGAATTTAAATTCAGATTATGTGCTTCTTCTTAATAATGACACTGTTGTTGAGAGAAATTTCCTATCGGAACTTGTTAAAGTGGCTGAAAAAAACAAGGATATAGGTGTTATCGGCCCTGTGAACTATTTTTATGATAAGCCTGATGAGATCCAATTTTTATCTGCCACCATTGACCTCAAAAGAGGGACCATCAAATTCCATTTAGATAGGGGGTTACTTTCAGAGGAATTAGTTGAAACAGATTATGTGCAGGGTTCATGTCTCATGATAAGATCTAATATTATTCACACCATTGGACTTCTAGATCCTGATTATTTCTGCTACTGGGAGGAAACCGATTACTGTATGCGTGTAAAGAGAGCAGGTTTTCGTGTTGTTTGTTGCACTTCTTCTTCCATACTACATAAAGGTTCAAAAAGCACTTTAAAAATGCCAGGATTCATGGTATATTATCTCACGAGAAATAAATTTTTGTTTTTAAGGTCTCATTCACAGAGATTTTATGAATTTCTAGTATATTTCTTTTTGTTTGGGTTTTGGTGGGATTTAATGGGTCTTATAAAAAATAAAAGTTCTATAATTCCTTTTATTAAGGGAGTTTGGCATGGTTTATTTCATTTTAAGAATAAATGAGGAAATTATACTAATCCAGAGACGACACAGAGGGACTCAATACTCACATCATGAAGAACAGAAATACAGACCAGCAAGGTGCATGGACAAAGCATTTGGCCAGAAAAATACATCAAAGGCTCAAACATCTGCAAAACATATACCAGCACTTAAGCACTTCATCAAATGGAAATTACTAAAACCCAAAATATAAATTCTTGGAAATTTATCTGAGATTAGTTAAGATCATTAAGAATTGCGGAGGTCCCGATGTTGAACTTTTTAGGAATCATACCTGCCCGTGGCGGGTCAAAGGGTATTAAACGGAAGAACATTTACCCACTTGCCTCCAAACCACTCATAGGATACACAATAGATGCTGCCCTATCCTCAGGTGTCCTTGAAGAGGTCCTGGTTTCAACTGATGACCATGAGATATGTGAGGTGGCCCGGAAGCTGGGGGTTGAGGTAATCAAAAGACCACCTGAACTTGCAGACGATGCCACACCAACCGTCGAGGTCGCCATCCACGCTTTCAGAGAGACAGGACACGAAGGACCATTGATGGTTCTACAGCCAACATCACCCCTCAGGACAGCACAGGATATCAGAGGTGCAGTTAAAACCTTTGAGCGGAATCCATGGGCGGATTCACTTGTTAGCATAACAGACTTTCCACACACACCCTTCTGGGCGATGAAAATAGAAAACAGGAGACTCAAACCATTATTCGGATCAAAATACTTTAAAATGAGAAGACAGGACCTTGAAAAAGCCTACATACCCAATGGGGCCATATTCATAGGTAAAAAAGAGACCCTGGAGGAGAAGGGAACATTCTACACAGAGAATACAGTGGCATACTACATGCCGCCTGAAAGAAGCATAGACATAGACACTGAGATTGATATTAAATTTGCTGAATTTTTACTAGGGGTAAGATAATGAAGGATGTAGTTGTAGTTACCGTGATCCACAACCTTTCACTCGATTACTTAAACGATTATTTATTGAGTATTGCAAATCAGAATTTCAAGGACTTTGATTTACTTCTATTTGCTCAGTCCGTATCAGCAGAAAAGATTTCGCATGATATAAGAAGTTTCAGTAATTATTTTAATATTTCCATTGAGGAAACAGACATCATTAACATACCTAAACTGAGGGAACATATAAACGATTTTTTACTTGGTAGCGACTACGAATTTTGCATATTCACGGATAGTGATGATATTTTTCCTCAGAACTATGTAAATAAGCTTTTTAAGTCACTAAAAAGTGGTAGTGATGTTGTCTTTTCTAATCCAAATCTCTTTAAGGGAGATATAAAAGTTGATAATTATTTCTCAGGCCAGGTACCTGATAAGGTAAACTTTGAATTTCTATTGGAAAAAAATTGCATAGGATTTGGAAATAGTGCAATAATGGTTGATGTGATGGATAAGCTCTCATTCCCGGAGGATATATTGGCTGTGGACTGGTGGTTTTATACAAACATCCTCTTTAATGGTTCAAGTGCTAAGTTTATAGAGGATGCTAACTTTTTTTA
>JACIVZ010000157.1 GCA_014361205.1 Methanomethylovorans sp. | reverse complement strand
TAGTTCAGGTTTTCTTGTGCGTATACCAGTTATAGGTATTTCTACATTTCTTGTAATCAGCCTGAGGAAAAGTATCAAGAATATTTGGGGAGATGTTATATTTCCTATTTTCAGTTTATTTTCATAGCAGAGGATTGCTGTTGGAAGCAGTATCAACCCAAAAGTTGCTAGCATTTTTATTTCTGAACGGTTGACATATCCTCTCATATACTCTCCTCTTCCTATGTCTATAATTTATTTGATTGCATCAACATTTGTTTTTTCTTTTCAAGGAATCCATATACTTGTCCATGTGTAGCGCCGTTTATCAGCATTTCAATGGCAGTTCTTATTATTTGGTTCTGTTCAGGGTTTCCCAGGATACTTACAGTTTTCCCATATACAGAAATCTTTACTCCTATCATATTTTCCATTATTTCTCTGGTTTTTCCGCCTTTTCCAATGATCCGACCTTTTAGACGTATCAGTTCCTGAGGTGTACTTGCAGATCGTGATAAATCTATGGTTTCAAGCATAATCATTTCATCATCCATTAATACCATAGCTTTTTCAGGGTTGAATCCTCTGGCAATAGCCTGGATTACATCAGGAGCCCTCATAGATTGAATGGGGTCCTCTCCCGGTATTATTTCAACAGTCCCGTTTTCACTATCAATGTCTATTGTAGCCGTTGATAATTTTTCTATGAGATTCTTGACCTTTCCTTTGGGACCTATTATCGCCCCTATTCTATCATGAGGTACCTTAATATGAGTCATTATAATGCTCCTCTTTATCGCTTGTTATAAATAGATATAGTCCATTCTCACCGGTCTTTATCCCATATTTCCTAAAATAACGTACAATGTTTTGAATATCCCGGCGGAGAAATTGATCGGCTTTTGGATGTTCAAGAGTTACTGATTGTCCCATATCAATTAATATTGGTTCCATTGACTCCGTATCAATAAGAACGTTATATTCACTTAGATCTCCATGTACGAGTCCGGCATTTTGATACAGTTTTTTTACATAATTTATTATTATATCAAATACTTTATTGGCTATTTCCTCTTCCAATATCACGTCTTTTAATAATGGATATGGTTTTTCATCCTTACCCACAAAATCCATAACTAAAATATTCCTTTCAGTTATAATAGGTTTTGGAACTTTTATTCCCACTTCAACAGCCCTAAGAAGATTACGATATTCTTTTTTAGTCCAGGCAATGACTATATCTTTTTTCGTGTGTCTTATGTCTTTAAAGCGGGGATCTCCAATAATATAATCTTCCATAGAGTTGAAGGTGCTGGTTGTAATACGATATATTTTGACTGCAAGGCTATGATGTTGTTTGCCTTCTGCAAAAAATACATTTGCCTCTTTACCTGTACTGATTGGTCCACCTAAAGCTTCTATTATGCCTTTCTTGGAAAGGGTATAGAGTGCTTTTAAGGTTGCTTCATCAAATACATTTTCAGTAACTTTGATTTTTTCACTGTCTTTTTGTTTTTTCCTTTCAGAATCAATAAGCTGGTCTATATTTTTAATTTTATCTTCAATTGTTTTTGTCATATTTTTATCTGCTCTTTAAATACCCCTTGCGTTCTAGCCAATTGACCTGTGGACGAGTATATTTCCATATCACGTCAGCTTTCGTATCCTGAAAATCCCAAGGTACGGCAATCACTATATCTTCTTCTCTAATCCATGTTTTTTTCTTCATTGAGCCTGGGATTCTTCCCATTCTTACTACACCATCCATACATCTGAGTTTTACTCGATTGGCACCAAGCATATTCTCCACTATGGCTAAAACTTCACCTTGATCCTTGCGAGGTATGCGTACTCTGGTCACATTGCTTTCCTGGTTTTCGAAATCGTTATTATTAGTTGACAGTTTGATTCCTCTTTGAAATTCTTATTTAGTGATACTAATATGGTTATATAGAATAAGGTCTTTGCTATGCAGAGTCTATTTTTAAAGTTTACGCAAGATGCGCGTTATGTGTGTGTTCAGATTTATAAGTAATATTCAACATATCAATTATTCAACATATCAGTTTTTAATTTCTATATGTTATATATAATTAAAATTTTTCTATGTATAATGTATGAATGTGTTTTTTCTCTGAAACTTCTTCAATTATTTTGTATCAGGCATGTGCAAAATCTATATATATGATTAATAGATACATATATACTCTCGAATATGGTGGTGAAACAAGCCTTAACCAAACTTTGCTATTATGAATTTGTGATAGTAAAGTATATATATGAATAAATTCATTAAGGTGAATCCCGCACAACC
>JACIVZ010000156.1 GCA_014361205.1 Methanomethylovorans sp. | reverse complement strand
GGGATCGATATGGTATTAAACCCCTTTATTATCATTTAAGCGAAGATAAAACGCTTCTTTATGGTAGTGAAATTAAAGCTATCTTACCTTATAACGAATATCAAAGTGCATTGGATACTGAAGCATTAATTGAGTATTTTACCTTTCAAAATCTTTTTACAAATAAAACATTACATCGTGATATACAAATTTTAGAAGCTGGGCATTATTTAGAGATTGACCTTATATCAGCTCAAATTTCAAAATATCAATACTGGGATTTTAATTTTTCAGAACCTTTACATATAAAAGATGATAGAGAGTATATTGAAGAGTTAGATCGTTTGTTTGTTCAAGCGGTTGAACGTCAGTTGATGGCAGATGTTGATGTTGGTAGTTATCTAAGTGGAGGCATGGATAGTGGCTCTATTACGGCCATTGCAGCTCGTTCTTTACCCAATATACAAACATTTACAATTGGATTTGATTTACGTAGTGCAAGTGGTATGGAATTAGCGTTCGATGAAAGAACGCAATCAGAATATATGTCATACAAATTTAAAACCGAACATTACGAAATGGTTCTGAAAAGTGGAGATATGGAACGATGTTTACCTTCATTTGCATATCACTTGGAGGAACCTCGTGTGGGGCAAAGTTATCCTAATTATTATGCCGCCAAGCTTGCTTCCAAATTTGTAAAAGTTGTTTTAAGTGGGACTGGAGGTGACGAGCTTTTTGCAGGTTATCCTTGGCGCTATTATCGTTTGGCAAATAACCAAAATTTTGACGATTATATTGATAAATACTATACTTTTTGGCAAAGGCTTATTCCAAATTCTATTATTAAGCAAATATTTTCTCCCATTTCGCAAGATCTTTCAAATGTATGGACACGAGATATCTTTGCTAGTGTATTTAAAAAACCAATTACTGGACAAACAACGGAGGAATATATTAACCATTCACTCTATTTTGAAGCTAAAACATTCTTACATGGACTATTAATAGTTGAAGATAAATTATCCATGGCTCATTCTCTGGAATCTAGAGTTCCCTTTCTAGATAATGATTTAGTAGATTTTGCTCAAAAAATTCCTGTAAAACTAAAATTGGGCAATTTAGAAAATATAAAACATATGAATGAAAATGAAATTGGAAAACTGTATAAAACAAATGATGGTAAACTTGTTTTGCGTAAAGCAATGAGCCGATATATTCCTAGTGATATTTCTCAAGCTATTAAACAAGGTTTTAGTAGTCCAGATCAAAGTTGGTTTAAAGGCGAAAGTATAGAGTTCGTTAAAGAAAAACTGTTAAAGAAAAATGCCTTACTTTATCAATATATGGATTATGAAACAACCAAGAATTTAATCTTAGAACATTTAAATGGGCGTAATAATAGAAGATTGTTTATCTGGAGCTTATTAAATTTTGAGGAATGGTGCGCAATCTATGGTAGATAAGACGATTAATAGCAACAACGAGCTGGCTGAAGCCATTCGATATGCTATTTTTAAATTTGATTTAAACTTAGACAATCAAATTATCCTTACAGAGGCTGCAACGGGGCATTATAGTGCAACAGCAATAATAGCTGCATTAGCAGGTGCAAAAAAGGTCTATGCATATACCAGAAATTCAAGTTATGGTAGTGTAGAGGATGTTCAAAAACAAACTAACCAACTTGCTGAAATTCTTCAAGTTTCTACTAAAATCGAAATAATTACATGTAAAGAGTCTATTGATCTAAAAACAATTAATATAGTAACAAATACAGGATTTTTGCGACCTTTAAATAGAGATTTTATCAAGTTGTTATCGCCTTTTTGTGTGATTCCTTTGATGTGGGAGCCGTGGGAATTTCGAAAAAATGAGCTGGATTTAGATGCGTGTTCTGAATATGGAATTAAAGTTTATGGTACAAATGAAGAGGATAAAAGGTTGAGAACGAAAGAGTATTTAGGTTGGATGGTTTTGAAATTACTTTTAGAAGTGCAGCAAACTCCTTTAAATTCAAAAGTACTTGTTTTGGGTTCTTTAATGTTTACATCTGAAGTCGATAAAATTTTAAAACAAAATAATTATAGTTATACGATTGTACATAAATATGATCATTTTTTAGATATTCATGACTATACGAGTATTATTGTTTTAGAGCATCAAGATAATATTCTTTTAGTAGGCGCTGAAGGTTTCATTAGAACACAAGATATTAAACCCTCTGTTAAGATTATACATATTTGTGGAAACGTTGATTTTTCTGAATTAAAGCAAAAAGATAGATTACCTTCGCCAGCTCCTTTTGGATATATGACTTATACCGTAGATTATATTGGCGCTCATGTGGTGGTTGATTTGCATACGGCAGGATTGAAGGTC
>JACIVZ010000155.1 GCA_014361205.1 Methanomethylovorans sp. | reverse complement strand
AGATTTTTAAGATCCAATATTACAGAATGTATGTATTAATATAATTACTATGCTTAATTAACTTATCTATTGATTAAGCTCCGTTTCATTATATAAAATTGGATAGCCCTTTTCCTTAGATATCTGGATAATATCATTACGAAGTCCACCAGCAAGTTTCTGTAATATCCTCTGAGCCACATTTATTTTTTCAGGGCTAAGTAACTCCCATTTTTCTAATGTTATACTGTCAACTATATTTTTAAAATCGTCAAGTTCCTTTTTTGCCACACAACCATGGACATTCAGGCAACGGCAATATTTTTCCTCTAAAGTGTTCAGCATTTCATCAAGCTTATTACCAGTTAAGAAGTGGCAAAAATGGTAGCAGAAAGGTGACACTTTTGAATCTATGAAATGTACCTCTGCAAGGAAAAGAAATAATTCACATTCATAAATCCAATCTTGCATTTTATATAAATAATACATATCTATGAGTAATTGCCATATAAATATAAAAATTTTATGAATGCTCTAAAGGCACTCTTCAAACTATATCTGGTTTATATTTCTAATATTTTTTTACTTTTATTTTGAATATATTTAATATCAAAATTCTAATTTAGTTGTTAATAGAAATAATTGTATTACATATTCATATTTTTTCTTAAAGCCCTTTGAAGAAATTTACCGGTATATGATATTTTGTTCATTGCCACTTCTTCAGGTGTGCCTTGAGCTACTATTTCTCCGCCTTTTTCACCCCCCTCTGGTCCCAGATCGATGATCCAGTCAGCGGATTTGATGACATCGAGATTGTGCTCTATGACTATTACAGTGTTTCCATTATCTACTAGTTGTTGAAGGACCTCAAGAAGCTTTTTTACATCATGGAAATGCAATCCAGTTGTAGGTTCATCCAGGATATAAACCGTTTTGCCGGTTGAACGTTTACTAAGTTCAGTGGCAAGCTTGACACGCTGTGCTTCTCCACCAGACAATGTTGTTGATGACTGGCCAACTTTAATATAGCCCAGTCCCACATCATACAAGGTCTGAAGTTTACGTTGGATAGCAGGTACATTTTCAAAGAATTCCAATGCCTCCTCAACAGTCATGTCCAGTACATCTGCAATGTTATGATCCTTATATGTTATTTCCAGCGTCTCACGGTTGTATCGCTTGCCACGGCAAACTTCACAGGGCACATACACGTCGGGGAGAAAATTCATCTCTATAGTAATAGTACCATCCCCAGAACATGCTTCACACCTGCCACCACGAATGTTGAAACTAAATCTGCCTGCCTTATATCCCCTTGCTTTTGCAAGCTTCGTTTGTGCAAATAGTTCTCTGATAGGCGTGAAGAGATTAGTGTAAGTAGCCGGATTGGACCGAGGAGTCCTGCCAATAGGGGATTGATCGATGGTTATCACTTTATCCACCTGTTCCAATCCTGTAATTGATTTATATTTTCCTGGTTTTTCCCTGGCTTTGTTCAATTCCTTTGCCAGTACCTTATTAAGTGTTTCATTGATAAGTGTGCTTTTACCGGAACCTGAAACCCCTGTAACACATACCATTACCCCAAGAGGAAATTCTACATCCAGATTTTTAAGATTGTTCTCACTTGCACCATAAAGAATTAGTTTTCCTGCAGGTTTACGCCTCTTTTTGGGAACTTCGATACAAAGTTCACCACTTAGGTATTTTCCAGTGAGAGAGTTTTTATTTGCCATTATTTGCTGTGGAGTTCCTTCAGCAACTACATATCCACCATGGATGCCAGCTCCAGGACCCATATCCACAACATGATCCGCACTTTCTATAGTTTCTTCATCATGTTCCACTACAACAACCGTGTTACCAATATCTCTTAAATGTTTCAATGTGCTGATCAGTCTGAGGTTATCTCTCTGATGCAATCCTATGCTGGGTTCGTCCAGTATATACAGAACTCCCATGAGACTGGAACCTATCTGAGTTGCTAACCTGATTCGCTGTGCTTCGCCACCTGATAACGTCGTTGCAGATCTGCTCATTGTGAGATAATCAAGTCCCACATCCATAAGGAATCCCAGTCTTGCTTTGATTTCCTTAAGAATCAGTCGTGCAATTGCATATTCTCTTTCATTGAGTTTAGTCTCAAGATTTTGAAAGAAATATAGAGCATCTTCAACAGACATCTCTGTGACTTCGATTATGTTCATTCCATCAATTGTAACTGCAAGACTTGCAGGTTTGAGTCTTTTTCCTTTGCATACCATACATGGCCTGATACTAATGTATCTAGCTATCTTTTCTTTTGTATTCTCAGATTCAGTTTTCTCATAGATATTAGAGATGTTGGCAATCACACCTTTAAATCTGCCAGTATGCTGCCATATTCCTCCCGTGCGGCCAACATGTAT
>JACIVZ010000154.1 GCA_014361205.1 Methanomethylovorans sp. | reverse complement strand
TGTTCTCTCAAAATATTAATTCTGATGGATTTTAATATATTATATGCCTTTGAAAAAATATCCTGATGTAATGATCTCACCTTTGTATATTATTGGTTTTACCTTTTTTTTGTCTAATGCTAGCCTGTAGTTTCGGGTTATATCCCGTATAGCTTTACCTCTATAAAGAGAAAGATCTAATCTGTAAACAGCTATGTTTGATGAAATAAGTTGTTCTACGTGTTCCACCATATTCAAGACTTTTGAATTATATATAAGAGTTCTGTGTGCTACTCTTCTTAGAAGGAATTTGTTTCCTTGCTGATCTTCGAGATATGCTTCATGACTGTCATCAAACAAATTACTAGCTGCTAATGGCTCAAGCATATCATTATTTGTAATTAGCAACAGTTCTCTTCCATGTATCACAATCTCTAACTGTACAGGACACTTGCAGTCTTTCAATGTGTTTGAGATATTCCCTATCTCATGAAAATTAAGTTCACTGGAAAGAGTGATACGATAAGCTCCAAAGTTAAAAAAAAGAAGAGCATTGTAAGAATTGTATACATTGAAATCCTTTTGGGCTACAAAAGGTATATCCATCTCTCTGGCAAGTTGTACAGTTCCCAGATTGGAGCAGGCAACGTTGTAGCCAGCTTTTTTCACAGCTTTAAAAAGAGGAATGAGAGATTCAAGTTCATAATCGTGAGTGATTTGAGGCGTGATGAACACGATCTCAATTCCCTTTGTTTTGATCTCTCGCAAGAACTCATCATTTTTTTTCTGGGAAAGCTCCTCAAAACAATATATCGGCAAGTATACTATATCAGCACCATTTCTCGAAGCCAGGAACAAAGATGCAATATCAGGTACTTCCACACTCAACAAAGGTTCAGATGTTTTCTGTTTGTTGAATTGTGGAAAGGAAATTTGTTCAGATGATGGACGAGGCTGAAAATTTATACAAGAAACAACATCCGATAACTGTAAAGTTACGGATGTCCTTTTATAGCTTTGCAGCACATGCCGTCTGAGTTTTTCTATTGCATTACGCCTGGCAGCAGTAAGAACTCCCAGTGGGATAAATATTCCATCATCTGCTTCCACTATAATAGAACAGGCAACATAAGGAGTATCTCCTAATCTATCAATGGCGTTTATTATTTGCTCATGGGTGGTAGGTACATTTATCGCTCCTTGTATAAGATATGTATCTACATATTCTATACTACCTCTTTTCTCAGTAACCTTTACTAAAAGAGGCTGGCCTTTAAATGCTTTTACATGGATATCCAGCGGAAGCTTGGGCATTTCCATCTTTTGAAGAGTATCCAATAGTTCGGTGTCTGTGGAAAGATATACCTCATCACCAGCACGTACTGCTTTTGCGGTTTTTGCACTAATATACAATATGACAGTAGTGCCTTTTTCACCCATTTCAACTCTGTTTCCATTAAGAAGTTCAATAGCAATGACCTTTGAACCAAGCATTTTCTTATTGGTATTGATACTTACTCCATCATTTACATGTACATTTTCTTTCAGAAGGAGCTTGATAGCGGCATTTTCATCCACATATATTATTTCTTTCACCTTTCCAAGAGGTATACCATAATTGGAACTGTATTTAGCATGGGTTACATCATGTGATCCAAGTACAAAACCATCTGTAAAGCCCCTGTAGAACAACTTTGCAAGTTCAGTCTTCATGGAAGTAAGCTCATTATCTTCGAGGTTCTTTCCACTGAAATATGCTCTTTCAACAGCCTTCTTATATGCTTTTGAAGTAGCAGTAACGTACTCTGCCTTTTTCATCCTGCCTTCTATTTTCAAACTCATAACACCAGTGTCCAGTATTTCCCTGATGTTTCCAAGAGTACATAATTCAGCACAGCTTATAGGATATTCACCTTTCAAAAGATTGCTGACATCTTTTCCATCGACAAATAACCAGTAGCGTCTGCGACAGGGTTGAGCGCATGCACCTCTATTTGCACTGCGATCAAAAAGAAAACTGCTGAATAAGCATCTTCCTGAATAAGAATAACACAAAGCACCATGAACAAATATTTCGACACTGATGTCAGTATTATCTACTATATGCTTTATTTCCTTTGTTGTAAGTTCTCTGGCAAGGATGACGCGTGAAACACCCATTTGTTCCAGAAAATGTGCTCCACATGTATTGTGGATTGTTGCCTGGGTACTGATATGCAAAGGAAGGTCTGGATATCGACTATGCAGAATAGCTACAAGTCCCATATCTTCAACGATTATTGCATCGATTCCCATAACATAGGAACTATCGATAATTTCAAGCACAACTGGAAATTCATGTTCCTTGATAGGAATGTTCAATGCTAGAAAGACCTTAACGTTATAAGAATGTGCAAGATCTATACTTTCTTCTAGGTTTTCTAAAGTAAAATTAGTGGCACCCTGACGTGCGTTGAACTCGCCTACACCCAGATATACAGCGT
>JACIVZ010000153.1 GCA_014361205.1 Methanomethylovorans sp. | reverse complement strand
TTAACCATAAAAGATAAGATTACATCAGAACTCAGTACTTTTCTTATTCCAGTATTATACTTTCTTCCGACCATTTTGCAGCCGATCTGTTCATCCAGTCTTTCAAGACTTTTAATATTCATTATATCTTTTTTATTGAGAGAGATAACTTCACAGACACCTTTCATGGATCTTAGCTGATCTTTTGCAGCTTCTATTATTTTGATTAGTTGGCTTCTTTTTATAATTGGAGTTATCATGAATTTAAATTGTAACTTATATTATTTAAATTACTATCATTAATTAAGAAAACATATCTATATGTTTGTAAATACCCAAATATAAGGTATGCTTCCATGCAAGGACAGAATATAACTCCTATTGTATTTTTCTCAACGCCAGCAATATATTTTTATTTAATTAATCACATTTAATTAGCCTGTGGATATTTTAATCCATTTACAAATCCTGAAGGTCAAGTCAGATGAACAGAAATACTTTGATATACTCGCAAAAAAAGGTTGCTTCAAAGCCTAAAAGTCTGGGGCCAGTATCAAGTCTTGAAGAACATGTAAATCCTGACTGGTGGAAGAAAATATTTAACTCTCTCTATCTTAAGACGGATGCTGATGTAGTAGGTGACTCTGAGATTACCCGAAAAGAAGTGGATATGTTCCTCTCAGTGCTGGATCTTCCTCTCGAAAGCAGGATTCTGGATCTATGCTGTGGTCAGGGACGACATTCTATGGAAATTGCAAGAAGAGGGTTTAAGAATGTAGAGGGACTGGACAGGTCGCACTATCTTATTCAAAAAGCAAAGAACACTGCAAAAAAAGAGGGTCTTAACTTACGATTCAGGGAAGGTGATGCACGTAAAACGCCTTATTTAACTGATACATTTGATGCTGTGGTCCTGCTTGGTAACAGTTTTGGTTACTTCGAAACTTCAGAAGAGGATCTTAGGGTGCTTAATGAAGTAAAAAGAGTTCTTAAACCATGGGGCAAAATATTACTTGATGTGACCGATGGTGCATACCTGAAAACCAATTATCAGCCTAGGTCATGGGAATGGATCGATAAGCACAATTTCGTTTGCAGAGAACGTTCTTTGTCCATAGATGGACAAAAATTGATCTCTAGAGAGGTTATTGTAAATGACAAACAGGGTGTTATAGCCGACCAGTTTTATGCAGAAAGGCTTTATACACAGGAATCTCTTCAGCAGCTTCTAAAAAAGGCTGGTTTTAGTGACATTGAGATAATTGATTCCATCACATCTTCCAGTAAGAGGAACCAGGACCTTGGCATGATGGAAAAGCGCATAATTATCACAGCTACACTGCGCAAGGAATGGACGGAGCACAAAAAAAAGGCTCATGCGAAACAAAAGGATGTAGTTGTAGTTTTCGGTGACCCATCAAAGAGAGATTCCCTCAAACCATGCGGTTTTTTTGATGATGATGATCTTTACACCATCGACCAGCTAAAAGGAGCTCTTAAAGAAAGAGATGAATATTCCTTCAGGTTCCTTGACAACCACGATACTTTGGTACAGGATCTGCAGCGTCTTAAGGGTAAAGTGGATTTTGTTTTCAACCTTTGTGACGAAGGCTTCTCTAACGATCCTCAGAAAGAACTACATGTACCAGCTTTGCTTGAGATGCTGGGCATACCATATACTGGTTCAGGACCACAATGTCTTGCCTTCTGTTATGATAAAGCTCTGATAAGAGGTATTGCAAAGGATCTTGGCGTACCGGTTTGCGAAGGTATACTCATCAAGGCGGAAGATGTTTTGTTCGAAATTCCGATGCAATTCCCGGTAATTGTAAAACCAAACTTCGGAGATTCAAGTTTTGGACTTAATCAACACAGTGTATGTCATAACCGTGATGAGGTAGTGAGGGCGATTTATGACATAAGAGAAGGACTGGGATATGACAAACCCATCCTTGTTGAGGAATTTCTTACAGGTAAAGACCTAAGCGTAGGCATTATAGGGAATCCTCCTGAAAATTACACGGTTTTGCCCATCATAGAGGAAGATTATTCTGCACTTCCTTCTGACCTGCCCAAAGTATGTGGTTATGAGGCAAAATGGATTCCAGATTCTCCATATTGGAAAATTCGCTCTATAATTGCTGACATACCTAAAGAAATGGAAGAGTTCATAATAGACTGTAGCTTGAAAATGATATCAAGATTGGAGTGCAGGGATTATACACGTCTTGACTGGAGAATGGATGCAGCAGGTAATCCAAAATTGCTGGAAGTAAATCCCAATCCAGGATGGTGTTGGGACGGACACCTGGCAAAAATGGCAGCTTTGGCAGGTATATCTTATTCGGAAATGATTGGCAGTATTCTCAAAAGTGCAGATGAAAGGATAACAGAAGCAGAATCGTTCAAGAGTTTGAGACAAGTTCCAGAATACAATATAAAGTACTGTTAGAACCAGCAGCTGAATGATATTTGTACAGTTGTTATTGGTCCACTTCTCAATGATGTAGACGCTCTATATTTTTGATGTTATATATTTATTACTTATCAAAAATACAT
>JACIVZ010000152.1 GCA_014361205.1 Methanomethylovorans sp. | reverse complement strand
AATGAGCAAAATTATTATAAAAAAAGATTTTGTGTACTAAATTTTCATATATTAGTATAAAAGTAAATATAAACTAATAATATAAACAATGATATATTTATGGAGCATACAATGAAAATATTAGTTTTAGGGCATAGAGGCATGGCAGGTCATATGATCTATGAATATCTGAATACTCAAACCAATTTTGAAATACTTACTGCAGATGAGATTCTTGGATACAAATTTGATGTAATAAAAAATTTAGAAGAAATCAGAACAAAATTGCATGAACAGCCTGTCAATTATATCATAAATTGCATTGGTCTTTTAAAAAAGAAATGTAATGAAAATCCAATTAATGCTATCATCATTAATTCCTTGTTACCATATCAATTAGTAAGAATCGCTGATGAAATCGATGCTCATGTCATTCATTTGAGCACTGATTGTTATATGGATGACGATATTTATGGAAGAAGTAAAAGAGCAGGAGAAATAAATTATAACAATCATTTGACTATAAGGACAAGTATCATAGGACCTGAAATCAAAAAAGGCGGAGAGGGGTTATTTGAATGGTTTATGAGGCAGGAAGGTGAAATTAATGGATATACAAATGTAATGTGGGATGGAATCACTACTCTGGAGTTGGCTAAGTTTATAGTGTATTATATAGCTTCAGATAACAAATTATACGGTATCAGAAACTTACGTTCCAGCCAAAAAATATCAAAATATGATCTTCTGAACTTGTTAAATGTTATCTATGGTAAAAATATAAAGATAAATAGATTTGCTGAAGTGGTAGCTGATAAAACAGAAAAAAACGATTTTGTGGAATATAAAATTCCACCTTATGATCAAATGATCAAAGAAATGTTTGATTACCAACATTCCCGTTTTAAGTGCCTTTAAGTTTTGAAATTCCTTAGGGTTATATTTATATTATACATGAATGAATAGGCACCTATTGATATACAATTTGTCTTATAATACTCATCAACTCTTCATTTATTTTCCTGTCGTACTTCAAAATTAAAACTGTATATATTATAACTCCTAAAATCGTAGGAATTAGTACTAATAATAAACTTGATATGGGTATAAATACTCTATAACAGCCAATAAATACCAGCATAATAAAAGATGCTTTTAGAATATTAATCAGGCTATCTGTTTCCAAAACTACTTTCATATTTTTTGAAAGTATTGAAAATGTCATAATCACATTTAGTCCCATTGTGCAGAGGGCAGCTACAGCAGCTCCATTAATACCCATTGAAGGTATTAATAAGACATTCAGTCCAATGTTCATGACAACAGCTATCAACGTTGCTTTGCATAAATCTTTAAGCTGATCCATTGCAGTTAGATATGTGGAAAATAAATAATAGAAAATATTTACTATTTGTACAAAAAATAATATCACCAACGTGCTATAACCCTGCGCAAAATCTTTTCCATAAAAATGATATAACAATTTATCTCCTAAGATAAAACCCCCTACCAGCATTGGTATAGCTAAAATTAGAGAATAAGTAAGTGCACGGGAAAGTGAAATTTGTATTGGATCCATTTTACCTATTTTTCCCCACCTGCTAATCCTTGGCAATAAAGTTGAACGAAAAGCTACCATCGTAAATGAGGCTAATGATGTGAACTGTAATACTATGCGGTATACACCAACATCTGCATTACCAAGGTAATAGCCGATCATGATAGTATCAGCAGTTGAAAATACGACCATTCCGCTTGAAATAAAAAATATCCATAAAGAAAAAGTAGATAAACTTTTAATATGCTTCCAGCCAAAACGCGTCAATCTTAAATTCAAAAACCTCAGTTGTATTATGGCTGCTATAAACATTCCAGCGACGAAACCCCCTGCAAGGCCCGCAACGCTAAAACCTAAGTAAATTGCAACAACTTGAATAACAACTCTGGAAAAATTGTTTATAAAATTACCAGTTGCGTGTATACCTACTTTGCCACTACCTTGCAAACCATATGAAATTGCTCCATATAATACTGCTACAAAAAGTGCTAACAAAAGCCATATAAAAGTGCCGGCATTATTAAGATCAACAAAATAACCACGAAATGCAATAAGGATGAGCACAATCAATATAACAAACAATAGGCGAAGGGCAACAAAAGCACTGAAATATTCGTTCTGTTCTTCTCCCTCGCTTATTCGTTTAATGGCAGCTACAGCGAATCCGCCATCTGTTACCATGCTCACAATGCTAAAATAGGAAACAAATAAGAAGTATCCACCTAAAACACTGGCACCGACAGTGCGTGCGAAATATACGGTACTTAAAAAACCAAATGCTGCAAGAACAATCTGCCAGATAAATGAGATTATGCTCTGCCGCTGGATAGCATCTATATTCATGATGCGTGATACTAAATTATTTAATTTGGACATGTTTGTGATTATATTTTATTATGTAAGAGGAGAAGCATGTTTATAGTGCTAAAGCAATATTGAGGGTCAGAAATTAGATCCATTTTATATAAAAACATCACTCTACAATGATTTAGTTGGCTCTGTAGAAATCCTCATTTTTATAACAATCATAACCTTGATAGATCTGTCAAGGTTATGCACCAATAGCTTGAATTTGACTTCTTTTAGTTGATTCCAATATCTT
>JACIVZ010000151.1 GCA_014361205.1 Methanomethylovorans sp. | reverse complement strand
TTAATTTACTTAGCTATTATTTATATTTTAGTAGAATGTAGTCCTAAAGAGGGTGGGTTTATCGAAATTCTCTTATGTTTTTTATAACCAAGCCCACTTCTTCCATTACTTCTCTTCTTACAGCATGCTCAAGAGTTTCTCCAGGCTCAACAAAACCTGCAATAATACTATACATGTCAGAACTGAAATGTGAAGAACGTACCAGAAGAACTTCGTCTTCTTTCATCACCAGCACGATTACGGCAGGAGATATCCGGGGATATATGAGAAGACCACATATAGAACACTTTTTCCCTCTATCTTCCAAAGCCTCTGTTGGAGTACCACAGCGTCCACAAAATCTGCTGGTTAGCTCAAATTCAATGAGTTGTATCGCTCTTCCTGCAAGAGCCAGCATTTTTTCATCGACTTGTCCTATAAGGTCCCTTAGGAAAACTAACTGCATTCCTTCAGGAACATTATCCTGTGATTCAAGTCCTATGGCATAACATAGCTTTTCGCCAAGTGCTCCCACATATTGTAAAACTTTTCTTTCTCCTGTATCATCAACACATTCATGAAGAATCTTTGGAGGAACTGAAAGATCAACTGAATTGACAACTACTTTTCCATTATATACATATATGTAACATGAAGGGTAATGTTTGATAGAATAAGGTAAAGGGTATGTAAAGTCAAGCTCATCGTTAGAAAAAGATATGTTTTGGCACATATACAAATGATATCCTTTTTATAAATTTAATCTATTGGTCATGCAAAAATAGGGAAAAAAGAATATAAAGACAAATAAAACTGGATTGAAGTTTTCAAAGTCCTTTTTTCTGATGTCTGCTGCCGTTCTTTCCTATCTTCTTCATCATAGGATATCCTGCTCCAAGTACAATTAAGATGCCTGCAAGCTGAATTCCTGCAGAGGTGATAATACTCTTTTTTTCTACCTCAAAATCAAGGGATTCGGTTTCCACCAGTGCAGTGTATCTTCCTGCTTTATCAGGCACATAAGTAAAATTCAGGAGAGCACTTTCATCTATATTTAGAATAATTTTTTTACTGTCAATTAAAGAACTATTGATATACAGGTCTACCTGTTTTTCTCCTGCTGCAGTTCCGATGTTAGTGACTTCCACTAAAAAACTCATATTTTCTTTTACTCTAGGATACATAGGTATAGTTCTTAGTCCAGAGAATACATATTTAGGTTCACGTGCAATGACTTCCACATTGTATTCAGCTGGAAGGAAACCATTGGGTATGGTTTTAATTTTATGAAATCCAGGATCTTTTACTACATATTCTAATTTTCCTTGCTCAGAGGTATTACCAATGAGCTTGCCATCATAAAACAGTTCAACTCCAGCAACTGCTTCACCACTTAGAGCTTTTACAGTCGAAATTGTTATAATATCTCCTTCGTAGATTTCATCATTAGAAAGTTCTATGGTTATTTTAGGAGTTTCATCATTTCTTGAAATGACTTCTATCTCTTTTGATGCAGAAACAAATCCATCTTTTGAAGCAACTACATTAAACTTTCCAGCAGCATGTGCAAGGTATTTAAGAGTACCCTCCTGTGAAGTTAGACCTATATCATTTCCATCAATGCTTACAACAGCATCTGCGATAACTCCTCCTCTTGAAGACACTGTGATTTTGACAGATTCACCCTCTATGATTGTTCCAGGAACGCTTATGCTTAGGGATTCAAGAGGGGACGTATTTCTTTCGATGAAGGGGTAATATCTCAGGTTACATGAATCTGCTACACGGAATTGTATATTTCCCATTATGTCTATTACTTTATCTCTGGCAAGAGATATCTTATCAATGTTCTTCATAGTTATTCCATCAGCAGAGATATCAGTTACTTCCATAAGTCCATATTTCATTCCTATTTCTATTGGCAAGTACTCTTGAGATACCTGAAAAATACCCTCAACGATAACAGCATTAATTTCAGTTCCTTTAAAAATTTTATCAATATGTACAATTATAATAGGTATGGTTTTAACAGAACCAATATCTGATTTGTAAACATAATCGTTGTTTGAAGAAACGGTATCAATGTCAACCAAAATACCATTTTTGTACAGTTCAAGGAATACACTACTTCCTTGCTGATCAATTTCTTTAATTTTTAATTCGTAACCTTCTTCGAGCAACAAAGAAGATCCGGAAAATACTGTTTTTTTCTCTTCGTTGTCTATGAGTACTTTAGCAACCTCACCCCTGGAAATGAGACTAATTTCATCTGAGAACTTACTACATGGATAACCCACAAAATATTTTTCAGCAAGAAATCCCATTACTTCAAGTTCTCCCCATTCTTCATGTTCAAATTTTACTTTTTGAGGCTGACTTTTGTATTCCAGTTTATGTTTCTCAATAATTCTGTCTTCTATTTTTTCTACAATAAGTGATTCTGTACCGATTCCATCATCAATATTGTAATAGAATCCTTCAAAATTCATTGGAGTCCATTTGAATTCTTTTTCTGCTACTGTACCCCTCAAAATATATTTTCCAGCTTCACATCTTTCTATAAAAGGTGCAAATCTTAATGTATTACTATCAGCTATTCTTAACTTGAGCTTTCCCATAATGTCAATATCCTCACCTTTTTTGAGCAGTATTTTTTCATGGTTCTTCATAGTTATTTT
>JACIVZ010000150.1 GCA_014361205.1 Methanomethylovorans sp. | reverse complement strand
GAATAATATAGATATGATAGTTTCAAGATTAATATTAATGCCTATGAAATTTTTCTCTTAAATCTTTTATACTTGCACCTTTGAGAATTTCATCTGCTATTTTTGGGGCATCTGCGGCATCTTCACAATATATTCCAAGTTCATAGCTGTCTACAAAGTCCTGTTTTACAGCGCCTCCACCACAGACAAAAGGTATATGAATATTGTTCTCCAGCAACATATTATTGATTTCTTTGAAAGAGTACATTGTAGTAGTCATAAGGGCAGTACCTGAAAGCATGACCGGAGATTCTTTCTTAACTGCATTTATCACTTCAGTTGCCAGAACATCGCTGCCTAAATCTATTACATCATAACCATTTGCACGCAGAAGAATAGTAACTATTTTTTTCCCAATATCATGAATATCTCCTTCTACAACAAAAGAGACAACTTTTCCTTTAAACTCAGGAAATACATCTGCCATCTGCTTGCAATGTTCTATCCCATCGGTCATTGCATGTGCTGATATAACAACGTCTGGAAGAAAAAGTATACCTTCTTCATATAGCTTAGAGACAATACTCATCCCAGCCATAAGAGCATCATCAATAAGAGACAATGGATCTCTTCCTGCATTGATAGCTTTATCCAAAGCATCTATAACATTATCTTCATCACCTTCAAAAACTGCCTCAACTATTGGTCTTATCAGAATGTCTTGAGGATATAATTCCTTCGCTATTTCTTCAGGGCTTAGCTCTTTTTCAATCTTTACATTGTAACGTACAAGAATGTCAGATGGATTTACTTTTATCATATTCTTTCCTTCTGATAAAATACTACTGGAGATTGTTTTCTTTCTCTCTGCCAAGACAAATGAGAGCCGGACATCCGTTCCAACTCCCCCTGCTAACTTTAATCTCTACAGGTATAAGTTTACCATTAAAGGATTGAAAAGGTATATTTAGCAAAGAGGTATTCCCTTTCAATATTTCAGCAAGTAAACTAGCAGCTTCAATAGCCCTGTTTTGAGGATGCAAGTTGAGCACGTTCAATCCAATAAGTTCCTCATGAGAATATCCCAGATTTTTGCAAAGAAAATGGTTAGTATATAATATACAACCGTCTGTATCAATTACAAATAAGAAATCTTCTAAACTATCAAACATATCCTGTAAGTTATTCAAGTTCTGTTGGGCATGTATCTGTTCTCTCATACGCCCTATAGATGGACCTACTTGCAAAGCAATACTTTCAAGTGTATTTCTCACATGTTGTTCAATAGCATATTCTGTATGAGAAGCAAGCATGAATACTGCTACAATAATACCTTCACATTTGAGCGGTAATATAGCAGTAGCTTCAAGGCCCTCAAAACTGAGGTCTTTTCCATGAGTCATTGAATTTATTTCAGAATATAGTTTATATATAGGATATTCGGTTTTCAGAATTCTGGCATTTAAGGAATTTGCAGAATATTGTCTTATATTCTCCACAAATTTAAACGATAAACCATTATAAGCTACTAAATTAAGATCTCCAGTTGATTCATCTACCAGGTATAATGCCCCGCAATCAATTCCATTAATCTGTGTAACAAACTCAAGCAATTGCTGGAAAAGTTCTTTTACATCTGCTGTTGGAGTAAACTGCACGCCAAGTTCTGAACCGATTCGCATAAAATTGTTAACATTCTTACGTTCTGTTACATCAACTATTATTCCATGTATATACTCTATCCTTTCCCCACCATCTCTTTTGATAACAGATCTTTCATCTATCCATCGTACTTCTCCTGATTTTGTCAGAAGACGGTACTCAAAGGAAATATTGTTTTTTCCTTCCTCAATGCATCTTAAAATAATTTGCTCCATTTTTTTAAGATCATAGGGATGTATTATATCATGGTAAGATAATTTACCCGACATAAATTCTTTTGAAGTATATCCAAATCGGGAAATGTTTTCAGATACAAATTCAACAGACCTGTTTTCATCGGGTTTCCAGAAGAAAACAATTGCAGGACTGCTCTCTATAACATTTTCAAATACTTTCTGCACTTCAATAAGCTTAAGAAGTTCTTTTTCTCTTGTTTTTTGTTCAGTTATGTCTCTAATTATAGCCATATAAGCTGGCTTTTCTTCATGTTCTATTCTTGAAGAGTTGATTTCCACAGGGATTTTTATGCGATTTTTTGAAAGCAGTTCAATTTCATATTTATATTTTATTTCGTTTTTTTCCTCTAATTTTTTCTTCAACTTATCAATGACTATGCGACGGTATTCTATGGGAACAAAGCTTGCAAAGGGTTTACCTATGGCTTCTGTTCTGGTATACCCCGTGATTTCAAAAAACTTTTTGTTTGCAAATGTAACAAGATCATCCTGTATAATTATAATAGCATCATTACTCTTTTCTACAAGTGTCGAATACTTTTTTTCAGAGTTCTTGATTTCTGTTTCTGCTCTTTTACGTTCAGTTATATCCCTTATAGTAACCATTACAGCAGGGATATTTTCATAATATATGAAAGAAAGACTTATTTCTGCAGGAAAAACAGAATTATCTTTCTTGAAAAAGTCTATTTCATAATTCCGCTTTATACTTTTTTTATCTCTTAATGCTTTTGAATACCTCTTAAATAACATACGTTTGAATTCAAGAGGAACATGATCAAGAAATTAACTATTGATCA
>JACIVZ010000015.1 GCA_014361205.1 Methanomethylovorans sp. | reverse complement strand
TATAAACAGTAATAGGAGAATGATCCCATGGCATTGGATTAAGGACAGAATTAACATTACTTTTTGTTGAATATATTTCATGGATCAATGAAAAAAAGAAAATAAGAATAAAAAAATAGATGAAAATGTGATATTTTTTGGACATTAGACACCATATGGACATAGATTTAACGATACAAATAGTTAATTGACCTATGAATATAGCTAGAATAAAACTACAGGACTATAAAAATAATTGCGGAGATTACATACCCTATGCATAATAAAATAGCAGTGGTTTTCGATTGTGCAGGAACACTGCTTCATATGTACCGTTTGGCAAAAGAAATTTCAACAGGTAATTTACTGGAAGGTATTGAAAGTACCATGCTAGTAGCAGAAAGACCTGAAAGAGCCCTTGTGGCAATACATACTGAACCCGTTAAGATTGAAATGACCAATCCTGATACAGAACTGAAAAAGTTCATTGCACAAAATCAATTGAAAATTGATATCATTTGTTCTAATGGATCAATAGATATGCAGGAAGTAATAGACATAATTAATAAAGAGGATAAAATACTGGTTGGCGATATATTAGAAGTCCTGTATAGAATAAAACAAATTTATCATCAAAGACACTATCTTGCAACAGGTCTGATAGTGGATAGAGAATCGAAGTTGGTTCCATATGTAGTAACTACAGCAGGAGAATTATTCCCAAATGCATACAAAACTATTGAGTTATTGCATCAAAGGGAAATAGACGTATATATAGCTTCTGGAGACACAATGCATTCCCTTATCCAAGTAGCTAATAAATTGAGAATACCCCTAAAGAATGTGTTTGGTGTAGCCACTTCTTATGACAAAGCAAATATAGTGGAGAGTCTGAAAAAAGATTATGATCGTGTACTGATGGTAGGGGATGGCATAAACGATATTCTTGCCTTAAAAGTTGCTGATATTGCAATAGTTACTGTCCAACAAAGAAGTAAAAGACCACAAGTGTTAATGAAAAGTGCCGATATTATAATAAATAATATCATAGATGTTATAGACATTGTGGATTCCACTGTAGCTTCATTAAATAGATACTAATATATAAAATGGAAATAACAGATTTTTATTGTTAACGGTGAAAACAATATGCGTTACGTTTATGTATAATTTTACATAATGCAGATGATGTCACTATACAAAAAGATAGTTTAAAAAGAGCTTATAAATATCGACAGGAGTTATTACTAGTTTTGTACATACCGTACAATACCATTAAGTAATTTGAGCTATTAATCATAACTCACATAACTCCAGTCGGCACATAATGGAGGAACTATAATGGCAGTGTTCATCGAGGTCAAAAATCTTAATTTGGATTTTGACGGTGTTAAAGTTCTGAAAGATATAAACCTTACCATTAACGAAGGAGAAGTTATCGGGATATTAGGACGAAGCGGAGCAGGTAAAACTGTACTCATGCATGTACTTCGTGGTGTAGAAGAATATGAAAGTATCAGTGGGCAGGTAATATATCACCTGGCAAAATGTGAAAAATGTGGTCGAATAGAACCACCAAGTAAAATAGGAACCGAATGCCCAATGTGTTCCGGAGAAAAATTACTACCTTTTGATGCAGATTTCGTTGAAATGCCTCTTCATGACCATATGAGACGAGAGATTACAAAAAGGATAGCTATAATGCTGCAGAGGACATTTGCATTGTATGGTGATGAAAGAGTCATCACTAATGTAGTTAATTCTCTTACTGAGATTGGTTACCACGATGAAGACGTAACTTCAAAAGCTATGGAGTTGCTTGAAAAAGTACAACTTTCACATAGAATCATGCACGTTGCCCGCGACCTGAGTGGTGGAGAAAAACAAAGAGTTGTACTGGCTCGCCAGCTTGTAAAAAATCCTATGTTACTCCTTGCCGACGAACCCACGGGAACACTTGATCCTAAAACAGCAAAGATAGTTCATGATGTTATTGAAAGAGCAGTGAAAGATTATAGTATGACGATGGTTATAACATCTCATTGGTCTGAGGTGGTGGAAGACCTTGCAGATAGAGCAATTATTCTTGAGGACGGTGTTATAATTGATGAGGGTGAACCCTCTGAAATGGCAAAGAAATTTACAGGAATGACCTGTACTATTGAGAAGAAGGAAGATATTGCCATAGGTGATCCTATTATAAAGGTAAAAAATCTGAGAAAAAAATATGTTTCGGTTACAAGAGGAGTTGTTAATGCAGTAAATGATATCTCCTTTGAAGTGAGAGACAGCGAAATCTTTGGTCTTGCCGGAGTTAGCGGTGCCGGAAAAACCACAACTTCAGAGATACTTATGGGAATTGTGCAGCCTACTAGCGGCGAAGTTCTCGTAAGAGTGGGTGATGAATGGATTGATATGAAAAAACCCGGACCTGAATGCAGGGGCCGAGCACTTCAATACATGGGTATACTTCACCAGGAATATAGTCTTTACACCCATCGCACAGTCATAGATAATTTAACAGAGTCAATTGGTATTGATTTGCCATATGAACTTGCTGTCAGAAAAGCCGTCATTACATTGAAAACTACTGGATTTACAGAAGAAAAAGCAAAATCTATTTTATCTAAGATGCCTGATGAACTCAGTGAAGGTGAAAGGCATAGAGTAGCGCTGGCCCAGATTTTAATGAAAGAACCAAACATAATAGTGATGGATGAACCAACGGGTACCATGGACCCTATTACGAAAAAAGATGTCACCAGATCAATTCTCAAAGCCCGGGAAGAGCTTGGGAATACATTTATAATCGTATCCCATGATATGGATTTCTTGGAAGAAATTTGTGACAGAATAGCCCTTATGAGAAATGGGAAGATTGTGGATATAGGGGATCCAAAGAAAGTGCTTTCCCAACTTACTGAAGCAGAAAGAACTGAAGCCGAAGAAACTTAATGAATATTCAAAACATGAGGTGTTAGATGTGGATGGCATCATTAAAATAGAAATCAATGGAATCAAAATAGAGTTGCCTAAAGGAGCTACTCTTAATGATGCCATCCTGGCAGCTGATGCACCTTACAAAAAAGGTAATTCAATCGGGATATTGAAAAAATCAGAAATCGAACAAGAAGAAAATGTAAGAGAATACCAGATTAAGACAACTGCTGGAGAACTCGTTATAGAGCTCTTCGCAAAAGATTCATTTTCAAAGAAAAGATGGATTGAACTATCCAAAGAATATAAAAACATACCTTTGAGATGGATAAGCAGAGATGCCGTAGCGTTTGGTCCTTTTGTAAGTGACATGGTTGCTACAAGAGAAACTGGCACATATGATGCATATGAAATACTTTTTGCTGCCGGCGGGGGAGATCCCTCAAACACCCACATAATAATAATCAAAAATAAGCATTCTGCTGAATATGGTGCTCCACAAGAAGGTGCTTTCGGAAGGGTAGTTAGTGGAAAAAGAGTTCTTGATAAACTGAAAAAAGAAGATACTATAATTGAGATTAAACCTGTAATATCATGGAAACAAACTGGTGAACACTTGCTGACAACTGATCTTACAACTCCTCTAGAAGATGGGGACAAAGTATTCACATATCTTAGAGTTGTGATCTCTCCAGAATCTCCTTTGGGAGCTGAACATTTTTTTGCACTAATAAGGAACGGAAGTTTCAAGGTGGACATGGTTTCAAGTTCTTTCACAGCTGATCATAGACTTGTGGGAGAACTTCCAACTTATGAAAATTACGAACCACGTTCAAGAGGATCTGTATTTCTGCGTACAGTAGGATATGGTGCAGGAAAAGCTTTTATTGCAACCGATGACAGGACAGCCAGCATTATGCATTCAGTTATCGGGCATGTGGAAGAGGGTATGGAACTTGTACAAATGGCAGAAATTGGTCATCAGCTTTTAGTGTACACTACTCCCTCACAGATAATGTTGCATGGCAAGAGGTTTTTACAGGCTGAAAAGGAAATGGCTTCCTATGGAGTTAAACTTATTCGTCAAGGCGACACCGATGATGAAGCACTGATAGTCTCTCAGGAACCTGACACTACTATTGATATCCTGAAAGAAGGTAGTGTAAAAGCTACAGGTGTTAGAGACTCAAGGATAATAAGTATAGAATTATATGATGAAGCAGCACCCAAGACTATTGACTTTTTCAGGCATGCAATTGGACTTCAGTTCAGACCTGTAGGAATTCTGCCTCTGATAATGAAGTATGAGAATACCTATATTTTCAAAGCTGAAAAACCTGCTGAAAGATATAAAGAGATACTCCCGGAAAATACTCCCAAAGAAAAAGTTCTATCCGGTGAGATAGGAATTACTAATCAAGCTGCTAAACGTATGGGAATGATAGGTGTCAAAACAAAGGATGATGATATGTTCGGTCCCACTGGAGAGAAATTCATATCCACAAATATCATTGGACGTATACTTGATATAGAAAAGCTTCAGCATTTCAAGGAAGGGGATAAGATCTATGTAATTGAAACTAAGCAGGAGCGGGAGGAAGGGGATCCATGAACAATGAGGAAGATATTATCACTAAAATAGTGGTTATAAGTTCTGACAGCGTTTTGCCCATAGACGCAGCGATGAAAGTATATGAGTCCGAAAACAGTATAACAATTAAAGAAACCTGTTTTGGAACAATGGTTACTGGTCCAAGGGCTTCTGTAAATAGAGTAGTAGAGGAAATAAGGGCTATGGACAAGAACCATATTTTTGTAAAAGAGCGCGGATTTTCTCCGGGGGATGAAAGGAGATGTCGGGCTGTGAGAGGTGGAGGTCCCAGACCTGGTTTCCATTACCTTCGGGAGGAAGTGCAGATGTTACCTATAATTGGAAAAGCACTGGATGCCTACGATCGGCACATTCCACCTGCTGAAATACACCATAAAGAAAAAATTGATGTGAGTAAGCTTAAAGACATCATAGAATCTAATTTATGAGGCAATACAATGGTAAAAGTTATCATCTATCCAATTAACAGCCTGATACTTTCTGATCTTGTGGAACGTTTCGGTCACAAACCTCTTGCAATGATGGAAAAGATAAAAGAAAAAATTAATACTGTTGGTGTGGATTCTCCTCCTCTCAATATAACATCTGAAGAACCAAAAATGGGACTCAAGTATGCAGCAGTTGAAGTTCCTGCTGGCGTAAGAGGAAGAATGGCTATAGTCGGCCCGATGATAGATGAAGCAGAAGCTGCTATTATAGTGAATGATGCGTCTATGGCTTTTGGGTGTATGGGATGTGCAAGAACAAATGAACTCACAAAATATCTGATACGTCAGAGAGACATTCCAATTCTGGAAGTGGATTATCCCAGAAGTGAAGAAGAAGGCATGGATTTTGTATACAAGATTGCCAACTTCCTTAAATCACTTCCATTGGAGGAGAAACAATGAGTACGGAGAAGCAGGTAAAAGTGGCACTGGTATCATGTGGTTCTGAATACGCAGGAGTACAGGGAGAATTGGAAAAAGTAACTGCCAGCGTGAATGCAAAACTAATTTTTCCTGAAATAGACATAGCTTCTCTTGATACCATTGGTAGGGATTTTGGAATTGAAGCTGCAAGCCCTGATTTACGTCTGATGATGGCAAGAGCGAGGGCAGTGGTAGAAGGAATAACTGATGTTGATGGAGTGTTTATAACTTCTTGTTTCAGGTGTGCTGAAGCCGCTATAGTAAGAAATGAAGTTAGAAGATATATAAACAGGCATTCAAATATTCCCGTTATTAGTTATTCTTTCACAGAAAGGACAACTGCAGCCACTCTTATGACAAGAATGGAAGCACTTACTACTATTGCAAGAAGGAAACATCTGCTTGCTCGTGAGCGGCAGAGCGGCCTTACTGCTGGCATAGACTCCGGTTCAACAACCACAAAAGCTGTGATCATGAAAGATGATAAAATAATTGGACAGGGATGGGTACCTACTATAAAGGTCATAGATAGTGCCACAGAAGCATTCAACCATGCACTGGAAGAAGCTGGAGTAAAAGCCGAAGAGATTCAGGCTATAGGAACTACTGGATATGGAAGGTTTCTTGTTGGAGAACATTTTAAGGCACAATTGATACAGGAAGAAATTACCGTCAATTCAAAAGGTGCAGTATATCTTGCAGATAGACAAAAAGGTCCTGCTACAGTGATTGATATTGGAGGAATGGACAATAAAGCCATATCAGTAACAGATGGTATTCCAGGCATGTTCACTATGGGGGGTATCTGCGCAGGTGCCTCTGGAAGATTTTTGGATATGACAGCAAAGAGACTTGGTGTTGATATTACAGAACTTGGGGCACTAGCTGTGAAAGGTATGCAGGAAAATGTTGAGATGAATAGTTACTGTATAGTTTTTGGTATTCAATCACTTGTAAACTCACTGGCAAAGGGATCAAGACCCGAGGATGTGGCTGCTGCAGCCTGTCATAGTGTCGTTGAACAAATTTTTGAGCAACAATTGCAGGAAGTGGATGTAAAGGAACCACTTATTCTTGTGGGTGGTTCATCCCTGATAGAAGGAGTCCCAAAAGCCTTGAGCAGGCTACTTAAAATAGATGTGCTTGTTCCACCAAACTCTCACCTTATAGGTGCTGTTGGGAGTGCATTATTGGCATCGGGGTTTGTGGAGGAATAAAAATTATGGAGCCTTTAGAGGTCTTCAAGGTTGAGACAAAAATACCTGAAGAAGCTGAAGCCTACAAATCCATCCTCTCAGATATAATCTCAGAGCTTGCACTTGCCAATTCCATTGGGCGGATTTATGTTATCATAACACCTGAAGAATCACTGTTCCAGATGGCAATGATTCTTCGGGGAAGTTCACAACTTATAAAAACATCTGACTTTGCAGATGTTGATGTAGGAGCTGTGACTAGAAATGAGATACAGATAGTTCTGCGGGATGAAAAATACCTTCCCGACCTATTAGAAAAACTTTGGGTGAAATATGGCCGTGGTAAGGTAATACAACAGGACAGAAAAACCATTAATGTGACTGTTGATCATATAGATAAAGATATTGAAGTTATAAGAGATATGGTTATATTTGATCCAAAAAGAACACTTCTTTCCAGGCTGGTGGAAATGGCCATTAGAGGAACACCTGAAGGATTTAGAGTACGCTATCATTCGCTTAATGGTAATGAATTTGTATTTGTGGCATCTGAAGACCCAATGAAAGACGAATGGGTGCAACAAGGACACCAAATGCTAAACCAACTGAAGGGAGAGGAAGCTCTTGGCAGCAGTGCTTGAACCATACATATATGAAGGGGGTATACACAGACACACTCTTATTCTGGAATTACTGGAAGATCTGGGAGGATATCTTATCCAGAAAACACCGGCTGCCACAGAGGTTACACTCATCATGCTGATACCCAGAGACGATGTAAATCTTGTTGAACAGCTAGCAAAAGATTTACTGGGAAAATTGTCAAGAGCGCCTCTGACGGGAACTGATATAGCTGTTGTATCTCCCACCCTGGCATCACATCATCTGCCTCATTCTGCTTGTGATGTAGCTGAATTTCTAAGAAGAGGAGGAGCAAATACCACAATGATAGGACTGGCAAGGGGAATGGGACGAAAAGTTGCACTTTCTGCTGACTATGAAAGGAAGCTAATAAATGAGCATGACATTGCTCTCTTTTCTTTTGGGACTTTTAGAGATTGTATTATTAATAAGAAACCAAAACTCTTTGAAGGCATAAAGATACCTATTATTGTCACAGGCGGTCCTGACCTTAAGACGGAGGATGTACCTGGAGCTGATATGTACATCGGAAACATAGGCAGGGTATCTCATAGATTGCGACACAGCGATGAAATTGGAAGTTTGGATGTTATGAGCCAGAAAGTGGAACAAGTAGTTGAGAAAATACGAGAGGATATTGCAAGGGATCCGCTTGCTGTCCTGCCTGCAAGGATAATGAAAGAAGTTCAGGAACAGATACCTGAAATAGAGAGCGTATATACTCCAGCTCCACTCACACTGCAGTTAGATGGCTTGCGTATTAAACTTCCTTATGTCGAGTTTCATAAGAAAATTGAAAATTTGGAACTGCAAGACAATATACACCTTGTGGATGTTGCAGATATTAAGCCTTCAAAGATGAAAGACTATATTCTTGTGAAAGTTAAAAGAAAATCAGAGACAGGTATAGAAATTTGATAGTTGAGGGTGAAACGTGGAGATCAAAGAGATTAAAGAATTACTTGACAAAGAACCGGAACAAGTTGTCGAGAAACTTTTGGAGGATATAAAGAGGCAATATGGTGATATTCCTTATATAGTGAACTTCATCAAAGATATGCCTGAACTTTTTATTGCTAGAATGATCTACACAAACAGTGTAATGCGTGAATTCAAGCGGATGGATCCAAAGACAGTAGAACTTATCAGTATTGCTGTAGCTTCTGCTCTTAAATGCACTCATTGTCTGAAAACCCATATAAGAGCCGCAAAAAAACTTGGTGTTACTAAAGAAGAAATATTTGATACAATCCTAATTAGTAGTAATGTAGCGAATGCCTCTATACTTGCAGAAGGTACACGGGCAATAGACTCTGAATTTAGAGCCACCGGGAATGAAAAGGATCCTTCTTGCATACTATGTAATTTTAATTCTGAACTGCCGGGAAAAAGTTAACAAATATATGTTTAATAAAAGGGGACACCTGATATCAAGACCCCTGTCACATAACCAAGTATTGCACCTGCATTAAGGAAAGGCAGCCCTGCCTGAGGTTTTCCTTTCATTACGAATATCATCAGTATAGCATATCCTGTAAATGTACCAATCATGGCACCTATAGTAGGATATGAAATACCCATATATTGCAAAGGTGAATACTTTGCAAGAAAAATATTAGAAGATACCACTAATATTGTGGGCATTACGGCATCACCTAAGCCCATGAAAAAAGCATCCCTTTCTTCACCTTCCTCTTTCTTGAAATTGTCCTTAAGAAAGGAATAGTTTAATTTCTTTGGAATAATGAAAAGAATAGGTAACCTCAAATCCATAACACCTTCTGCAAGGTCTATCATATGCTTTGTTTTATATACAGAAATTGCATCATAAACAGCAAGCAAAAGAAGCAAAACTATCACTGGAATTATAGACAGGGATATACCAAATATTGCACTTGCCCCTGCTCCTATTATCAAACCAATAGTGTTTATAACATACCACTCTGGAAACTTATACAACAGAACTGTCAGAACTATTGTCAGGGATAAAGAAATAACATATATCAATATGCCAGAATCCGTTATCAATAGCATTAAAGCTGTGGACACATAATAAACTGTTGATGCCACAGCTAGTAAAATTACAAGTTTGATAAATTTCTGCATGTTTTTTTTCAATGCTATGAGTAAGAAAAAAGTAAAGATAAGTATGATCATTATATAAAATAAGCTATTAACTGTAGAGTCGGGATCTTCAAATGCCTGCATACCTTTAGCATTCATTGGTTGCGCAAGCAGCAACGCTACCAACTGAACAGCTAAGATTATACCCGCCATGGCAAATATTGGAGCATAAGTTTTTAAAAAACCATTTTCTGAACTCAAAGTTTGTATCTCCCTGATCCTCATAATTTTATATTAGTAATGTGTCAAAAGTATTTAATAATATATATTTTGTCCATTACTTTGGACATTTAAAAAATTGAATTTAAATGTATTCTTTTCAAAACATTAACTCTAAAGCATCCATAGCCTTCATTCCTACAATAATACCAAGGTCCTGAGCTCTTGAACTTATACTCTTAACTTCAGCACATAGCACATCTTCAAAGGTGCTTACACCTGAAACTCTGACTGCCACATCACCTAATTTTTCAGCTGTATTCATATCAAGATAACCACACATTACAAAACCCTTATCAGCTTTTATTATAAGCAGAGGTGCATTCTGCAGTTCAAAGTGCAAACCTATTGCAGTACCTTTCTTTAATTTTATTTGTTCAATTATCATTTTACCTCATCAGTAAAACAGACTACATGTAGTTTAAGTAATTTTGCATTTATGCAGATCCAAAAAGAATATTATTCTATCTGCAAGTGAAAACTTTTGATTGCTCTCTTCATTCAATATAGATACCTCAGATGTAACGTTCATTTCTGAGAGTTCATTAACAGTATTTATATAATCTGTGCTTTTATCAAAATGGAAAAAAACTGTTGCTTTGCCAGTATAATCAAAATTCCCATATATTTTCACCATCTCCTCACTGCTAGTGACTGAGACATTATCAATTCCTACCGTAGAATCAACAGATATTCCTCTTATATACATATTGATGATCAAAGGCGTGCTTCCTTCACCGATCAGACTTATGCTGCCTGTATCTGATCCCAGGGGATTCTCCATATGGTAATTTGCAGTATAGATATTCTTAATCATTTCCATCTGCATTACAGGACCCAGCAATTCAGGTGACATTGAAGAGGTTACATTTACCAGAACAACAGGTTGTAAAGAACCGTTTGAACTATTTACAATTACATCCATCTGCTTAAGAATAGAACTCTGCAAAGTAGACCTTGTTTTCACATCAGCTTTAAGTATTTCCCATGCATTTATGAATCCGTCTCCATTTCCAAGAGATACATCGATGTACTGTTTGTAGATAATAGCATTGTCTTCGGTATACTTTTCTGTATATACCCATTGAACTTTATCATGAGTTATAGTGATATTGTTCTCCCATGTAAATGTTGCATCTGCTGGGAATACCATGAACAAAAATAATGCTAAAAATGCTAAAATTGAACTCCTCAATCTATCCCTCATTAAAGAGTAGTTACTTTGCAACCATCCTCTGTAACTACCAGAGTATGCTCTGCTTGTGACACAAGACCACCTGAAACTTCCTTAAGCACCGGATATGACGTAATAATTCCTGCTTTAGCAAGCTGCATAAGGGCAAAATCGAGTTTTTCAGTTTTTAACCATCTTTTGGCAAATGGCAACATACGATAAGGCTCTATTTCTTTCAAAAGCTCACGGGCTGCTGGTAGACGCACAGGTTTTTTCCCTATAACACTGAATATTTCTGACCATGAACCATCTGCTATTTTTCCTATACCATCTGTAGCAAATGGTTCGATAGCTATTACCTCTCCAGTCTGAAGCGTGTAACCATGATCAATACGACGATTAGGTATGCTAGGATGGGTGTGAGCAATATATCTTGCTACTCCATGACCCGTGAGATTAATTATTGGTTTGAATCCATGACCTATAATGGTATCTTCAATCACTGCCCCCAGCTCTGCAGTGGTTACACCGCTTTTTACTGAATCGATAGCAGCATAAAGAGCATCTTCAGAAGCTTTTACCAGATCTCTGTGTTTTCCTGTAAGATCTACTGTAATAGCAGAATCAGCAATATATCCATCCACATGAACTCCAATATCCAGCTTTACTATATCCTCTCCAAAAACAGTTTCATCAGCTGCCTTTGGCGTTGCATGAGCTGCTTCATCGTTACGTGAAATGTTGCAGGGAAAAGCAGAACCATCTGCCCCAAGCTCAATAGATCGCTTTTCTACAAATTCGGCAATTTCAAGAAGACTTACACCGATTTTGATTTTATCTTTTGCTTCGCCTCTTACTTTAGAAAGTATCTCACCTGCCCTGAGATATTTCTCCAAAATATCTTCCTTCATGTTTTCTATCATAAAACACCTACTTTTTGAGACGTTGATAACTTATATTACAAATCTCTTTTCAAGTGTTGTGAGGATTTCACATCCGTTTTCTGTTACCAGTACCATATCTTCAATTCGAATACCACCATAATCCGGATAATACAGACCTGGCTCAATAGTAATTACATTACCCTTTTCAAGAGGAATGGCCTGATTTCCTATGTTTGGAGCTTCATGAATATCAAGACCAACACCATGACCTGTAGAATGGATGAAACCTGTTTTAGAGCCTCCTCTTAATGTTTTAAACCCATGGGATTCAAGTATATCACATACACGATTGTGTATATCACTGCAGAGTACACCTGGTTTTACCATTTCTATTGCTTCTTTTTGAGCAGTCAGAACTGCATCATACATTTTCTGAATCTGCTGAGGGGGTTCACCTTTCAGAATGGTTCGGCTCATATCAGCAAAATAACGATACTTTTTGCTGCGAGGGAATATATCGATTACTATAGGTTCGTTGGCCTTTAACGGACCTTCTCCCTCCCAGTGAGGATTGGCACCTCGTTTGCCACATGCAACTATCGTACCCACTGCCTCACAACCAGCATCCAACAATACAAAGTCTATTTCTCTGCGTACATCCTCTGCAGTAAGTTCAAAGCCTCGAGAGAGAAGTTTTCCATCAGCGATCTCAGACTTATGAATTAGATTAATAGCTGCATTCATAGCTTTTTCACATACTTTCTGCACAAATCGGATTTTATCTATTTCATCTTCACTTTTGACAGATCTCAATTTTTTAAAAGGACTTTCCATATCAATAACAGTAAAGCCTTCCTCTTTCAGAGCTTGAGCTGCATGATAAGGGAAATCCCAAGGGACACCTATTTTTCTGATACCTTCTTTTTGCAATAATTCAGCTATGCAATCTACATATGCCTGATATGAATCTGCCCTTGCCTTTAGTTTTTCTGAGTAGCCATAATCCTGCAATGTACGTATATCAGCAATCCTTGACTCGAGTTCAGCACGACCTTTTTCCATTTCTGAGACAACGAGTATCTCCTTTGCGCCGGATGTTTGTATATAGGTATATTTATCCGAGACGAAGAAATTAGTAACATAGTAAAAATCAGAATTATTAAAATTACCTACGATCATGAAGCAATCTGCTTTGTTCTTAATAAGCAAATCTGATATATTCATGTTCTTCATCCTCTCTATATACCTTAAGCATTGTTATTAATAGTACAAAACAATTACCTTATCTTTTTTAAAGCGTTAGTATATATATGAACAAAAGATAGCATTCATGTATACAACAGTATAGATTACATTCATAAAAGATTTTACTGTAAAGAAATACACCTTCCTTAATAATTCCTTGAATATACAGAATGTGTTGTTTATTCTGTTATTTGGAACATCATAAATAATTATGAATGAATTAGGAATCTGATTGTTGTATATAATTTTTAAAATTTAGTTTAGTGAAACTTATGAGGATTGTTTCATATTAATTCACTTGGACGGAGTCGCTTGGAAACAAGCATTCCAAGTATTTTTTCTCTGCAATTACCTGTAAGATGAAAAACTGCTGAAGGTTGATTAAGTTCTTCTTTAAGTTCTGGAAACAAGACTTGCATGTTCAACCAATCTACCTTGTGAAAATGACGAGTATATGCTTCATTTTTATTGTATTCATACATGCCCATTACTCTTCCAATAGCAATAAGAGCTTTTTCAGGCAGAGGCATAACTACAATATCACCTATAAGAATACTAATTGAAAATCTGGCCATATCAATTGACCAAGATTCCAGTTTGGACTGTGAGATTGAACAGAGTTTATTTTGTATAACTGTTTTCAGGTGTTCTACTCTTTCGAATTCATCAAACTTATCCATTATCTCATGGAAATGAAATAATTCCTGATTCATGTTTTCAAGTATTTGTTTCAATTTAGAAATTTTTTCTTCACGCAGAGGTGAACCAGAAAAATAACTAAAATCATCAAGATTGCTTTCAAGTTCAATGACCAGGTTGTTGGTAAAATCGTCATATTTTTGGTCAAGTATTCTGTACCGTTCTTGCATAGCAACAGGATTAGCTGATAATTTTATATCTTCTTCAAATTCATCGAGTATATGCAATTCTAAGTCAAATGAAATAACATTTTTCTTTAGACATTCACGTGCCTGCCTTCCGGAATATCCAGTTTTTACAACCCACACGTTAATAAGATCCTTTATGCTCAAGTTGGTAACCTCTCATGAATTAATAATATGAATGTGCATAAATACTATTCTACCAAATTAATGTGAAAAGTATGATAATTTGTAATCAATAGAAATTATGCGATTCAGTTATATAGGTAACATTTGACAATATGACTTTAACTTTATAAGGAATATTCAGAATTTTTTAAGATTCAACATTTCTATATTAAGCAGGATTCTAATGTTGGTGTTCCAAGGTTGTCTTATTAGATCTTCAGTTTAAAACCCTGTTCTTTTTTCATTAACTTCACACCTCTTTTTGAGGAGGAGGTGACCTTAATTATTATAAATTTCACTTTCATATAAATAAAAAAATACATAGAATAGAGAGGAATCTGCTTGTGAAGGACTCCATAGACAATAATCTGAACAGAGAAAGCGCCTCAATTTGCCAGTTCCTGCACATTCTCTGCATAACTATGATATTCTACAAGAAAAGAATATGAAACAAAACACAGCCATATAAAGGAAGAGGTTAAATTTGATATCAGAAGAGTAAGAGTATAGGACTATAATCTCTGTTGAGCTTTTTAGCATATAAGTTTTTGACACTTACAGAACTACAAAATTGCTTGCAAGAAAGAATTTATTCGGGAGTTTCTTTTAACAAAGTGCTGTCTGATTAAAATAAGGAATATTTGGAGCTGATTAATCTCTTTATACAAACTTGGATTTAGAGAAACCCTTTTAAATCAATCTCACTTTTAACCACATGAAATAAGGTGGAATAATGAAAAAAGCAATAATTGAGACAGAAAAAGGTAATATAATTCTGGAACTGTTCGAAAAGGATGCACCAAAAACAGTAGCAAACTTCGAAAAGCTTATTAAACAAGGATTTTACGATGGACTGACATTTCACAGAGTTATTCCTAACTTCGTTATTCAGGGAGGATGTCCAAAGGGAGATGGAACAGGTGGTCCAGGCTATACTATAAAATGTGAGACCAAAGGAAATCCACGCAAACATGGAACAGGAGCTTTATCTATGGCACACGCGGGTAAAGACACAGGTGGTAGTCAGTTTTTTATTACACATTCTCCACAACCTCATCTTGATGGTGTCCATACAGTTTTTGGACAGGTCATCGAAGGCATGGATGTCGTCAAGAAAATAAAAGTAAAAGATGTGATGAAGAAAGTCACTATTGTGGAAGAATGAGTTATTTGTTTCTTTTCTTTTTATACCTAAATTAAATAATTTTCAGCAAAAGAGTTGTCACTTGTTATATCAAAATTCAGGACAGCTTATATCAAAAACTTTATTTACTTAGCATCTCAAATATGAGTTTCATCTCAAAAAGGAGAAGGAACTTTTGTTATGTATGCCATAGAGCCTTTAAAAAAATTAGCTCTTCTTGGAGGCATTGAAAAGTTTATAAAGATATCTTCTGCAGAGTTTGCACAGTATACAACTACGAGTTCCAAAACGGCGGCAAGAGTGCTAAAACAACTTGAAGAAGACAAATACATCGAAAGACAGCTTGTTCCAGGTGGGCAAAAAATCATGCTAACTTCCACAGGAGTGGACCTGTTACTCAAACAATATGCAGAATACCAGCGTATTTTCTGCCGGGATGATAAAGACTTAAAGTTACAAGGTCATGTAATAACAGGTCTTGGTGAAGGACAGTATTACATCTCACAGCATGGCTATATGTCACAATTCTCTGAAAAACTGGGCTTTAAACCTTTTCCTGGAACTCTGAATATAAAACTTAATGATACCAGTGTTGCAATACGCCAGTTAATGGAATGCATAGAACCAATCGTTATACAGGGTTTCAGTGATGGTGAGCGTACCTTCGGTGCTGGAAAGTGTTATTTAATTACAATAAATGGAATAAAAAGTGCAGTCATTATCCCTGAAAGAACACATTATCCAGCCAATCTGTTGGAGATTATAGCTCCTGTAAATTTGCGTGAGAAACTTCATCTGAGAGATGGGGATGAAGTCAATATAATAGTAAATAAAACAAACAAATTCGAGGGATAAAATGATGGGTACTACAGGTGGACAAGGTTATAGCGATAATATACTTGAAGCTATAAATATCATAAGGCAGGGAAAAATGTTCTTGCTTTTTGATGCCGAGGGCAGGGAAGCTGAAACAGATCTTACTATTCTTGCACAAGCTGTCAAGCCCGAAGATGTAAAAATCATGAGAAAGGATGGAGGAGGGCTGATATGTGTGGCCATTGACTCGCTGGCATGTGAAGAACTGGGCTTACCGTTTATGGCAGATGTGGTACGTTCTGCACAGAAGTACAGTATTAGCCTTGAAAATATTGTAGAAAAAGGTGGAGACCTTCAATATGATTCACGTTCTTCATTTTCTATCTGGGTAAACCACAGAGACACCCGCACGGGAATTACAGATAATGATAGAGCTTTTACAATAAAAAAGCTAGGTGATATTGTAGAACAAGTACTTGCAGGAAAAAAAGTGAAATTTGGATCTGAATTCCGTACTCCTGGACATGTTGCAATTCTCAAAGCGGCAAAAGGATTGGTAAATGAAAGACTTGGTCAGACAGAACTTTCGGTTGCATTGGCAAAGATAGCCGGTGTGCCTCCAGCTATGGTAGTGTGTGAGATGCTGGATGACAGGACAGGCAGAGCCTTGTCTAAAGAAGATGCTAAAGCATATGCAGAAAAAAAAGGTATGGTATTTGTTGAAGGTTCAGAGGTTATAGAAGCATATAATATCTGGAAGTCAGCTATATCAATCTCATCAGAAAAAGAAATATACTACAATGTCCATTAGGGTATGCTCATCTTATATGGGGCCGTAGGGTAGCCTGGACCATCCTACTAGACTGGGGGTCTAGTGACTGGAGTTCAAATCTCCACGGCCCCATAGACTTTTTAATGACCTATATTTTCAAATGATTATTTCCAGATTGCTATCGACTATCATTTTATGCCTATAGTCACTGTTTTTATGAATTGTTCAGATTGATGTCCAGAAAGTTATCTTCATTTTTCTCATCCTGTCTTTCCAATTAATTGTTTGAAGGAGATAATAAAAGGTCGACAACCATATATAAGAGAAATACAATATATGTAGTATAACCACTACATATGTCTTAAATAATATCTGGAGGAATATGATGAGAAATAAAACAATAACAGTACTTATAGTAGCACTTCTCACCGGGCTGATCGCAGTAGCTACTATAGCTACTATGGCAAGTGCCGAACCCCCTCTTATCCAACGTGCTTCAGTTTATGCAGGAAACTTTTGCAACTGGGGAGGAGAATGGAAAGGATATGGTCCGGGTTACTGCACTGCATATATAGGTCAGGGATTCACTGTGAAGACTGCAGATGATGCTCTTGCAATAGCCCAAGAGAAGATCTCAGCCGAAGTAACAAAAAATGACATTTATCAGATGTGCAGATGGTGGATAGTCTATTATACTGTGGATGGCATTGCCAAGCAAGGCCGTATAGATGCATATACAGGTGAAGTGATTCCTGATTTCTTAGCATCACAGTATGCAACAGCTGGCCAGTACAAGCCGGGAAAGGGCAGAGGCTATGGAATGATGGGAATATGGAGATACTGATCCCGTCTATTTTTAAACAATATGAAGTATTCTTTAAATCTGAAAAAGCCATCTGGTAAAGAAAGAAAAATAACTGTTAAGACACATTTTTGGGGGTGAACTGGCAGTATGATGGGATTTTATGGTAGTATGTATGGCGGTATCTTTGGTTTCTTAGTCCAGATATTGATCATACTCCTTATTGTGGGAGTTGTGATCATGTTGCTTAACAAGTCAAATTTTGTAAGTTCAGCTAGCAATGAGAGGCTTGTGAAGGTAGAAAAAGACGTTGAAGAGATTAAAAAAGCAGTGGAAGAGATAAGGAACAAGCTTAACGAAATCTGATCCTGAAATTAGCATTGTGATAGGGCCTAATGGCTGGCTTAGAGGATGGTCTGCAGATGGTACAATCGCTTGAACAAATAGTGAATATTGGTGAGGCTCTTGCCCATCCTGTAAGAATACAATTATTGTACATGCTTTCCGAAAAGGAGAGGTACATCTATGAGCTTGCAAAAGATCTGAATCTCTCCCGGCAGGTGGTGAACCTCCATCTCAAACGCCTTGAAAAAGCAGGTTTTGTTGAAAGCGACCTGCGACTTGAAGAGAACGATATGCGTGCAAAGAAGTTCTTCCGACTGAAAGAATTTGACGTGAAACTTTGTACAGAGGACTTGAAGAAAATATTCAGTTGATCTGCTTCATGGAACCAGGATCTCGCTTATAGCATGGATGACACCATTACTACATTCAATATCGGGCTCTAGTATGGTAGCAGTATCAATCACAATTCCGCCATTATGTTTTATTCTCAGTTCTTTACCGCCTATGGTCCTGAGGGAATCCATGTTCTGAAGATCCTGCATCATGTATTTGCCTTCAACTATATGATAATTTATTATCTCCATCAAGTATTGAATGTCATTGAAGGCATCTTCTATAACTTCATCAGGTATCATCTCAAAAGCTGATTCCACAGGAGCGAACACTGTAAAAGGACCCTGACTGCTATATTTATCCGTCAGCCCAAGTATTTCTGCAGCTTTTAGAAGGGTGTTAAAGGAATTTTTATCTTTTGCGGTCTTTATTATGTCCTGTAGTTGTTCCATATAACCTCATTAAAAGGATGAAAGCTTCTATCATAAAGTTTGCGTAAATTCTTATCTCATCGAAAAGAATAAAAACCTTTCTTACTGCTTTATAAAAAGATGGTACCAATAAATCTTATAATCAAAGCAGACAATCTTGTCAAAAGATATAATAACCTCACAGCTGTTGACAATATTAGTTTTTATGTTAAAGAAGGAGAAATGTTTGGTTTTCTTGGTCCAAACGGTGCAGGAAAGACAACAACTATGAAAATGATCCAGTGTGTTTCACCTAAAACATCTGGTAAACTTGAAGTTTTTGGTATGGATGTATCCACTCATCAACGTGAAATAAAAAAATACATGGGTGTTGTACCACAGGAGAATAATCTGGACCCGGATTTCACTGTATATGAGAATCTCAGGAACTATTCAAGGTATTTTGATATTTCTATGGAAGAAGCAGAAAAACGTATAGAAGAGCTTCTCAATTTTGTTCAGCTTATTGATAAAAAGAATTCAACGACAGAATACCTTTCAGGTGGTATGAAACGTCGTCTTGTGCTAGCAAGAGCACTCTTGAACAATCCTCGTCTAATAGTACTTGATGAACCCACAGTAGGTCTTGATCCACAGGCTAGGCATCTCATATGGGAGAAATTACGAGCTCTCAAAAAAAAAGGTGTTACCATCGTGCTTACAACGCATTACCTGGATGAAGCAGAGAAGTTATGCGACAGGCTTGTTGTGATGGATTATGGAAAAATAATTGTGGAAGGCGAACCAAGCCAAATAATAAAGGATCACATAGGTACAGGTGTGGTGGAAGTTGATAATTATCCTGAACTTGTAGAGTGTCTGCAAAAGAGTGATTCAATCTATGAGGTAATGGGGGATATAATCGTCATATATACAAACGACCCCGTGCATATTACCAACCAGCTAAGTATGGAATGTTCTCTGGATAAAATGACTACAAGGAAAGCAACTCTTGAAGATGTTTTTCTTAAACTCACTGGCAGAAAACTGAGGGACTGAACATGCCCTATATTCAATATTTACAAATTCCTGAGCTAAACAGAAGACTCCTAAAGGTCTGGTTAAGGAACAAAGATGTTTTCATGAAGAACGTTAAACTTAATTTTTTACCGCCTTTCTTAGAACCAATACTATACCTGTTGGCAATGGGATTTGGCTTGGGGACATTTGTGGATAACATTGATGGAGTATCATATGCACAATTTATAGCTCCTGCTCTCATAGCAGTGTCTATTATGTATGCTTCTTTCTTTGAGTGTACTTATGGTTCTTACGTGAGAATGTATTACCAAAAAACATTTGATGCTATTGTAGCTACACCTCTTATTATAGATGATGTAATTGCTGGTGAATTGTTTTGGGGAGCCACTCGCAGTACTATAAATGCATTGGTTATGACACCTGTAATTTTAATATTTGGTCTAATAGATTTCAAATATGCAATATTGATAATTCCATTTGCTTTTTTGGGGGGTTTGCTCTTTGCCTGCATTGGCATGTGTTTTACTGCAATAACCCCAAACATTATGGCTCTTAACTACCCAGCCCTGCTGTTTATTACTCCTATGTTCCTTTTCAGCGGCACATTCTTCCCCCTCGATGTACTCCCAGAAACTCTACAATATTTTGCTTTGGCGTTCCTGCCCTTAACCCATATTGTAAGGGTTATAAGAACACTTGCTTATGGTTCATTGGAACCATTTATTATTGTCGATGTTTTATGGATTTTAATAGCATCTGTAATTTTTTTTATACTATCAATGAATCTAATGAAGAAAAGGCTTATAATCTGATTATACTTGAAAGCGATATATTGAATTAATTATATGATATTTGATATACGATGAATAGATATATCCTTTTAATTGTCTACTTGATGGTAATAGTTTCGTTATCAGGATGCATAGACGAATTAGTGCCACTGGAAACATCCAGCGATATTCCTGATCCCTCCGTTTATGAGTTTGATGCATTTCTCAATAAAAGTCAGTTTAACGGTAGTTTTCCAAGAACCAGCACGTTCTATTTGTCTACAAATTTCAGCGTAAAAGTTGTACATATAGTTGATAATGAGTCTTTTTTGGATATAATTCCCCTGGAAGATCCCACAAAAAAGGATGTAGATATATTATCAAATATAGTGATTATTGGAGACTATTCCGCTAATACAGAATCTTCTCTAAGCCTATTCCAGAACTATTCAAGAGAACAAAATGTATCAGCTATTAACTACACATTATCTGAAAAAGTGATAAAGGGACAAAAACATATATATCTAAATTTCAGTGAACCAATCCGGGGTTATGTGGCATATACCATGAACGTGCCAAGAGGACAGGATTTTATCCATATTGCTCATACACCATCAGTTGTTCGCATGATACTCCCTGAAGGCTATACTACAGGTCATTACTTAATAGGAAGAGCAAGGCCTCAACCAAATATGATATATTATGATAATAAAGGGAGGATGAATCTCGTCTGGTATAATATGGGTGCAGAGAAAAGTGCTTTAGTAAAGGTATTGGAAACAATCTTTGCTGAAGAAATTCAAACACCTACTGATACTGTAAAGATAATAGGAGTTAAATTCTATAAAAAATCTGCACCTTTCCATCTTCTCGTTGCTACAGTCATATTATCTTCTTTTGCTTTGATAGTGATTGCAGATTATTTAAAAAACAGACATAAATTAAGAAAACTAAGAGACCAGATTGAAGCTGGAGAAAAATGGGAAAAGTGATAAATAGTCTTTTGGACAAAGGCATTTGTGAGGCATTGGACTATATTTCTATTTTCATCCCATCAAATCCCAAAGGTAATTCTTTGGATGCAATCTCATGTGGTGCAAAATAGTGGCTAATATGGGTAAAAACAACTTTTTTGGCACCAATTGATCTTGCCAAATCCAGTGCTTCATCTGAATTCATGTGCTTTTTCACTTCCACACTTGGAGGTACTATTGCGTCGGCAATGAGAAGATCGGGGTTTTCTATAAGTTCAAGGCTACGGGAAGAAATATTTCGCTGTGTATCTCCTGTAATAACTACTTTTTTACTTCCTTCTTTTATCATTACTCCTACTGGTCTTTTAGCCGGGGGGTGCACTACTTCAAACAATGTGAATTCGAGGCCTATAAGCAAAAATGGGCTGTACATCTTCACATCATGACGTCGGGGATGCATATAGTGCAGATATTCCAGGATGTAATCCAGAGTTTCTTTTATTCCATATACATCAACGTGGTACTGCACCCTGTGAAATTCAGCAAAACCTGCAAAATGGTCATAATGTGTATGAGTCCAGATAACACCATCTACATGCTGTATTCCATTCGTGAGCAGCTGCAAACGTAAATCCGGACCGGTATCCACAAGCACTTTTCCTTTCTCAGACTCTACAAGGATTGAAAACCTTGTCCTCATGCTAAGGCTTCCCCTTTGAGCATCAGTACAAGTTAGACAAGTACATCCTATCACAGGAGTGCCTGGAGCATCTCCTGTACCCAGAAGAGTTATTTTCATATTCAGACCTGATCAGAATATTCATCTGTTTTCATAACCGTCCTTTCATTGAAAGCATCAACAGCATTAAGCATATCCTCTTGGGTTAGTTCCGTCCTTTCCTCAATTAGTGCAGTAAGTACACTTTCTCTGATTACCATCCTTAGATCAGATCCGCTATATCCTTCAGTAAGAGCAGCGATCTCAGAATTGTCAAATTTACCTGGTATAGACTTTGTGATTATATCAAGAATACGCTTTCTCATTTCCTGATCAGGCAGAGGGAAATACATAATTTCATCAAATCTTCTCCAGGCTGCAGAATCAAGCATCCTTGGATGATTCGTAGCAGCCATGAGCAGTACACCGTCGCGGGTAAGACTTATATCATCAATGGCCTTGAGCAAAGTATTTACAGCTCTCTTCAAAGCTGCATGTTCATCAGATGTACGAGTTTTAGCAACGAAATCAAATTCATCAATAAAAAGGATGCAAGGATTCAATCTTTTTGCAAGTGCAAAAACTCTGTCTATATTCTTTGCAGTTTCTCCAAGATATTGATCAGTTATCATAGAGAGTTTGACCTCTACAAAAGGTATTGAAAGACGTTCTGACATTGCTCTTGCAACGCTTGTCTTACCTGTGCCAGGTGGGCCAACCATAAGAATCTTTCCTATGTCATAAAGGCCAATTTTATTAAGATAATCTCTATATTGAATAGCTTTTACAATCTTCTCTACCTCTGCTTCCTGTTCTTTAGTAAGCACAAGATCCTTCAAAGGCTGGACAATATCTTCAGGGGCTTTGATCTGAACAAGTTTTAGCATATTTTCGCCCCCTTCCTCTGCAGCAATAGCGTTTATAAGGGACTCTATCCATTCCCTATCAACTTCTTTAGGCCGCATCTTGCTGCGAGCATCAGCATAATTTGCACCATCTAGTTTTTTTTTCTCATAATAGTATGCCAAACATGGATTATGCGCTATCTTTTCAAGAGCCCCTTCTTTTTTTTCAAACCATTCAGCAGCTACTTCAAAAGCTGTAAGACGAATGCGAAAATCACGTTCATTCACATCTATGAAGGGAAGTGATCTGATCTCTCCTTTGATCTCCTTTACCTCAAAGAGTTTCTCAAGATCCGAATTGGAAACTACAATAGGCCTTACAACTGTTCTTTTTTCCCTGCTCCAATAATTTTTCCTTATATTTTTGGGTAGATCATTTATTTCAAGTTCAGAATATTTATTAAATATATGAGTGGTAAGCAAAAGCTCAACTATATCAAGGGTTGTGTCTGCCATATTCTAACCAATCAAAAGTGTTTTGTATTTTTTGAGAACTTCATGATTTAGACATCATATATAAGTAGTCTTTTCAAATAAGCTTTTGTATCAATAAGAATACCGAAGAAGCTTCATAATCAGACTTTTTTAATCTTTCCGTGTGAAGGAGAGTATAGTTCACCTAATTCCAGTAAGCTGGTTATTACTTTGTCTACCACTGCTTTATCAATACCAAGTACTGCACATTTCTCATACAATTCTTCTATACTTATTTCTTCTTTTACAGGGATGTTCTGGATTATTATTGTAGCAGGATCTTTGCTGCGGGTTTTTCTGCTATCAGCAGGCATGGATAAATATCTATCATTATCCATCCCGTTTTGTTGTATCTTTGCCTGCATTATTGTGCGTATCTTCACAACTTCATCACGGTTTTCAGAGGTAATGATCAATTGTAATTTTCTAACTTCCAGCCTTGCCCCACATCTGTGGCATTTCACGGTCTTATAAGCACCGACTGAGATTATCTGTGCATTCATCCTGCATTTAGTGCATACTATCAAGCCATACATCGTGGAAAAATTAGATACCACCTATAAAAGTATTGCTCATAAGATTAAAATGCGTAAAAAATTTTATTGGTTAAAATCATGATTTTTTTGTCAATGTTTGGTTTGTCCAATGTTGTTTTGTAAGAATATAAAATGGCAAGTAAAATGGTAAGAAAAAAGAATCCATAAAGAAACATGTTCCATGAAACACATGGATAATATAAGAAAATGAAATTGTTTCAGATTATTATTAGAATTGCAAAGCTTTGAGAATACAACTCAAAATGTGATCATTTCCCATACCTACGTTGTCTTTTTCTGAAATCCCTGAGAATTCTTAATAGATCTATCTTCCTGAAACCACTCCAATTAACATCAGTGAAGAAAAGTTCTGAATATACAGACTGCCAAATCATAAAATCTGACAGATGCTTACCTCCAGCCCTAATAACTATATCAGGTTCATGTTTCAACATAAGATGAGATTCTATGGTTTTTTCATCAATTTGTTCAGGGTGGATTCTTTTCATCTTTACATCTTCAAGTATGCTTCTTACAGCTTTTGTGATCTCACTGCGCCCACCGAAATCAATAGCCATGTACACCATAAGCTTAATACCACTTCTTTGTTTTACAACTTCACCTGTTGGATTATATATTTCAAAGCCTATATCTTTTGGAAGCTGTTGCATCATCAAAAAAAGAGAATCCAGCAATCTTTCTATCGTTATTGAACGAAGACTTTCTTCAGTATCCAGTACATCCACATATATGCTTATAACTTTAATGTGCTGATCAAGACACCAGAGAATATATGTCCCTAATTTATCCATTCCTTTTTTATCTATAAGGTCGCTCTCTGAGATAATCAATGTTAGATTTTCAGGAATTGCATCCTGGTTGCGGGCTAGATCTCTATAGAGATATTTTTCGTATACTGAACTTAATATGTTTCTATATTTCATGTGTCCTTTATGTTATTTGTTTACCGTATTATCATCTTGCAGTTGAGACTATCTTCACTACTGCACCATTTGAAAGCTGATGTTTTTCTCCAAGTCTCATCTTTGTTTTTGCATCCACAGCATAGAGGAAACCATCACCTATCTCGGAATGTATCTTATAAGCAAGCTGATGGGCAGTGGACCCTTTTTTCATAAGAAATGCATCCGGGAGCATTTTTCCATGTTTGTCTGTCCATTTTCCCTCGTCTTCTACAGGATATACTACAATAAGATCAAGCAATTCAAAAACGGCTTTATTAATACATTCCTGAATACCTGTACTGTGCATTTTATGCAGAAAAGTGCGAATGCTTTCAAGAGCTTTCTGCTGAGCAGGGTTGAGATTTTGTGAAATAATGGTAAAATCATTATTACCAAGGTCATATTTGATTGCTCCTGCCTTTGAAGCAGATCTAAGAGCAAGTTCAGCTGCAGCACTAGTAGGTACAACAATTCCTCCGATTGACTTCAATTTCTCTAGGTTTTGGACAGGTGCAATATCAGCTTTGTTGGCTGCTATTATCATAGGTTTGCTTATTTTTCTGATATTATCACACAAACCAATAATTTCTTCATCGGTCCATTTGGTGATATTGTGGTCAAGTTTTGTCATCATAAATGCTTCTATAACCTGTGATTCCTCAACTCCTGCACCTGCTAGTTGTTCTGCTAATATTCTTTCGATTTTCAGATTCTCTCCTTGGATCTTGCGAGATAATTTCTGCCAATTACGTTTGAGTATACCTACCAACCACATAGTGATTTCATGGTTGAGAAATTCTATGTCTTCCAGGGGATCGTGACATCCAATATCAAGAGGATTTCCTTCTATGTCTGTACATCCTGCTGCATCTATTACATGTATTATGGCTTTAGCTTGCCTTAAATCATCAAGGAAAGTATTTCCAAGTCCTTTACCTAAGTGGGCATCTGGAACAAGACCAGCAACATCAATGAGCTCAATAGGTACATAGCGTACGCCATCCACACAGTTTCCACACCTATGTTCTTTTTCAACGCATGGGCATTGAGTTCTTACATAAGTTATTCCTTTGTTAGGATGAATGGTGGTGAAAGGATAATTTGCTATTTCAACATCTGCAAGAGTGGCAGCTTTGAAAAAAGTAGATTTTCCTGAATTCGGTTTACCTGCAAGTCCTATGGTCATCGACATGATTCATACATCAGCATGTCAGGATTTAACTTTTTTTGATTGGATAGTTATACAGCAATTATATCTAAATATAACCCACCAACAAACTTTTATCTGAATAGTACATAGACATCAAACCAATTGTCCCGATAGGGTAGTGGATATCCTTGAGGCCTGCGGAGCCTTAGACCCGAGTTCAAATCTCGGTCGGGACGTTAATATTTATTTCTCCAGTTCTTATTTAATTGGAATACAATGAAGTACTTTTTAACAACTTTTTTAATACTGTTTGCTGTTGCATGAAATACATAAAAACTATTTTATATTAATATGTACATTATCTTTTTAGAGGAAATTTTAATGAGATTATGACCTAATGGATCTATTGAGGAAATTATATGTTGTACTATGAAGGTGAGCTGCTGGTCGCAATCAATATCCCTTACATATCTACAACATTTGCAATTGAAAAACCTCCATGGGTCAAATGCAACGTAAAATTAACACAAAATGGTCTTGAAATCAAATCTTTGGATGGATCATTCATAATTCCTTTCAAATCTATAGAACTTATTAATAGATCTTTACCTCCCTCAGTCATAAATTGCATACAATTTACCAGTAGATATTCATTTTATATTGTTATAGATCATAAAAAAAATGCTACAATAGGGTATGATGATATACTTTTCACTACTCTTTTAGCTGGTAATCAATCTGAAATTTGCAAACTCCGATATTTCTTGATGTCGATTTTAGGTTTACAGGCAGATCCTTTATTCAAGAATCTTAAAGTAGAAGAAGTTAGACTGTTGTCGTTACTTGATGACAATATAAGAAATGTGGAACAATTAACTGCAATATTTGATGAAAATAAAGACTTTCTCTACCGAACGTATAATGCCTTGGTTTCAAAAAGCCTAGTTGATGAACGTGCAATGCTCACTCCTATATCTGTTGCTATCATTAACAAACTGAAAGGAATTGATGAAATAAAAAAATCAAACGAACCTGATCTAAACAATAACATTAATGAAACTGTCAAAATGTGGGATGATTTTGATAAACCCATGATCATAGATGAGAAAAATAAGGTATATCTAAAATATGGTGAATCAAGTTTATCAGGCACTATTTATACTGAAGATTTATGGAGATGCCTTCCCCTGACAGAAATAAAGGAAACAAAAATAGAAGATCTTAAAGAGTGTGGCATAGGACTGGTGATGCTCACCACATATGATACAAACATCTTCTTAAGAGCTTATGATGATTCTGTCATCTTTACCCTTAAAGGATTGGTGGATAAGAAAGAAGATATTCAAATCCGCATATTATATTGTCTATTTCTGGGTATTGCAGAAGAGAGATGTATTTTGAATATATTGGACATAACAGCACATAATTTCCTTGAACAATATCATCAGATGGAAAAGATGGGACTAGTAAGTAATATGGTGATATCAAATAGAGGTCTTGATCTGATACACAGAATGATTAAAGGTTATTGTACCTTACTCATGCTCTATAAAGACGTAAGCATTCATCGATTAGAACAAATGAAAATAGAAAATTCAAAAAGAATAGTCATTGATAAATTAAAACAAAAACATGATAAATTAAAGAACTTTCATTTTGTCACTCCATAGTATGACGATTAACCATTTGTTTGAAAATCTTGATATATTACCATTGGGTAATGATTACGATTTTAGTACTCATTCCATATCATTAAACTTAAATTAAACTTAAGGTAGTACATTAAAAATTATTTTTACCTATCAAAAAGACCTTCTAAGTCTCTCTTTTTCCCAGATACCATGTAAAAACCTCAGAATAAACTATTATACCAATGAGTGCGGACCAGAATAATAAAAGTATATGATAGTTATTAATCGGTACATTTCCCTCGGCAAACACTACGTGTCTAAAAGCAAGGAAAGACAATGTAGTATCAGGTATTAAAAATATGCATGCAAGGGGCAACAATAAAAGGACAAGTACAGCAAGTGCCGAAGATACATATACCATAATAAGTATCGTCAATAATGTTAGAAGAATGAATATAATCAGGAAAATAATGGAATATGCAA
>JACIVZ010000149.1 GCA_014361205.1 Methanomethylovorans sp. | reverse complement strand
TCAAACAGGTTTTTCCCAAGTACTTGTTCTGCTGAAATTCCCGAGATTGATTCTATGCCCGGATTAAAGAAAATGACGTTATCATCTCTGTCTGTTGCCCATAAACCTGTCCATATTCTGTCAAGTATTCGACTGTAAAAATCAAGTGTTTCATAGCACTTATGATCCTCTGCCTGCATTGTATTCTGAAATATATTTATGAACGACCAATTTCCTTGCTTTCTCAGCATCACTTTATCATAGATTTCAAATAAGTCCAACAGTTGAGAACTTGAAAGAGATGTTAATGGGAAAGCACGTAGCAGGATGATATTATTATTTTTTATTAGATTTTGAATGTCCTTTTCATAAGAAACAAACAATGACCACTCTTCCGAAGTTTTTGTTGCAGTGCATAACATTAACCTTAGCCCTGAAAAACCAGCAATTTTTGCTTTTTCAAAAGCCTTATTTAATTCATCAGGTTTTAAAAAATCAACTGTTTGTGAAGCAGAAGATAAAATACCAGATGGAAGTATCTGAAGCTGACCTTTTAACATCAGATCAGTTACATCAATTGTTGCCTCTGTAAAGGCATCAATGGCTTCTGCCACAAGTCCTGAGGGCATATAGATTATACAACATTCACTATTATCTACACCTGCCTGAACATAACTTGTAACACTGTCAAGTAACTCAAATGTAGCATCATAGAGTAATGCTATATGATCACTATGTTTTAACTGCCGCATTGCATCTGGATACAACATCTTTCTCTATAATCATTCTCTTTACTGAATAATAAATATGTTGAAATTACAAATAATAACTATGCTTTACTGGCTATCGCCTTTATGACCTATCAACATATTACCATCTTGCAAGTAGCCTTTAGTAAAATCATAAACATTTAGATTGGTCATGTTATTAGCATAATCGTATATGCAGGGTTCCTATTTATTTTATAAAATTCAAAATTCATGAATTGTTTTTAATATAATATATTCCTGAGAGAACATATATTTACTAAAAAACATTATTAGCCTTTGATGTTTAGAAAAACAAGAAGGTATCTCACAATTATCCGAGTATTCACTAAATACAATCTGTTTTTCCTGCTTTATAGAGACATAAAAAGAAATTATATATCTAACAGCAAATGTACATGTAGCCTTGATCTTGAAAATCGTAAAGGTGCTGCAAAACTTCGTGACGCATTTGTTGAACTTGGACCCACTTTTATAAAACTTGGTCAGATGCTTAGCAGAAGACCAGATATCATCCCAAAAGCATATATTATCGAACTGGAAAAACTTCAGGATAAAGTAAAACCTCTTGATTTCGATGCAATGAGACCTTCCTTTGAAACAGGATGTGAATGCAATGCTCTTGGAAATAAGAGTCAAAGTACCGGAATTGACTATGGAGCAAAGGATATACTGGATATATTTGATGAGTTTGACACCAATCCAATAGCCAGCGCCTCTATAGGACAAGTGTACAAAGCTGTATTGAATGGTAAGAAAGTAGCGGTGAAAATATGCCGCCCGGGACTTATCGATACCGTAAATCTTGACCTTGACATAATAGAAGACATTAAACCTCTTATTGTAAAGATTGTTGGCCTTGGAAGTCATTTTGATGTAGATGCTTTCCTGAGAGAATTCAGAGAAGTACTCACAACCGAGCTTGACTACAGAATCGAAGCCAGAAATATGATGCGATTTTATGATAATTTCAAGGACGATGAAAATGTCTTAATTCCAAAGGTATATACGGATTACAGCCGCGAGAGTATCCTTGTTATGGAATTTATGGAAGGTGTACAAGTCAAGGATCTGAAAGATGTCGATCAGGATATCAGAACACACTATGCAAAACTCATTGCTAACAGTTATCTGAAACAGGTATATATTGATGGCTTCTATCATGCTGACCCACACGGAGGTAATATCCTTGTCAAAGATGGAAAAATAGCCTTCATTGATTTTGGAGCTGTAGGTAAGCTGGACAACGAATTAAAAAGAGATATGCTTAACTTATTTTATGGAGTTTATTCAGGAAATGTGGATATTGCCTCTGATGCTTTCCTTAAGATTGGAAAACTGCGTAAAGAAGATGTAGATATCGGCAGATTCCGACGAGATATGGATGAACTTATAGCTGAGCAAAAATATGCCATTGGAGAAAGACAGAGCGATAATTATGCAAAGATTGCACTGAAATATAATATGTCCCTGCCAAGTGAATTCTCAACGCTGGAAAAAGCGTTACTTCTTATAGAATCTGTTTGCTTTGAACTTGATCCTAAATTTAATCTTCTTGAAGGTGCAAAGCCTGTGATCTTAAAAGCCATAAGAACCAGATACTCTCCAACAAAAGCTTTTGAAGTCTTTCAGCTTGAAGGAGACAGATATCTGGAAATATTCAGGAACATCCCTGCAGGTGTTAATGATGTAATTGAGACCATCAGAGGATATAGATTCGAAAAACTTCAGAAAAGCACATACAATGTGAAAAGATACAACTTAATAGACAGATTGACCAAGAATATTTTCTTGATAGCGATAGCCGTTATCTCTACCTACTTAATAACCCTTGGAGAAAACAGTACAATCATTTTGGGAACTATCGGATTCCTCGCATCTCTTTTTCTAAGTGTGCTCATCTTTCAGAAATGACAAAGTTATAGTACAATTGATTATGATATAA
>JACIVZ010000148.1 GCA_014361205.1 Methanomethylovorans sp. | reverse complement strand
TAACATAAATAATGTTTTAGTAAAAATATATATTATTTAAAGGAGGATTTGGGAAATGTTATTCATGGATATAATGACATGGGATCCAAAAGATGACATGGAAGTGAACAAACGCTACATGGAATGGAAATATCCCAAAGGCTACAACGTAATTGCAGACTGGTCTGACCTATCTTCATGCAGGGCATTTGTGGTATATGAACTTGAAAGTGCAGAAGCCTATATGGCTGCTACATTCCCTTGGAGAGACATAATGAACTGTGAAACCATTCCTGTGATGGAAACCCAGAAGGCAGTTGAGTTTGGTTCTAAAATGATGTGAATGCCAATGAAGAATGAACAGGTACTGACCAAAAATAGATTATCCTGACAGAGTTGTCAGGACTGTTCTTTTTTACTTTTAGTATATCCTCCAGATTTAGAGTTTATGCTTGCTTGTAAGTTTGATGTTTCAAACCAATCCTTTATTATATAGACTCTACAACTACCTTTCACTCTAATCCCTAACCTATTTTCATTATAGATAAATTATAAATATATGGTCATTGCTCTACTGCCCTTTGATAAACAATTAATGCCGCGCGTCGAGCAAGATAATATGGACATAAAAACCGAAATTTCTGGGTATTTTAAAGAAGCGTTTTTAAGTGATCTGAAAGCAGGTTTTATTACAGCTATTGTGGCACTGCCTCTTGCTATTGCTTTTGCTATTGCATCCGGCGTTGAACCTGTTATGGGACTTTATACAGCTGTTGTAGCGGGCATAATAGTATCTGCTGCTGGCGGTTCCAAATATTCGATCACTGGACCTACAGGAGCAATGACAGTTATCATCCTTTCCACCTTGCATAGCTATGGACTGGAGGGATTATTACTGGCAGGTTTCATTGCAGGCATTTTTCAGATACTTTTCGGGCTTTTTAAACTGGGAAAAGTAGTCAAATATATCCCCCTACCCGTAATATCTGGCTTCACAAGTGGTATTGGTGCTATCATTTTGATCGGACAGATACCAAATGCTCTGGGGATGACAATTTCCGCAAAAGAATACGCATGGGAAACAGTTGTTGTCATCATCGAAAACATTAGAGCTGCCAATATTACAGCATTATTGATTTGCTTAGGTACGATTTTACTACTTCTGTATCTACCTGGGATACTTAGCAAAGTAAAATATCTAAACAGCCTTCCAGCTTCTATAGTAGCATTGTTACTATCAGTCATAACAATTTATTATATGAAGATAGACATCCCCCTTGTGGGCAGTATCCCTAGTGGGCTTCCAAACATACAGATGATCAATATGAATCCTCAGCTGATGTTGACGGTTCTTCCAGCATCTCTTACAATTGCACTCCTAGGAACAATAGAAGCCCTCCTTTGTGCGGTAGTCTGTGATGGTATGACAAATACAAAACATGATAGCAACAGAGAACTTATGGGACAGGGATTGGGAAATCTTATACTTCCATTTTTCTCTGGAATTCCATGTACAGCTGCTATTGCGAGGAGTGCTGTGAATATTCGCGAGGGGGCAAAAACTCGCATGTCCGGAATAATTCATGCACTCATATTGTTCACAATACTGCTGTTTTTTGGTCCGATTGCTTCATTTATTCCAAAAGCTTATCTTGCGGGGGTTCTCATACTCGTTTCTCTGAGAATGATTAACATAACTGAATTTAAAACTATTATGAGAATAAGCAAAATGGACACATTGGTCCTCCTTACTACATTTTTGTTGACTGTTATTACAGACCTTGTATTTGCAGTGCAGATGGGCATGTTCCTTGCAATAATCCTGCTGTTTATAAGGCTTACTAACATTATTGATATTCAGACTATGGAAAATTACGACAAATCAACTGGCATCAATGCTACCATTTTTGCTAACCCATATCTGGAAAAAAATGTTTCAGTATATACTCTCAACGGACCATTCTTCTTTGGTGCCATGAACGTTTTTGAAAGCAAGATCAATGAGCACATTAACATTAGCAGGCCTCATATAATACTGCGGATGCGCTATGTACCATTCATAGATAGTACAGGCCTTGAAAGACTTAGAAGCTTCATAAATATGACCAAGAAAAAGAATCAGAAAGTCTACATTACCTCAATACAACCTGAAGTAATGAAAAGAATGAAAAGTGACGAAGATCTGATGGAATTAATGGAGAAACAACATGTACATATATTTGAGCATACGCAGGAAGCTCTCGAATATATCAAGAAGCAGTACGGAAGTGGGAATAATACACAGTAAGATTTTTAGTAAAAGTATTCGAACTGCATTAATGCATTTAATTTTTCTTTTATTTATTTCAACTTCTGAAAATAAAATCTCCAGAAACCGCTTAGTAAGATTGTAAGGATATTACATAAAACTAGTCAGGATTGCAGAGAATTTAATTTTTTAGATTTTCAAAATGCAGTAACTTTACTTTGTTCATGCGTGGTAGTTCAATAAATTACAACACAAGAATTTATAAACCGCATACTCGTATCCTGTCTTTTGTTTTATTTTTCAAATGCAAATCTGAATAAACAAATTGAATTTAGTTCTTTTCACTAAATGAGTTATATTAATCAATATCTGAAATTATGGAACTCCATTGAAAAAAGATCCAAGAAATGACAGAACCAGAGGCACACCTACTGTTTAAATATCTTTAATTATTTGATAACAGTTGGGATAAATCCTGTAAACATTC
>JACIVZ010000147.1 GCA_014361205.1 Methanomethylovorans sp. | reverse complement strand
TGGTGTAAGCAATTAAACAAATAATTCATAGAAACCGATAAATTTCACAAATTCCCAAAAATATACAGAAATAGAGGAATAATATGAGAATGCTGGAAGAGTTTTTCCCGGAATTCGTACAGAAACTGGATGAGATAGATGAGTTATACAAAGAAAAACGAACAATTGATGAAAAAACCTATCAGTTTATTTGTTTTGCTCTTTCTATAAAGGCTCGTTCAAAACCATGTGTATTGAAGCATTTCAAAGGTGCTTTGGAAGCAGGAGCAACTGTGAAAGAACTAGCATATATTCTGGCTTTGACAATGCGTGAAGCTGCAGGTGCAGACGACTGCTGGACCCATGATGTGATTGGAGAATGGAAAGAGATTCTTAAAGGCAATGTATCTTGTTGTTGTGCAGGTGACAATGATTAAGTTTTAATGAATTTTTTTACTTTTAATTTTATTCTATTTTTAGACTAAATATTTAGAAAAATAAAGCTTAACTTCATTTAATTTATTGTGTGTTGCATAAATATATTAATGAACAAAATGTAAAATTGATTTGACCAAGTATTTTAAATATCTTTGAAACACATATGATTAATTATGTCTGCCTCTCCAATTAACGCCGTTTACTTATTTATTTTAATTTTACAGTTAATAAGGAATGGAAATGTTTTTGTTCCAATTTTATATAAAAAAGGTGATAAAAATGCATTATGGTTTAGGAATTGATGCCGGGGGAACCTATACAGATGCGGTTATTCTACGGGGATCCGATGGAGCAATCGTAGATGCAAAAAAATCTTTTACCACTTATCCTGATATACAGCAAGGAATCAAGAACGTACTGGATTCACTTAATCAGAAATATTTGAGAGATGTTAATCTTGTATCAGTGTCTACAACGCTTTCTACAAATGCACTTCTTGAAAATACTGGCAGACCTGTTGGATTAATATTGGTGGGAGAGCAGGCTACAGATAAAGAATATCCTGCTGAAAGTATTGTTTTTGTTTCCGGTGGTCATGACACCAATGGGGAAGAAGAGTATCCTCTTGACATTGAAGCAGTTAGAGATTATGTAGAAACATCTAAATCATGGGTTTCAGCCTATGCAGTATCTGCATATTTCGGTAACCGCAACCCTGAGCATGAACTTGCAGTAAAAAGCATTATCCATAGTATCACAGATCTGCCAGTTGTATGCGGTCATGAACTTTCACAGGAACTGGGAGTTTATGAAAGAGCTGTAACTGCTGCCCTTAATGCACAGCTTATACCTATCACATATCAATTTGTCAACGGTGTGGTTTCCGATATCAAAAGACGGGGGATCAATGCCAGGTTATTGATGCTCAAATGTGATGGTTCAGTATACAATATAGAAGATGCATTAGAAAAACCCATTGAAACTATATTTTCTGGTCCGGCAGCAAGTATTCTTGGTGCGTCTTATCTTGCAAAGCTTGATACATGTGCAGTAATTGACGTGGGTGGTACAAGTACTGATGTTTCAGCAATTAAAAATGGTATTCCTCAGATAAGTTCCGAAGGTTGTATGGTAGGTGGTTGGAAGACGCGAGTAAAAGCTATGAAAATGGAAACCTCTGCTCTTGGAGGAGATAGTCATGTTTGGGTAAAAGATAAAAAATTGTATATAGGTCCCAGAAGAGTTATACCTTTATGCGTGGGAGCTGTCATGTATCCTGATTTTCTTAATCGTCTGAAAAGTGCTAAAATGGTTTTGCGTAAAGATACAAGTGAAAATTATCAGCAAACTAAATTTGTATTCAGAACTGAATATGAAGCTGGCGGTTTGAGGGAAAAGGAAAAAGAGATCTTAAAATTAGTAGGTAACGAACCCGTTTCAGTTACTGAAATAACTGATATGACGGATGCCAGGGAATTAATGCTGACTAATAAAACACTTGATTCACTTATAAACAAAAGACTTATTCAGTCTATTGGTTTTACTCCCACAGATGCACTTCATGTACTTGGAGAATATGAACAATGGAATAAAGAAGCTTCAGAGATAGGAGCTTTTTATCTTTCCAAGTACGCCAACATGGGTAAGTACGAGTTTTGCAGGCATGTAAAAGATCTATTTGCAAAAAATATGGCGCACAATCTGATGTCTTTCCTTATACCTATCATTTCAAATAGCGCAATCGACGAAGTTTTGAGTGGGAATTATCCTGTCAGGTTCAAAACTGATATTCCTGTAGTACTGCTTGGAGGACCTGTTTCTGCATATGTGAATGAATTGAAATCCCTTATTGATTCAGATGTGCACGTTCCAGAATTTGCAAGTGTGGGTAATGCTGTGGGAGCCCTTGTCGGAAAAAGTGTAAAAAGAGTGGAAATATTGATAAAACCAGCTTCTTTGCTGAATCCAGACAATGATTTTCTTGTATTTTCTTCAGAAGGTAGAAAGCGTTTCGAGACTTATAGTGATGCTGTGGACTATGCTATAAAAATGGGAAACTCCCTGGTACTGGATTATGAGAAACGATGCGGTATAATAAAAGAAGACACAATTGTAAATGTATCCACACAAACAATGTCCCCGGAGAACTGGTCTCATCCTCCTCTAGAGACAAGAATTACAGTTGTAGGAGTGGGAGATCCTCTTATGGCAATCAGAGGTATATATAACAATAATAATAGTTAATCCTGCTTTGTGAAGAGAAAGTTGAAGATATGGCTCTGTAGAAATCCTCATTTTTATAACAATCATAACCTTGATAGATCTGTCAAGGTTATGCACCAATAGCTTGAATTTGACTTCTTTTAGTTGATTCCAATATCTTTTTGCTCTAATCTCCT
>JACIVZ010000146.1 GCA_014361205.1 Methanomethylovorans sp. | reverse complement strand
CAAATAATAAACGGATTTTATATTATACCTGTTAAATTCAATAGAATACTCAATAGAATACTTATAGGATAAACTTGGTTTTATAATATATAACAGCCTAAAGAATAAATATGTCAAACAGAGATAGAGATATGGCTATAAGATATCTCAATAAAGGGATATCACTGAAGGCAAAAGGTCTTCATGCTGAAGCACTTGAGCATTTTAAAAAGGCAGAAGAATACTCATGGGAGGCTTCTTCTCCAGCTCTTCTAGCTACTGTTGTGCATAACCTGGGAGAGCTGTGGGATATCGCAGGTGATAAGAACGAGGCTTTTGAACAGTATTTTTATGCAGTTGAAAAACTGGAAAAGCTTGTTGAAGTTACTCCATCTTTCAAAGAGCAACTTGCTATAACTTTAAGCAAATTTGCTTCCATGCTTGTGGACAGGGGTGAAAAGGAAGAAGGAAAGGCAACTTATGAAAAAGCAATTTCGCTGTATAGGGAACTTCGCAGGGAACATCCCAGAAGTGTGCAGATACGCTACAATATGATATCTACTTTGAATAATCTGGGTGCACTTCTTGCAGATATGAACAAAAGGGATGAAGCACTGTGGAAGTTTGAAAAAGCATTGAAAATGCTGGATGAAAAGCAGTGTCCTGCAGAGAATTACACAAATTGTTCAGAGAAAAAAGCCATTGTGCTTGAAAATCTTGCTAACCTGTTAGTTGAAATGGGGGAACTTGAGGAAGCAAATAAAAAGTTTGAAAGTGCTCTTAATATATATTTTATGTTGATTGATCAAGGTCATACGACAGAGTTTTACCAGTCGAAAATTGCCTCATTGCTTCGAAAAACAGCTAATTTGTTTTTATCTCAGGACAGAAAAGAAGAAGCATTGCAAAGTTACACATCTCTGTTACAAATCTATACTGAGCTTTCAGAACGTCAGAAGAAAAATAAAGAATTTCTGATTGAAAAGGTTTCAGTTTTAACTTCGATGGGAAATCTGCTTGAAAGGATGCAGAATATATATGGAGCTGTAAGCAAATATGAAGAAGCATTAGGAATTCTAAAGGACATACAGACCTTACAGGAAACTTCTGATTATTCTCCAATGCTCATAGATCTTGAGCTTAAACTTGGAAAAATATTTATTTTGCAGAACAAAGTGAAAGAAGGTCTTGAAAAGATACAAGAAGGTATAGGGCACATCTCGGTATACTCAGCAGAGAAAAAGACAATTGATCAGGCATATTCTTCTCTGATACAAATATGTGAAGAATTATCTGAAAAATCGGATTATGTTAATTCTGATGTATTTTTAAGGTTGCTTGAAGTTCATAACGAACTTAGCAAGGTTATGATCACTCCTGCAGGTCTTCTATCTATAGCAAAGATAAAAGGTATTATTGGCAGGATTCAACTAGATTCTGAAAATAAAGTCGCTGCTATCAGGGAACTTCTGCAAGCTGTTGATGTATATGTACAACTGAAAGATAAAAGCGTTTATGCTTCTGAAATAGCCAGATTGTTAGACATGATTGAAGCAAACATTTACTATGTTACAGAGGCTAAGGATTTTGAAGAAGTATATTATAAAATTACATCGGTCCGAAAAGAACATGAGATTGAATCAACTGCAAATAATAGGAGTTTTATGTATATAAAAGAAAGACTTGCAGATCTGGCGTTAGATAAAGGTAGCTATGAGCAGGCTTTTGATCAATACATGGAGATATATTCGATTGATAGTTCCATGGACAGAGTAATTAAAAAAGCTGCAGATTTACTGGAAAAATTTGAAACTTATATACATTCGAATACAACTTCAGAGAATATTCTGGATAAAATGAAATTCCTTATCAAAGGTTATACTGTACTTTCAGATATCGAACCCTCTAACCCTTTATATAGGCGTCATCTTGCAGTTATTGAACAAGATATGGGTAAAGCATTGCTTGATTATGGTCAGTCAGCTGAAGCAAGAATAAGCCTGGAACAAGCACTTGAAAATTATATGGCACTTATAAATATGCTGCCCGGTAACAGACATTACCTGAAAGATATGTATGCTGTCCTCAAGTATCTTACAGCTCTGTTGCCAACTATCAATGACGACGAAAAGGAGCTGAAATGTCAGGAGAAGATATCTCAGAGTTATTCTTTGATGTGTGAACTAGATCCTCAGGATGTAGGTTTGCTTGAAGACCTTGCAAATTCTCTGGATCATCAGGCTTCTTTGTTGGCAAGCCTGGAGAGAAAAAAAGAAGCTTATGATGTGCTTAATCAGGTTCTGGATAAGTATGAGTTGCTTTATCAGCTGGAGGAATCGTCGAAACATGCAGCAAAAGCAGCAGTGACCATGAACAATATGGGGGCACTGCTTGCAAGGATGGGGCAGCAAGCAGAGGCAAAACAGATGTTTGAGGATGCATTGAGAATATATAATTATCTACTTGATCAGGAGCCTGATAACATAGAACATATGGTACATGCGGCCTGCACTCTGGATAACATGGGGACACTTTTTGGAAATATAGACAGGCTGGAGGATGCAAAGCATATGTATCAAGCGGCTTTGCAGATGTATATGGATATTACGAGTATAAATCCAGATGACACATCATATAATAAGTATGCAGCTTTTACAATGGAAAATCTGGGTGACGTGCTGGAGCGCATGGGGAGACATGACGATGCCAGGTGGATGCATGATAACGCTAAAAAACTGAAAACAGGCGAGGCTTAAGTTAAATGGTAGGTATGCTCTTCCAATAAACACACCTTCATAAAAATCAGTTTTCAACTCTTTTCCTTATCTACATTATTCTGTTCGGCCTGTGTTTCATTTTCTCTTTATAGGAAGAACTCATAATATAAATATAGATAATAAAATAATCAAATTTTATCAACAATAGAACTGTATTATAAAAATATTTTAA
>JACIVZ010000145.1 GCA_014361205.1 Methanomethylovorans sp. | reverse complement strand
CATTATTTTACTGAAATCTATTATCCAAGATAGAGTCAGACGAATTGGTAGCGGTTGAGCTTGAGAGAATGCCAAAACGAGAAAAACACAATCATATTCCTACATTGAAAAGGGAAAAGTTTATTTTTGACATGCGGTTTCAAAAAATAGGGTGATAGTAGTAAAATAATTATTGACAATTATAGAACTATGTGATAAAAATAAACTAAAGAGTGTTGAATTTTCTGTTGTTTATCTTTGTTGACCAACAAAGACAAAACCAATAGGCAACCGTTCAACATCATCAGAAACTTGGTTGGTCCCGAGTGAAGGGCGAGTACGGAGGTTTAAGAGTTTTCTGATATGTTGAAAATCTGCAGAGTAAAATCCCTCTTTCAACTGTTGCAACACCAGAAAGCTATAAACTGTGTTTCCCTGTTATAATTATATAATTATGTCCAGCAGGGACATCCCATCTCCCCTAAGACTACAGGTCTGTGTTGTAAGTTGCACACAGAGACTAATTTTTGGAGGTAGAACATGAGATTTCTGCAAAAGTTTAAAGTATTAGTGAGTGTTATTATTATTACTGGAGTCTGCACATTTTCTGCTGCTGCAGTAGACCTGCCGGACAACATGATCTGGAGTTGTTATGATGTAGGATCATCTGGTTATGTTCAGGCTTCTGCCGTGGCAAATGCGTTTCTTAAGAAATATAACAAAAAGGTAAGGCTCATACCTTCAGGTACTTCAATAGGAAGAATAATGCCGCTTATTTCAGGGAAAGCAAGCGTAGGATTCCTTGCAAATGAAACATTTTTTGCATCAGAAGGTTCATATGACTTTGCAACATATAACTGGGGGCCTCAGGATCTTAGAGCAGTATTAGGTAGACCTACATCATTCCCTCTTATTACCACCAAAGACAGTGGTATCAAGAATATCGAAGATATTAAAGGAAAAAGAGTGTCATGGGTCGTTGGTAACCCATCTCTTAATGTAAAAACAACAGCGTTCCTTGCTTTTGCAGGCCTTACATGGAATGATGTGAAAAAAGTTACATTTCCTGGTTATGCAGAGTCACTTAAAGCTCTTTTGCAGGGTAATGTAGATGCAGCAGTAGGATCTACTACGGCCAGTATACTCTATGAGCTCGAAGCTTCACATAAAGGTGTATATTACCCTGAACTGCCGCCTTCTAACAAGGAAGGATGGGCTAGACTTCAAAAGATAATCCCTTTCGGTTTCCCTTATAAAGAAAACATCGGAGCTGGTATTGACAAAGATAAACCTCTCTGGCTTCTCGGTTACAAATATCCTATTATTACTGTCAGAAAAGACACGGATGCAGATTTTGTATATAATTTAATAAAAGCAATGGACGAGACTTACCCCATTTATAAAGATGCAGCAGCAAGCATGGTTACATGGGAAATTTCTCAGTCTGGAGTAACACCTATGGATGTACCTTTCCACCAAGGTGCCATCAAATACCTTAAAGAAAAGGGAATATGGAATGATGAGCATGAGAAGTGGCAACAGGAACGTATAGCTCAATTAGAGCTTATTAAGAAAGAATGGGATGCTGCTGTTGAATACGCTAATTCCAAAAATATGGGACAGGAAGCATTCTATGAATACTGGATGGATAAGCTTGAAGCTCTCAAAAAATAATAATCTGCATGCAGCCTCTGCTTTTCAGGGGCTGCATCTATAACAAAAATGGACGATAGTTTATGGGTAAAAATATAAACAACACACTCAAAGAAAAAGAATCACCTCAAAAACGGGTCCAGGGACTTTCATACGTTTTAGTCGTAGTTTTCACAGCTTTGGGAATTTTTGTTAGTATCAATCAGCTTTTTCAGTTGAACATATTTGGGTTCATGCCTATTTCCAGTGGTTATTACTATTATATTCTGGCATGTTTCCTTTCAATATCATTTTTGATATTCCCAGCAAAAAAGAGCGATGAATCCAAAGTTAGATGGTATGACTGGGTACTTTTTGTTGTTAGTATTGCTGCAAATGTATTCTTTGCTTTAAACGCATACAACATCCTGACAATGGGGTGGGAATATGCAGCACCTTCACATGCAGTTGCAATCAGTTTTATATTATGGGGACTGGCTCTTGAAGGAGTCAGAAGAGTTGCTGGCACAGCCCTGTTTGTTATTTGTCTGGTTTTTTCGTTTTATCCGCTTTTCGGGCAGTATCTCGGCGGTATTTTCTGGGGAACTCCATATGATATTATTCAGACAGCTACTTACCACTCCATGGGCGTGGAAAGTATTATAGGTATTGCCACTAGAGTTGTCGGCGACGAGCTTATAGGATATATTCTTTTTGGTGCCGCTGTTGTGGCATCTGGTGGTGGCAAGTTTTTCATGGATCTCGCAATGGCGCTAATGGGCAAGTCCAGAGGCGGAGCGGCTAAAGTGTCCATTATCTCAAGTGCTTTTATGGCCAGCTTAAGTGGCAGCGTAGTATCGAATATTGTTACAACTGGCACACTTACTATTCCAGCTATGAAGCGTACAGGATATCACCCAAGGTATGCAGCAGCAGTTGAAGCGTGCGCATCCACAGGGGGAACAATTACACCGCCGATAATGGGAGCTGCAGGCTTTTTGGTCGCGTCATTTCTGAATGTACCTTATTTGCATGTGATGGTAGCGGCTTTATTTCCTGCTTTTCTCTATTTCTTAGTGTTGTTTCTGCAGGCAGATTTTCATGCAGCTAAAGAATCTATCCACGGTATAGATGATGAGGAATTACCAGTACTTAGAGAAGTACTCAAAAGCGGCTGGTTTTTTTTAGCCTCTATTGTTCTTATGATATTTTTGCTTGTTGTATACCGTATTACAGCACTAGCACCTTTTTACACAATTGGATTTTTGTTTATCAGTGCAATGATAAATAAAGAAACAAGGATGACATGGAAAAAACTGGTTGGTTTTCTTTATG
>JACIVZ010000144.1 GCA_014361205.1 Methanomethylovorans sp. | reverse complement strand
TGAACAAGTTTTATATCTTCTTTAGAAGCTTCTTTGTATTTAATAAAATATTCTATGAGCGTTGATACATTTTTTCCAGAATCTCTTCTTCCTGCATATAGAAGAAAATTATTGTGAAGATTATATTTATTTCTAAACCTTTGAGGATTGTAAGAGATATCTGTATCCATCCCTACACCTATAACAATTTGATGACCCTTTATATTGTACATTTTGTTTGCAAATTCTTTTTCGGGATCTGAATTATATATTATTGCCTTGACATTTTTGAACATATCTTTGAATATGTCCATATATGCATAGCTTTCATCGTGCAAACATGGTATTAATATCGATTTTTCTGGATGGATCTGTGATCCATAGTAAGTGGTGCCGAACATATATGGGATAAAGAAAAAATAATCATATTCTTTGCCGTGATTTTGTATGTATGAATACAAATCATCACTGTTTATCATATTCTCCATGAAGATCTGTTCTTCAACAGGAGATATTTTGTGATTATGCATTAGTTTGAAATTAATTTCATCGAATTTCCTGGTATCTCTCTTACGCACACTGAATCTTCTAACAGTTATTCCATTTTCTGTGTATATTCCCTCTTTATAGTAGTCTGTGTTCCAGTCGCTTAAAAACTGTTTCGCACAGGTAGTAATAATTTCGACATCCACACCACACTTTTTCAGGTTCTCAGCAGTGCGTCTGCATTCGTTCTCAGCACCACCGGGAATGTCACCATACCATGGTATAACAAAAGCTATTTTCATATATTATCATTCGGCAATTAATATCATTTTTATAAAAGTTTACAATTCTACTTTTTCCCAATGATTGCATAATCTTGTGCACCATAGAGAGTAGCATTTAACATTTCTATGTTCCTGTTATATATCTCAAGCTGATATCTTTCATAATCATTTACACCTTCCTGTATCTCAATTTTCTGGAGCCTCATTTTTTCAGGTACTACAGAGGAAAATATTGTTTCTATTTCGCGGAAACCTGCTGATTCCATAAGGAATTTCATTGTTTCCGGATGAACAGGTTTGATATGTGTAAGGTCAATATAGAAATTTGCAAATGAAAAAAAAGAGAGTGGATTTACAGTCTCCGCGATAAGATAAAATCCATATTTCATTTTCTGGAAACATAATTTAAGTAATTTTACAAGATAGGCAGGTTCAAGATGCTCTACTACCTGATCTATAAATATGCCATCAAGACTAGAATCTTCAATTTTTTGCAAATAATCAAAAGCATCTCCAAGTTCCACATCAAGCCCTTTTGAACGGCAGTAATCTACCATTGTCTCATCTAAATCCACTCCCATGGCACCTATTCCTTTTTTGCGCATGATTTCAAGGAACTCACCTCTCCCACATCCTATATCTAGTACATTCCTGCATCCTTCAAAGTAATGCAGAAAAGCTGTTTGTCTCTGAGCAATATCTTCTCTCTTCCCTCTAAATTTATCTTCAAAGACAAAATAATTTATACCCATGTCTTGATGAGGAGGCTGTGCAACTTTCTCATTCTTTGAAAACATGTATGCATTTTTGTCGGTGAGCATCTTAGCAAGCCATGCTTTCTTTTCAAGATCATCACTTATCGATAAAATTACTGAGCGCATTCGTTCTTCATTTTCTTCTCTTATTTCGTTCTTTAAACGTGAAAGAAGGATATTCATTTCATTTCTGACCTGATCAGCCATTTCAAATAGTTTCCTATTAACAGTTATTTCTTCATTTATCTGTTTTTTAAGAGCCTCAAGTCTGTCTTCCAGCTCTAACAATTGCTCATCAGTCTCTTTCTTAAGCTGTAAGAGTTTCTCACTGGTCTGTTTTTCTGTATGTAATATTTTTAAATCAGTTTCTATGAGTTGCTTCCTTAAAGATTTTGGCTCAGTAAATTCAACTTCCTTACTTTCAAAATAACCAATTTCATTTTCTACATTTAAAAGTCTGTGTGCCATATTATTAATAACTTTGGTGGCATCCTGATTAAAATTTATTTGTTTAAAAATCATGGGAACAACATATCTTCTTACTTCTCCATGAACCAGTTCTCTACCTTTAATAAGAGCCTTTCCCAGAATCGGACGATGTGAACTGATTACATAACTATTGTTTTGTATATCACAATTTATATTCAGATTGAGAAGTTCATCAAAAATTTCTTTTCTCGCTACTTGCATTTCTTGTTTTTGATCAGATATAAGCTTCTTGGATTTGGTATCAATTTCAGGGGGATAAGTTCCTTCTTCTTTTCTCTTTCTGATATTTTCCCTTATCTTTCTCATGATCTCTTCAACATTGATCTCTTCATTGCTGATTTCAAATGTATCCATAATTGTCATCCCAAATATTTATATAATCCATTTACATGGCAGATCGAACATGCCCGCATCTCTACTTGTAGGAATTACATCAAAATGATACAATTTATCGTGCCAATCATATGGGTTGTGTTCACGACTATGTATAGCAACAGTCAACAGAAATCTTCCGGAGAGCATTGGAATATTCTCCACCATTAAATCAATATGACCTTTACCTTCAATAGAGTCTATTGTTATTTCTTTCAGCTCTGTATTGGTTCCATAGATATTCTCCCCTTTTTCTGAATACAGGGCAATACCAAAAACAGGATCGTATACTTTTTCATGAGCGTGGTAAAGAATCCTTATAATCATTGAATCAAAGGAATTAAATCTGTTACTTTGATTACCAAATTTATCATATAACTCCACATTTATTATCTCAACCTTTTGGTTCCCCCATCGAGAATTATTTCCTGAAGACTGATTTTGATTTTGAACATTTGGTTCTTTTTCAGCAGCATTGGGTTTTGTTTCTGTGATATTTTTTTCCTGTTCTCCATAAACATATTTATCGATTACTTCACTCGTTTCACCTAATGCTATCTGTTCTCCTTTATGGAGTAATAATGTCCTGTCACAGAACCTTCTGACCGAACCCAGATCATGGGAAACAAATACAATTGT
>JACIVZ010000143.1 GCA_014361205.1 Methanomethylovorans sp. | reverse complement strand
ATCAACTAAAAGAAGTCAAATTCAAGCTATTGGTGCATAACCTTGACAGATCTATCAAGGTTATGATTGTTATAAAAATGAGGATTTCTACAGAGCCTATGTTTATTCAAGTTAAAATGCAGATAAAGAAGACTAGAGGGTACACTTATCAATAAAATATGCTTGGGATTTGCCTGCATCCATTTTATTGGATGAAGCAAAAAGTTAGTAATATCATGGATTCTTTCATAAAATTTAATTTGCTTTATTTTTTTCTTTTCATCTTCATTACCTTCTCTTAGCCGAACATCGTCGAATTCTCTAAGATATCTATCCATTTTGTATACTTCAGGCTTTTTTTCTCCATGACCTGTAAGAGAATTCAAAAGTACTAAATATGTAACAGTGCTTACAGGAATTATCAAATAAACTATTGCATAAAGTATTTTAGTACTATTTGGATTAAGAAGCCCAATGACCACGAGTATCGTCATGAGAAAGAGAGGACCTGCTACAAAAGTAGAGATATAGACTTCTGCCATGACACCAAGTGTTTCAAAGAACATTCTTTGCTGCTTCATGGCATTTTCATGGAAATACTTACTTTTCGAACCAAGATAAGCACTGATATTCCCTCCGCTTGATAAAACAGAAGAAAGACCTTCGATAAAATCCCTCATCTCTGATGATGGCGATCTATGGGCAGCATTACTTAAAGCTGTCAACAAATCAGTTCCAAAATATTCTACATCATTAACTATTTTGGTGAATTCTGAAGCTGCTGCCCCGTATATCTCTTTCTGTTCACTTAATGCTCTGAACATATCCAATACTGTAACTGAACCTCCATGGCTGAGAGCATAAAGAAAAGCAACGGTATGGGAAAGTGACTGGTCAATCACACCGATTCTTATACCTGCTTTGATAGCCGGGATGAGCAAGCATGTTGTGAATGTAATATAACCTATAACAACAAAACTGAATCCTGCTTCTATTATTGTCCAATAAGAAGGAGGCATAATTTCATGTATGAGAGGATTGGATGTCAACAACATAGCAAAAACTATCAGTACAGTTCCCTTTGATACTGCATACATAAACAATGCCGCCAGAATACCGATAAAAACAGCATATATATAGGCCCTCACAAGGTATTCATAAGTAAGAACTTTCATACTGGCCCGTTGCAATTGTAATCTTAATTGTATGTAACGTTCGCTGTTCCTGGATATAAAAGGCCTGAAGAGGTCACAAATAACCTGAATTATATTATACATAATACTCCTTCAAATGTTCTGGACTATCATTTCCTGAAGTGTATTTTTATCTATAGCGTCCAATACTATTGAAGGATTAGCTGAATATGCCTGCACCACAAGGGACACACTAACATAATCACGCATCTGGTTTTTATTCATATATTCAAGAATACGTTCTCTATTTGTCATCTCCTCTTCCAGCTTCTTTTTATTCCAGCCACGTGCCTGCATCACCATTTTCAAAGCATGTGATTCTCCTGAGCGATGAAAGGTATCGGTTAGAGGGTCCCATCTATATAGTTCATTTACGAGCAATTCTCCCGTATTTGAATCCATGTCAGTAAGCTCTACAACGCATTCTGTTCTTCTGACTTTTTCATTATCTACAAAAGTAAGGAGTTGAATAGTCATAATGTCCAAGGATTGTAACATTATACGGGGTACATTAAGTGGTTCACTATTAAGCCTGCTGACAACTGCCTGAACATCTCCTGCATGGATAGTGGAATATGTTGCATGCCCTGTGGATATCGCCTGGAAAAGAGTCAGAGCTTCTTCTCCTCGCACTTCGCCTACAAGTATATATTCAGGTCTTTGCCGAAGTGCTGATCTTAGTAAGTCATACATTGAGATCTCGCCTCTGTCTGAAAAAGATATAGCTTCTCTGGTCACTCCAGCTATCCAGTTGTCATGATGCAACATCAGTTCCCTCGTATCCTCGATGGAAACAATCTTTGAAAATGGGGGAATAAAGAGTGAAACGGCATTAAGCATGGAGGTCTTACCTGATGCCGTTCCACCTGCAAACAATGCACTATTTCCGTTTTCCATAGCCAGCCAAAAATATGCCATCATTTCCACAGTGCACGTGTTATAATTGATAAGATCTATGGGTGTTATCGGATCGCCACGGAACTTCCTTATAGTAAATGAACTGCCCCGTGTGGTAACTTCTTTTCCAAGAGTAGCCTGCAGACGAGATCCATCTGGAAGTGTTGCATCTACCAATGGTTCTCCGATAGAAATATGCTTACCACTTTTCTGGCAAAGTTTAATAACCATGGAGTTAAGTTCTTTTTCTTCATAAACTATATTTGTCATTATATTTCGATACTTTGAATGATAAAGAAAGACTGGTATATTTGGACCGTCACAGGAAATATCTTCGATGAAAGGGTCGATAAGCAATGAATTTATTCTTCCATAACCCATGAAATTACGCTTAAGGTAATACATGATACGATGCATTGATGGTACATCTAGGTCGGCACGATATCTGCGAAAAAGCTGTAGTACATGGCTGGTTAAAACTTCTAACTTTTTTTCATTCCGTACCATCTTTCCCTTTGTGAGCAGATCCTTAAGATCATCATAAAGCATCTCTAACAATTCTTTTTCATATATTGTTAGAGCTGGCTCTATTACATGAAAATAGTGAACATCTTTTTTTTTAAGAATAGATACAAATGAATATGGCTCATTGACCCAGTATCTTTCTATTTCACTGTATCCTTCAGGAACAGAATACTCGATGAGAGGGCCATGCACCAGCGGATCATATTCCGGAAAGGAGTGACGAGTTTTTTTCCAAAATTGCAGGTTAATACCTGTAATAGCCGAATAAAGGTGATCCTTTGATTTTTTGGGGTTATTTCTCTGGACGATTTTGGCTATCATTGTTTCATCCGACTGATCCTTAACTATAGCATGAAGCCCATCTATCTCATCATCATTATTATTAGATGAGGATTTCTAATATAAAAAGTTTTTCTCAGTAGAGAAACTTAAAGCAAAACATCTATCACAAATTTATTTTCATTGTTTTTATAATTATT
>JACIVZ010000142.1 GCA_014361205.1 Methanomethylovorans sp. | reverse complement strand
GCATATGATGGATTCCTGCTACAATATTTTCAGGAAAACTGCCAGTAAAATCCTCAAAAAATTGAAGAAGATGCTCATCTTCTGAAGATATAGATAGTTCACTTACGACTTGTCCATCTTTATAGACATAATTTAGATAATTTTTTACAGTATATGCTGCTACATGACATGGAATAGCAGGTACTATATATTCAGGTATACCAAAAGATAATATATAAGGAAATGATTCAAGTCCTGTACATAAAAAACATATTTCAGAATTCTCTTTCTCTATTTGTGATTTTGGTAATTTTGATATATTTTCCAGAATTTTACCCAGAGAGTTTATATCTTTTATGATCTCAGTACTGGAAGAAGCTGGTGCATTTCTGTCGTAATCTATTATAAGCACAAAGGGAAGCCTATGCTTTTTTGCATATTCCTTGAAACTTGTACCAATTTTCCCACCGCCCAGTACAAGGTAATAACCCTCTATAACAGGCAAAGAGATTAGATTTTCTTTTCTGTTACTTGAAACCATTGTCATCTATAACACTTATAACTTCCATTAACAGTGTCAAAGTATATTTAACTATCTATTTTAACTAATGTTTAATTATCTATCTTTTTCGATGTGAGAATAGTATAAATAGTTAAAATCCCCATCTATATTTGGGTGAAAGTTTAAATGGGAAGCAGAGCAGAACCATTTACAATCACCTGATTTTTGTAGCAATTGGAGAGTGACATGAATGGTAGCAACACCAATATTAGATAGTTTATATGAAATAGTAGATAATTTCATAGCTTTTATTCCAACGTTAATCGCTATAATAGTACTTCTTATAGTTGGATATATAGTTGGCAGAGCAGGGGGTAAAATAGGATCTAAGTTTTTGGATAGGATAGGACTTGACGATTTGTTGAAAAAAACTATAATCGGCGATATGATCACAAAAACTGGCGGAAACATCGTTGATTTCTTCGATGCGGCGATCAAATGGTTCATTTACCTGATATTTGCAATAGTTATCATAGATCTGTTGAATGTGCAGGTGGTGGCGGACTTCATTGCTTCTTTAATTCTGTACATACCCATAATCTTGGCTGCCATTATTACATTGATTATAGGTCTTTTGGTAGTGGATTTCCTGGGAGACCGTATACGTAATATTGTAATAGCCACTGGAATTGATGAAAAAGTTGAAAGTACACCTATAGGGGCAACTATTACAGCAAGTGGAATGAAGACATCCAGCATAGTTTCGGGAATTTTCCGTATATTTGGGTATCTTATATTCATACTGGCTGCATTGAACATACTTAAGCTGACCATAATAGCGAGTCTGGTACAGGATGCAATCAATTATCTGCCCCATCTGTTTGTTGGGTTACTGATACTGATAATTGGTTTGATTGCAATTGATTTCTTCGCTGACTACATTGCCAATATAATGAAAGGTATGACAGTAGAGCATGCTGATGTTTTAGTCCCTGCATTCAGAGGAATTCTTTCACTGGTGGTTATGCTCCTTGCTCTTGATGCGATGCTTATAGATACGAGTATATTCTATGCATTTATCGGTCCTCTTGCATGGGGTCTAGCTGTTGTTATTGCCTTTAAGTGGGGTATCAAAGAGGCACTTGTTGCCTATGCCAGGGAGAAAAAATAATCCATTTTTTTATTCTTTTATTTAATTTATTTTAATATACTTTTTATATCCTCTTTTTCAACTCTTTAATCCATACATTTTAAGTTTATGAAGTCTTATTTAAGGAATATGTTGTCCAGTAATGTTATAGACATGCCTCCTTTTCATGTAATGGAAATAATGGAAAAAGCACAGGAACTGGAGAGAGCTGGTCATCACATCATACACCTGGAAATAGGAGAACCAGATTATCCTACAGCCTCACATATATGTGAGGCGGCTTCTAAAGCCATGTGTGCAGGTGAAACAAGGTATACTCACAGCCAGGGAATTCCTGAACTACGCAAAGCTATAGCAGATAATTATAACAGAAAATTTGAGTTAGATATCGATCCTAATCAGATTATTGTAACTTCAGGGACCAGTCCAGCTCTACTATTGCTCTTTATAGCTCTTTTAGAGCAAGGAGATGAGGTAATAATGTCTAATCCTCATTATGCATGTTATCCAAATTTTGTCCGGGCTTTGAAGGGAAAACCACATTTCATTTATACCAAAGAAGAGGAAGGATTTGTGCTTGACCCTTCACAAGTAAATTATTCCATAAGTGCCCGAACAAAGGCCATACTTATAAATTCTCCATGTAATCCGACGGGGTACGTGATGAATTCAAGGCAACTTGCGCAGCTTGCAGAATGTGCAGGTGATGTGCCTATTATCTCTGATGAAATTTACCAGGGACTTGTTTATGAGGGTGAAGATCATTCAATTCTTGAATATACAGAAAATGCTTTTGTTTTGAATGGTTTTTCAAAGCTATATGCTATGACAGGATGGAGATTAGGTTATCTTATTGCACCTTCACAATATGTAAGAACCTTACAGAAGATTCAACAGAACTTCTTTATATCTACCAATTCATTTGTCCAGCATGCTGGAGTGGCTGCACTTACTGGTCCTCAGGATAAGATCCATGAGATGGTAAAGGCCTATAATAAACGCAGACTTTACATGTTAGAGAGATTAAAGAAAATGGGACTTCATGTAAGATCACTTCCTCAGGGTGCTTACTATATACTTGCCGATGCCAGAGAATATGGTGCAAGTTCACTGGAACTTAGCTGGAATATCCTGAAACAAACCGGAGTTGCTGTGACGCCAGGAATCGACTTTGGCGATGGAGCTGAAGGTTATCTACGTTTTTCATATGCTAATAGTATAGAAAATATTAAGGAAGGCATGGACAGGCTTGAAAAATATCTCAAAAGTTTGAGAGGAATCTAACTTTTTATTTATTATTGTAAATAAATTATTTGTATTAAACAACTATTTGTATAATTCAATAAATAACTTTTTGATTTTTTGAGGCTAAAGTTTTCTCGTATAGCAGTATATAAGTAAATCGCTATTCTTAAATAGTAGAGTAACTCTCATTCCAAATGTTA
>JACIVZ010000141.1 GCA_014361205.1 Methanomethylovorans sp. | reverse complement strand
ATAATTTCAACATTTTGTTATAATTTTACTTTTATTACAATATCGGGTCAGTTTTATCTATAAAGAAAATGTATAAAAGAAGTTCTGTTTCTTTAAGGATGATGATATGACAGTCAAAAAGAAAATTTATCTTGCAGGCCCTCTTTTTTCTCAGGGGGAAAGGGCTTTCAATATGAATCTGCGTGACAGGCTTGTTGAGAAAGGTTTCTCTGTATTCCTGCCTCAGGAAGATGGATGTGATGATACTGAGACCCGGCTTGAACTAAGGCAGAAAAACATTTTTGAAAAGGATGTAAAAGGTATAGATGATTGTGACATCGTTGTGGCTGTGCTTGACGGCGGAAGTGACGTCGATTCCGGAACAGCGTGGGAGATAGGTTATGCTTACGCAAAGGGAAAGAAACTGGTGGGATTGAGGACTGATTTCAGAACATTCGGACCTGAAGGCATTGTAAACCTTATGATAGAAGTGTCACTTGACGAACTTGTAAAAGATATTAATCAGCTTCTGGATGTGCTGGAGAAAATATAGACTGGCCCTTAACTTGCAAATATTTATACAAAAATTTGGATCATCAAGGTTTATGAAAGATTCAACTCTTATTAGTTCAATAAGCGTGTTCTGAGTTACTTACCATATCTTGATTGTGAGGATAAGCAATATCACATAGTTACGATTATAAATTTCAACAGGCTTTTAGAGAAACTTTTGTTTAAACAGCATGCAAAGCAGTTCTTCTATTGAAAACGCTTTTCAATCACTTCACCGTTGGGTTCTGTTTCTGAAAAAATCTGCCCTTCAAAAGAATAAACTTCTGCTCCAGTAAGCCATGCATCTGGGTCAAGTCCTGCTTTAAGGCAGGTGTGACTAAGAAAATCAATTTCATCCATATTGTTCTCGGGAGCCACTTGAGGTAGAAGTAGACCCTGACGATAGCCTTTTTTCACAATAAGTCCATGCTTTCCAATCTCAATCAGAGAAGGAATGTCTTTTGGTGCAGCTTTGATTTTCTTCGGCTCGGTGAGAATGGTAACTTCTATTTCCACGTGCTTTAATTCTTCAATAGTCAATGGAGGAAAGCGGGGGTCTTTGATGGCTGCAGCGATAGCAGAATCTATAATTGCATATTTTAATGGAGATTCTGGATACGGATGACCAATACATCCTCTAAGCATACCATTTTTTGTCAGAGTCACAAATACACCTCTTTTTTCGTTAAAAATTGGAGGAAGATCCATTTTTGACTCATCAATAATCTTTCCTGAGCCTAGATATATATCTATAGTATTTCTTGCAAGCTGAACAGCTTTTTTTCCTTCATTTTCTGTTAACATGCGTTACCAAATCCCATTTGAAGTTCATCAAACTCTCTTATTTCCGAGTTTTATTTGTAATTGCAGCTTCTTTGAGTGCTTCGACTCCAGGCAATTTTTCTCCGGCAAGGTAATCTATACATGCACCACCGCCTGTACTCAAATGCGAGAATTTGTCTTCATAACCCAAATTACGGATCTCAGCTGATATATGACCACCGCCAGCTATGGAATATTCAGAATGAACTGCAGCTTTTATTATTTCATGAGTGCCAAGGGCAAACTCAGCCATTTCGGACAGACCCGCGGGTCCATTGAGAACTACTGTTTTTGCATTCTTTATCTCATTGGAATACGCTACTATAGTCTCAATACCAATATCATAGATTGGTAAGTTATCGGCGGGTAGTTCTTTGACCTGAACCTCCACACGTTTGCCATTTTCACTCAAGGCAACATCTATCGGCAAAGAAATCTTACCATTAAATTTTTCAAGAACTTTCCTTGACTTTTCTATTTGGTCGGTGTATCCTTGAGATTCTATGAAATCCAGATTCACTCTACCAATGTCCACACCCGAAGCTGCAAGCATCACATTTGCCACCACACCCGTAACAAGGACTTTGTCAGCACCTCCGTTTGTAAGCACGTTCTCAGCAACTTTCAGAGAATCGTCCACCTTTGCTCCTCCCAACACAAAAATACACGGACGGACTCCACCTTTTATACCTCTGTCCAATGAAAAAATTTCTTTTTCCATAACTCTTCCTGCACCTGTTGGAAGATCTTTTGTGAAACCTAATATAGAAAGATGTGCTCTGTGTGATACAGCAAAAGCATCGTTAAGGAAAATATCTATATAAGGAAGAAGTTTTTTTACCATATGTGTTTTTGCATGCTCTGAAGCTGTTCTTTCCAAAGATTCTTCTGAATAGAACCTTACATTTTCCAGCAATATAACATCGCCATTTTTCATAGCTGAAATACTATTTCTCGCATAGGTACCGAAAATGTCATCCACATATTTTACTTCCCTGCCCAGATAATGAGACATCCGAGCAGCATGTGCCTTCATAGTAGTGAAGTCCTTTTTGCCAGGTCTGCTTTGATGAGCGATTAACACTACTTTTGCCTCATGAAGATCAAGCAACGTGGGAATATGGCTCTTGATACGCATATCATCTAATATATTTCCTTCCGGATCCATGGGGGTGTTAATGTCTACTCTAACCAACACTGTTTTGCCTTTCACATCAAAATCATCTATCGTGAGGATCTCCTTAGCTGACAAAATTTAATCACCACTATCAGTATAATTAATAAACACAGATTTATGATTGAATTTATTCATATCTTTATTTATATGTTCCTTCCGGTAGATTTAATAGAAATTTGAATCGTAACTTTTGATAATATTGATTTTCGATTATTAGTATGTTTTTTTGTTTATGAAAGAGTTTTTGTGGATTTTTCACCAGTGACTTTTAACAAAAATTACTAGCTTTGAAGAAAGAAATCTTTTATTAATAAGGTACACAACATAGTAATACAAAGTTAAACAAAAGTATTAAATAATGAGAGAAATGTAGATAAACAGCTCAATAAAAGCTACTTACATATATAATACATAATATTTTGTAAGTATATTGTCAGTAATCTGTAGTTATAACTAATGAAGGAGTACACTAAGAAAACAAGCGTATATTGAAGTTAATATACAGGGGAGATTTTGATGAGAAAATCATTGGGTCTTTTATTTATAGGAATAATTGGCATAATTGTGATTTCCGGATGCACTGAAACTGCAAAAGAAAAAAGTGCATATGAACTGATTGCAGCAGTTGGAACA
>JACIVZ010000140.1 GCA_014361205.1 Methanomethylovorans sp. | reverse complement strand
ATCTCCTGCATCCATTTTTAGATTGGCAACTTCCTCATAATCCTCAGTTACACCCTGTATATATATCTGTCTTGATGTTGACAGATAAGTGACTCTTGCCATCTGCTGATTGATTGGAGAAACACCTGTAACTCCTGGCGTGTTTTTAATAAGATCAAGTTCCTTGTCAAAAAAAACATTTACTCCCTGACTATAGATAACAATGAAATTTGAACCAACTGCACCTATCTCATCATTAAAGAACTGATTAAAACTGGCACCAATAGAGACATTGGCTATTACAGCAGCTACTCCTATGATAATTCCCAAAGTTGTAAGGGCAGACCTTAGCTTTGAGCTGCTGATACTGCCGATTGAGATATCAATGGATCTTCGGAGGCTTATCATTCAATGCCTCAGTTTTGTTTTCTCCGCTTATATAAGAAGTAACCAGCACCAATAAGTGCAGCAATTAGAAACATAAATACGAAAGAACCAATAGTACTTGATTCCTTTACAGTTTCCATTCTTAATTCTTTCACATCTATAACCTCTTCGTGTTCATTAAGACCATTACGGTAATTTGCACTTATCTTTAACTGTCTTGGATAATTATCTGAAGGTGAAGAAGTCTCACCGTATACCTGTATGGTAAAAAGTTCATCTGGCTCCATCGAACCAACAAAGTATTCAGTAGGGGAAAAATCCACATCATCTGCTTCCAGCTTCACACTTACCGATGACAGTTTGTTAGGATGAATATTAGCTACGTCAAATTCTAAAGTTCCTTTTCCATTTTCAAGTTTAAGAGGCTTAGAAGGAACAATGCGCACTGATGAGGAATCAACCTTGATAGGAATACGCCAGTTGTTATTGTATGAATGAGAGCTACCTATAATGGAAAAATCAAGGTAATAAATTCCATCTGATATGTTTTTATCAACTTTTATATTATATGTAAGGATCATGGATTCTCCAGGACCAAGTATGCCATTACCATAGTATGTATCACTGACTACTTCAATGCCATCAGTTCCCTTCAAAGTGGCAGATTGTATCCGTGCATTGGTATCAAAGTCCTCACCGTTAATGTTAACGGAATAGGCAGTTGCACTGTTTTTAAGATTGAAAGAAATAGTCCCCGTGTCACCTGGCATAAAAACTTCTGGTTCCTTTACAGGATCACCCTCTATCTGAACATTACCTTTGCTGTTAAAGGCTACTGAACCAACTATTATCTCAAAAGTCTCCTCAACCCAGGCACCATCTTTTTCTTTCTGGTACTGAACATCAAAGGAAGCAACACCTTGTTTTGCATTTTCGTCCACATATAGCCTGTATTTATGTATTGCTGCACTTTTAGGTCCCAGTATTCCGATGTTTTTGACAGCGTTTGATTCTGAATCTAGAGATAGAGGATATTCAGGAACTATTTTAATAGAAAGGTCTTCAGATTTGCCTGAACCTGTATTCTCAATTTTTATCCAGATGTCAACATATTTACCTATTTCTGCCGGCACAGGTTCATATTTAAGAACACTCACACTAAGTGCTGATCCTTGTAATGCACAAGCAACACCTGTTGAAAGTAAGCATGACAATATAATCAAATAAACATATTTTGGAATTCCTGTAATATTAACACCGCCTAATTATTAAGCACTCCGTCCTTTAAGTAGACCACCCTGCCAGCATAGCTTGCAAGATTGGCATCATGAGTAATCATGATAATTGTCCTTCCTTTTGCATTAAGATCCTTGAACATCTCCATTATCTCTAATCCCGTCTTGCTATCAAGGTTTCCTGTAGGTTCGTCCGCAAGGATTATAGAAGGATCATTTATCAAAGCCCTTGCTATAGCCACACGCTGTTGCTGCCCTCCTGAGAGTTCGGAAGGGCGGTTGTTACGGCGATCTTCAAGTCCTACCAGTTTGATAAGCTCATTTGCCCTTTTATGTGGTTCGATACCATTTTTTGTATTTGCATAGGTGGGAAGAAGGATATTCTCAGTTGCAGACAACCTCGGAACAAGATTGAAGTTCTGAAACACAAAACCTATCTCAAGACCCCTCAACCTTGCAAGTTCTGCATCAGTTATTGTATTTATATCCTTACCCATAAGAATAACCTGCCCGCAGGTGGGTCTGTCCAGACAGCCTATCATATTCATTAGAGTACTTTTTCCTGACCCTGAGGGACCCATTATAGCCAGAAACTCCCCAGGATAAACTTTCATATTGATGCTTTTTAAAATCTTAATCTCCATATTGCCAGCCCAGTAACTCTTACACAGATCCCTCAATTCAATTATTGGACTAATACTCTCTAATATTGCGCTGTTCAAACACTCAACCCCTAAAAGGATCCGGCATTTAAGTAGAGATAGAATTGAGCCAAATGTTATATATATTCTTTGAAAAAACAACTAAAACAGTTTCTACTAAATATTAACTACTAATAACAATTAATCTACTAATTAAAGATTATGAAATATATCGGTGTAAATAATGCTGGAAGCTCTTGTCAACCCGGGTGCATTTTTCGAGAAAAAAAGCAAAGAAGAAATTAATTTAAAGACATCTTATGCTATAATTATTACAGCTTCAGTGCTGACTCTTCTAAATGTAGTTATTTTAACGAGAGAATTGATGGAGAATCTATTGAACTTTACACCAATAGTTGCTCAGCGAAGTTTAATTGCAATGGGTCTGATAGTTGTCATGTTATCAGTGACTTTTGGATGGATTGTAATCTCAGGTATATTTTATTCTTTTTCATCGCTTTTAGATGGAAAAGGAAATTTCACAAGAATGCTTGAGTTTGTTGCTTATGGATTCCTGCCTTTCATATTAAGCTCTGCAATAAGTTTGGTGCTAATCACAAGTATGTGTTTATTTACAGATTTTTCCATAAATGATCCATATTATTTGGAAAAAGCCATAATGAAAAGTCCCTATATGATTGCTTCTAATGTCATTAGTATCATTCTGGCTCTGTGGAGTGCAAATATATGGGTTTTCGCTCTGGTCTATTCCAGAAATCTTACTGTAAAAAATGCTATGATAATTGTAGGCATACCCCTGGTAATGTACGTAATCTATATGGTATATTTACTGTATAAATCACTTATTTAAATATAATAACAACTAGCATTGATAAGTCAGATATAAATTATTCCATTATCGGCTTTGTAGAAAACCTACTTTTAATTTTATTTTGACCTATTAATTTAAAAAGGATAAATCCCCTGAGTATTTTCTGCTACCAAAAACACATAGGGGATGATTGTGTTTTGTCTAATAAGTACTTAAAGTTTGTTGCTACAGCGCAAGCTGTATCGGCAAACTCACATCTTCAGATTTATAGTTGTAAATATTCTAAA
>JACIVZ010000014.1 GCA_014361205.1 Methanomethylovorans sp. | reverse complement strand
AATTTAAATTTCAATATATATAAAACTAGCGTATTCATCCTATTTTCACTATATAGGTTTTCCTTGACTTTAAAATTAAGTTAAAATTAAAGTTTAAAGTACATTTTGAGTTAAATTAAATTTGAGAGAGTATACTTAAGTTAAATTAATCTGTAGTGTCCCAATTAAAAGCAATAGATTCACATAAATCAACGAAAAAAAGATAAAAAAGTTCTTTTCATTTTATAAGAGGAACTGTCAGACTTCCTTGCGGAAGGATTACAGCATAAGGTTCTTTCCCCTTAGCACGGATAGCAGCTATCGCCTTGTCAAAAGTTTCTTGAAGGTCAGTGTGTGGCTTAAGTTTAGCCATTTCTAATGTGTCAATATCAAGATCTGATACTGCCCACATCTGTGCATGCATTCCTATCTGTACCATCTTAGCTGCCTTATGATAACCAAGCTTATATCCTTCCGCTATTTTTTGCATCACATCTTCTGATGTCTGTGCACAGCATAGCAGTTTAAGAAAGGTATCATCTCCTATTCCATCTCTGCATTTGGAAACAAGTATGATTATGCCATCTTTTTCCAGTGCTAACTTTCCATTTTCCAGAGCTTTCTGAGATTGATACAGATCAATATCCATTGGATATGGAGCTACAGTAAGAACTATATTTCCTTTTCTTCTGCAAGGAGCACAGAAAACCTCATTTGCCTTTTTCACTGCAAGTTCAAATGAAAGTCTAAGATCACCAGCCACCATGGCATATAACCCATGATTTGCTGTTAAAACAGTCTGAATAGAGAATATATGCAGATCATTTAATAATTTCATTGCATCTTCCATGTCCTCTGCTACTGGATTGCCTTTAAGGGACAGAGGTGCCGCTTTATCAGAAAGAGCGTGCATATGATTCATTTCTATGGTTTTGTAGGATGCTACCCCAGGAAGAAATGATTTTCTGCCACCTGTATATCCTGCAAAATAATGCGGTTCCACACTTCCTATTACCAGAATATTTTTAGTTTCAGTTACAAGCCTATTTAGGTACATCTCGGTTCCATTACTTGATTTTCCAAGATATACCATTTCTTCATCTTTACGTGCATCATGCACGTGTATCATACTGCGAAAATCATCAAGCAGTTCACCAAAAATATATCTTAATTCATCCTCTGTAGGTGCTCTGTGTGCTCCAGTAGCGATCAGGAATTTCAGATCGGGATGATGCTTTAAATAAGGATATAGTTCTTTGAGTACCGTTGATGTAGGAGTTGGTCTTGTAGCATCGTTAACAATGACCAATAGTTTTTCGCTCTTTAATGCAAAACTACCAAAAGACTCCATTCCTACAGGTGTTTCTAAAGCTTGGGAAATAATTTCAGACTGGTTTCCGGCCTTAACATTTGTAGGAACAATAATCTCATGAGGAATATTAACATCAAGGTCAACATATTCTTGGCCATAAGGTATCTTTATTATAATGATGCCCTCTCCTTAGCTGATGTTTTTCAATTAAAGTAGTTTATTGATGGAATTCTGAAGTTTATTGAAACATCAGGTTTGATTTTATTATATGACATTTTCCCTCCAGCATAAGTATGAGGAGTTATTTAATTATTACCACTCGTTTTATAAGTTCAGGTTTATATTATGAAATATGTATGATAGAGATATATAACATGGAAATAAACATGTGAAATTTTCAAAAACCTCTATATTTGAAAGCCTGCCTTATATACAATTTCTAAACAATCGGTTAAAAATGGAATTTTATCGAAATCCTCTTGTAGTCCTCTTGTAGTTATCATTTGCGTATTAATGCTTACCGAAAAGGATAAAGAACAAAAAGTAATTATTGGTATGTTTGTTGATGATTTAAAGTAATATCTATAAAAGCATATTTAAACTAATGTAGAAGTAAACTTTCACATAAGTAAACTTTCTTGCCGAATAGATATTAATTTTGATATAAAATAAGATAGTAAAATCAGTGAAGAAACAAACATACTTTTATATAAAAAGGAACATATATTTATGATTCAAAAAGACATTATCGATGATGAATGGTCGAGAACGCTTTGATATCATAAACTTTAACATTTATTAATATGGGAGTGCCTGATACAAAACTTTATATCTACCTATTATCTTTGCATGAGAAATACTTTAGTATCTCATCAATAGAAATACTCAAACATCTGTTTCAGTCATGCACTTTATTGAGTTACATAGAATAAAAAGGAAATCATACATCCAAAATTATTTATTACTAATGCTTCAATGGGGTCAATATGCAGCAATATGCGGAAGAACAAAGGTCAATAGCCTATTTCTCTATGGAGATAGGAATTGATGATAAAATTCATACTTACAGCGGTGGTCTGGGGGTATTGGCAGGTGACACTGTCCGCTCAGCAGCTGACCTTAAAGTACCTATGATAGCAGTAACTTTGCTTTATCGTAAAGGTTATTTCCGCCAAAAGATCGAGACAGATGGGTGGCAGAGGGAAGAACCAGCAGCATGGAATGTTGATGGTCTCCTAAAAGAGATGCCTCAGAGAACTATTGTGGTGCTGGAAGGAAGGACTGTCCATGTGAAATCTTGGAAATATGAAGTAAAAGGAGTAAGTGGCTATACAGTACCAATCTATTTCCTTGACACTGATATACCTGAAAATTACGAATGGGACAAAACTTTGACACATCATCTGTATGGCGGAGATGAACATTACCGCCTCTGTCAGGAATTTGTACTTGGTGTGGGCGGTATCAGAATGCTGAGGGCTCTTGGATATCAACATATTCGAAGTTTTCACATGAATGAAGGGCACGCAGCGCTTTTAACACTTGAGTTACTGGATGAACATGCTAAAAAAGATGGCAGAAGCTATTTGATTGAAAATGATAAAGAAGCTGTCCGGAAAAAATGTGTATTTACCACTCACACTCTTGTTCCGGCTGGACACGATGAATTTTCTTTAGATTTAGCACGAAAAGTACTCGGCCAAAGAGAAGATTTTTTTGCTCTAAATGGTGTTCTTCACAATGGTCAATCTCTTAACATGACTCGTTTGGCCCTTAACCTTAGTCGTTATGTCAATGGGGTAGCAAAAAAACATGGAGAAGCCACTCGAATTGTCTTTTCCGGTTATTCTATTAATTCAATTACTAATGGTGTACATGCAGCCACGTGGGTCTCTGAGCCCTTTAAGCGTCTTTTTGACAAGTATATTCCAATCTGGAAACAGGATAATTTCAGTCTGCGTTATGCATTAACAATTCCAAAACAGGAGATATGGGATGCTCATATGCAGGCTAAAAAGCAATTGATAAATTTTGTTTTGAATGCAACAGGCATCGTCATGGATGAAAATGTTCTTACGATTGGTTTTGCAAGGAGGGCAGCTACATATAAAAGGGCTGATCTTTTGTTCCATGACATAGAACGCTTAAAAAGAATATCTTCACAAGTTGGAAAGATACAGGTGATATTTGCTGGCAAAGCTCACCCCCGAGACTATGAGGCTAAAAAAATTATTCAGCGTATATTCCAGGCAAAACAAAGCCTAAACGGAGATATTAAAATCGTGTATCTTGAAGATTACAATATGAGTATGGGTGCAATGATAACTGCGGGAGTAGATATCTGGCTTAACACTCCCATACCTCCAATGGAAGCTTCCGGAACCAGTGGAATGAAGGCTGCTCTTAATGGTGTTCCAAATCTGAGTGTACTGGATGGTTGGTGGATTGAAGGTCATATAGAAGGGCTTACTGGTTGGTCCATTGGAGAACCTGTGGTTGGAACAGGAGAAAATCGTGATCATCGCCAGGATGCAGAATCACTTTATGATAAACTTGAGAATATAATTGTTCCTCTTTTCTATGGGAACAGAGATCAATTTATCAGCATGATGGCACATTCTATTGCTATCAATGGTTCATTCTTCAATACCCATCGAATGATCCAAGAGTATGTATTGAACGCTTACTTTTTATGTTGAAGAAAACTAAAGATTTAAATAAATCATCTATTCTGATAAAACTCCTAAGGAAAAGTATCCATCTGACCTCTTATTATTATAGTACTGGTTTATAGTTATCTGAGAAAGCAGATTGTTTTGGATATTCTTCCTTTATGCCTTGTTGCATTTTCTGTAATTGAACATTTTGTTCTTTCCCGGGTATTAAAATTCCTTTCGGGAATTAACTGTACAGGGAAAAATAACGATCATCGTTGGTGGGCAGTGCTGCAGAATTTTTTGCCAATATTATTATTGCAAGTATAATAAATAGTACAATAGTACAAAGTTTTTCAGTTGCTTTTGTTATGGCCTCTGTTGCCACAGTGACTGAAACATAGTTAACAGGCACTGATGATAATTTGTCGATTCCTTTATTTGCAGGTTTTAGGGGAGAACTTATGATATCACCGATTTCAGTGTAAAACTGCTTTATGAAAGGAAAGTTGATTTACAATCCATCCCGTTAAAAAAAGATCTTTTTATTTCTCTGGGTATTAAGAATTCTTTGCATATATTTTCGTAAGTGCTTATGTTGAAGGAGGTACTTCTGGGATGAATTGTAATTCAACTTACTTTTATTAAGAGATTTATTCTATATATATGTTATTAAAACAATCAGTTACATTAGTTTAATAAGTAATATTATCTATTGAATTGTTTTACAACATTTATAGTAGATATGTAAATCAATTTTACTTTAGTTAAACACAAGTTGCTTTTTTAGAAAGTTATAAATATTGCAGACTCCTAATCTAATTATGCACGATAATCCAATAAACAAATAAAAAAGAGGCTGAAAATGACATCATGGGAATATGAGATCAGGTCAATAAGGTTTGGAGATTGGGAGCAGACAAAAGAGGATCTCAACAAGATGGGCATTGATGGCTGGGAACTGATAAAGTTCTCTGATCATGTCAATGAAAATATGCGAATGGCATATTTCAAGAGACCTCTTGATGGTCTTGAAATATGAGATTATCTATTGGAAATAGTTATTTTCTCATTTTATTACAATAATTTATAGATACAATTGTTATAGATATAATTGACGATGAATTCACCAGGCATTCCTTTTTGACAAGGATAGTCTACAAATACCTTGAAATACCTTCTCATCTGACAATGTTATATTTCAATATTGACATATATTGAATAGCAACTGTCATGAACAATCATAATTTGATAACTTAATCTTCAGGGCAGTGTCTATAATAAATATCATTATCGTTTTCATGCTTATAGGTGACAATATGACTGGGAAAAAAAAACCTTTCAGTGCAAAAGAGACTGTATATATCTGTGATGAAAAAGTGACGATTTACCGTCTGAGCAAACTTGAGGAAATGGGTATAGGGGAAATATCCCGCTTACCTTATTCGATAAGAATACTTTTAGAGTCTCTTTTGAGAAATGCAGAAAGCGAATTTGTAAATGAGAACGATGTTCGCAATCTTGCTGCATGGAATCCGCTAAAGCTAAAACAACAAACGGACATTCCATTTATTCCTTCCAGGGTAATACTTCAGGATTTTACGGGTGTTCCGGCAGTTGTGGATCTTGCTGCAATCAGATCAGCTATGAAAAGACTTGGTGGCAATCCAAGTGACATAAATCCTGTTGTCCCCGTGGATCTGGTAATAGATCATTCAATACAGGTAGATTACTATGGAACTTCTTATGCAATGCATTGCAATGAAAAATATGAATTTCATCGTAATCGGGAAAGATATGAACTGCTTCACTGGGCACAAAGAGCATTTAATAATTTAAGAGTAGTACCACCTGGTACAGGCATAATTCATCAGGTTAATCTCGAGTATCTGGCACCTCTAGTCCATTTCAGGGAAACTGAAGATGGAAAAGTTGCATACCCTGATTCAGTGGTAGGTACAGATTCACATACTACAATGATCAACGGTCTGGGAGTTTTAGGCTGGGGCGTAGGAGGTATAGAAGCAGAGGCTGTGATGCTAAACCAGCCTTATTATATGGCTATACCTGAAGTAATAGGTTTCAGGCTATATGGTGATTTGAAAGATGGAGTTACTGCAACGGATTTAGTTCTTACCATAACTCAAATGCTCAGAGAGTATGGGGTAGTCGATAAATTCGTAGAGTTCTATGGTCCTGGAATGAGAGCTCTTGATCTGACAATCAGGGCCACACTAGCCAATATGGGTCCAGAATATGGTGCCACTGTAGCATTCTTCCCTCCGGATGAAAAGACTATGGAATATCTTTTAATGACGGGTAGAGATAAAAAGCAGATAGATATGGTAAGAGAATACCTCAAAATACAAGGACTATTTGTAACCGACGAATCCCCTGATCCAGTCTTTACGCAGACACTGGAACTTGACATGAGCAAAGTAGAACCATGCCTTGCAGGTCCAAAAAGACCTCAGGATAGAATATCCCTTGCAGATATGCCAAAAGTATTCCATCAGGCAATGGAAACAACCTTCAAAGAAAAAAGAGGTGGAGAGATACTGGCAGAGGATCCCGAATACAATCGCTGGTTGGAGGAAGGGGGATATAACATTGTACGAGACAAAGGTTTTGGTTATGGAAATCTTTTAAAGATAAAATGTACAGATGACAATATTACAGTAAATCACGGATCTGTTGTCATTGCATCAATTACTTCATGTACCAATACATCCAATCCCGCTGTGCTCATGGGTGCTGGTCTTCTTGCAAAAAAAGCTGTGGAAAGAGGTTTACGAGTGAAACCTTTTGTAAAGACCAGCCTATCTCCGGGATCCAGAGTTGTTAAAGATTATCTTGAAGCTGCGGGTTTGATGCCTTATCTGGAAGCACTTGGATTCCACTTGGTAGGTTATGGCTGCACTACATGTATTGGTAACAGCGGGCCACTTAAGGATTCTGTTTCCCAAGAAATAAAGAACAAGGATCTTACTGTTGCCGCAGTGTTGAGCGGTAACAGGAATTTCGAGGGGAGAATTAATGCACTGGTAAAGGCAAATTATCTTGCTTCTCCTATCTTAGTAGTGGCATTTGCACTTGCAGGTACAGTAGATATAGATTTTACGCGGGAGCCTGTTGGATGTGATCCCAATGGACAGCCAGTGTACCTGAAAGATATATGGCCCGGAAGAGAAGAAATCAACTATTATGTTTCAAAATATGTTCAGCCTGAAATGTTTAAAAATGAGTACTCAGATGTATTTGAAGGTACACAACTGTGGAAAGAATTAGATGCACCCACTGGCACTGAATATAACTGGAATCCAGACTCTACTTATATACAGGAACCTCCATTTTTCAAGGATTTCCCTCTTCATCTTGAGGAAAAACAGGATATTAAGGGTGCAAGGGTGTTAGTATTATTGGGTGACAGTATAACCACTGATCACATTTCACCAGCCGGATCCATTCCTGCAAATTATCCTGCTGGACAATATCTTCTTGAACGCAATGTCGATGAAAAACATTTTAATTCATATGGGTCTCGTAGAGGAAATCATGAAGTTATGATGCGCGGTACCTTTGGTAATGTGAGGCTCAAAAATAAGCTCGTGTCAGGCAAAGTAGGAGCCTGGACTTTGTATCTTCCTGAAAAAAAGGAGATGTATATTTACGATGCTGCCATGAAATATATGAAAGATAAAGTACCCCTGATAGTAATTGCAGGTAAAGAATATGGTACTGGAAGTTCCCGTGACTGGGCAGCTAAAGGCACACAGCTTCTGGGAATAAAAGCAGTGATAGCTGAGTCTTTTGAACGCATCCACCGCAGTAATCTTGTTGGAATGGGAGTGTTACCGTTACAATTTAAAGATGGTGAAAATGCTCAATCTCTTGGTCTGGATGGAACTGAAGTGTATGATCTGCTTGGTATCTCAACATTGCAGCCAGCTGGTGAATTGACAATAATTGCTCACAGATCAGACGGTACTGAAAAATTATTCAATGTAACCGTCAGGCTCAATTCTTCTATTGAAGTTGAATACTTCCTTCATGGGGGGATACTACACAGGTTCCTCAGGGAAAAAATAAAAGGGAACTGAGTTCCCTACATTATTTTTTTAAGCACTTTTGAAGTACTTAGTTGTTCCATTTATAATTTCAGTATATTTATATTATTAGTACATTTTAATTAAGCACATTTACTATTGTAAGTAAAAAATACAATAGTTCTCAGTATATTAAAATACCAAGAGTCATAAATTATTGTAATTGATAACTGGGAATATTCAGTATTTTTTGGATGATCTGTGAGCTGGCAGGCAGTCTCTGCAGTACACCGGTCTGTTAGGATCTGGTATGAAAGGTACCTTGGTTTCGTTACCACAATCTGCACAGGTTGCATTGTGCAGCTCTCTGTTTTCCCGGGTAAAACTGCCACGGTCGCTGCCGCTTCTGTTATTATGGAATGACCCGGATCCTCTGCGGTCCATATATTTACCTCCTATTTATTCTATTATCAATCTATCCAAAAGAGACACTCTACTATAATAGGAGGCTTTTTGAACATAATTGATTGCATTATACATTGTTTGTTCAAATATAACGCTTTTGCTACTACAAGTTATTATACTTAATTAATATGACTCTGTATGTTACGTTTTGTTTCAGTTTAATGATATTATAAAACACTTTCTATATTTGAATAAAGGTGTATTTTAATAATTTTCAGATTTATTAATTTTTTAGAGATTTATATATATGAACAAAAAAACAACAATTTACATAAGTAAAAACGCTTAAATACTTTTGAATAAAAAAGGTCAGTGTACATATTTTAAAAACATATTCTTATTATATGGAGTTTTTTGCTTGAAGGAAGTAAAAAAAGGTTTAGAGGGCGTAGTAGCTCTTGATTCGCAAATATCTTTCATTGATGGCGTAAAGGGCATACTGAAATACAGAGGAATAGAAATAGAGAAACTTTCAGATTTATCTTATGATGCAGTATCCTTTTTACTGATACATGGAAAACTCCCAAATGCTGAAGAACTGGAAAATTACTCCCTTGAACTGAGAAATGAACGGCGGATCAATCGCCGCTTACTTGATATATTAAATTTTTGTGATTTTGAAAATGAATCAATGGATGCTCTAAGGACTGCAATCTCTGTTTGCGCTCATTTTGATGAAGATTCACATAACATCTCAAAAGAAGCCAACATAAGAAAAACCACACGACTTGTTGCAAGATTTCCTACCATAGTTGCGGCTTTCTACCGACTGGCAAATGGAATGGAAATAGTAGATCCGGATCCTTCTCTTGCCCATGGTGCTAATTTTCTCTATATGTTAAGGGGCAAGCGTCCCACTGAAATTGAAGCAGAGGCAATGGAAAAAGATTTCATTCTCAGTGCAGAACATGAACTTAATCCATCTACATTTGCATTAAGAATAACTGCTTCTACGCTTTCGGACTTGCATTCAGCCATTATATCCGGTCTGTGCACTCTGAAAGGTCCTTTGCACGGCGGAGCAAGAAAAGGAGTAATGGAGATGCTGGATGAGATTGGATCAAAAGATAATATCAAACCGTATATTCAGGAACGTCTGGAAAAGAAACAGCGAATAATGGGGTTTGGACACAGAGTATATAAAACATATGATCCCAGAGCCCTTGTTTATAAAGAGATTGTACGGAAAGTAGCTGTAGAGAAGGGAGATAGCCATTGGTTTGACCTTGCTGAGCAAATAGAGTCAACAATGTACCAGGAATTCGTTGAAAATAGAAATAAACCCATTTATCCAAATATAGATTTCTACTCAGGAGTATTATATAAAGATCTGGGCATTCCATCCTATCTTGCAACTTCGATATTTGCCATAGGCAGAGTATCCGGCTGGATAGCCCATTGTCTTGAACAATATGCAGATAACAGGGTAATCAGACCAAGAGCACATTTTGTTTGAACAGTAGACGCTTTAACTAAAAGAACTTATAAGTCTCCACTTATGCGTCTACGTGTGTGTTTCTTTTCTCACACATTTTTTTTAATTGTTCATTCATAATATTAAAGCTGTTTTCCATGTCTTTTTCAATCACATACAAGAATAAAGGCATCAATATACCACTAAATTTCTCACAGTTGATGAAATGTACACTTCCATCTGCCATTTCCTCTATTCTGAATAAATGCTCGCCTTCCAGAAATCCCTTTATCCAGAATTGCTCTTTCCATCGTATTTCCCTGTTAACTTCTATATTCATTATCAATGGTTTGAGATTAATTTTAAAGTAATTTCTGTTTTTAAATTCCATATCAAGGATTTCTCCAGGTTGTAACTTTCCGGAAATTCGGTAAATGACAGGATTCCAATGAGGATATTCTTCAAAATCAGTAAGTACATCCCAGACATCTTTCGGAGAAGCTTGAATGTTGATAGTTGTACAAATTCGTTTCATAATTATCATTTGGAATTTTCAAAAATCAACATTAATTGAGATAGTATTTCGTTCCATTAAGTCATTAGTAACTGTATAAATTTAGATCCATAACTGTGAAATCTTATTAAGGCTATCATATTCTAAGCATAAAAAACTGATAAATCAATGATGAGTGAAAACCTCATTTAATTTCCTTCCCTAAACATACTGCATGGAATTCAAGCTTTAAATGTTTAGCGTTTGATTGATTCTTGATTTAAAAATATCAAATTTTAAAAAATACGATAAAAAAGAATATCCAATCAATTTTTGAATGCAAGTGCATTTTTCGGGCATATTTCAATGCATCTGCTGCATTTTATACAATCTTTTTCAGAGAGAGCCTTGCGCACCTCTAGCTGCATTGGGCACACTTTATCACATTTCTTGCAAGCAATACATTTATCGTTTTTCAGCTGTATTTGATACCTATCCTTTCCTAAAATGTGCTGCAATGTGCCCATGGGACAGAAAGTGCACCAAGTCCTTGGACTAATAAAAAGCCCCAACAATGTGGCTATTATGGTTGTTGCCAGACACATTATTACAAAGACCATACCAATCTGATTGAACAAACCATGCGTCTGCAGCAATCTGTATACCATAAATCCCATCATTAATAGAAATATGGGCACTCTTATCCAGAGACTTCTGAGTATAGGAGGAATTTTATTATTCTGACTTATCTTAGCTATCCAGAAATCGCTAAAACTTCCTCTGGGACACAGATTTCCACAGAACCACCTTCCTCTTAAAGGGCTGATGACAAGCAACGTCCCAAACACCACCAGCATGAAATATCCAAGAATCGGATACCACAGGCCTGCAATCGCTACTACAATTACAAGGATTCCAAGATATGGGGTAATTTTAAGCATTATTTTCACCAGAATAATATTTGAAATTTTTCAGTAAACACCGGCAATATTTTGTTCCTCTTCCCACACAATCAATTCTTTTTCAACACGATCTACCCAGCTATAAATAATTTCCATGATGATGCTTCTTATTTCTCTCTTATTCTTTACCCGGTATACAAAGAAATAACCACCACCTTCCAAATTATTCTGAGACTTCTGAAGCACTTTTTTTTCCGTGAGTTTCTTTGTGCTTCTTTGTACTGTGGATATATCAAGGGACAAATCTGTAGCTATCTGCTCAGTAGTGAACCATACTGTATTATGTCTCAATAAATGTTTCAATACAAGAAGCTCTGCTTTTGTCAGGTTGAGACCACACTTTATGACAGCTTCAATCTGGAATTCCTTACAGGCAAAATCTACCACAATTATACCTCTGGATATTTACAGTACTGTGTTAATATTACAGTACTATATAAATGATATCAAGTACTGCAATATACTTAACAATAATAGAAGTACTGCCAATTAATGCCAATAAGGATCAAAGTCTTCTAAAAGTCTTCTAATAAACATCAATATAATTATCGTTCATCTCATGAACTGTGGATTTCAGTCATTTTTTAAATGCTCAGGTGTTATTTTTTTCTCCAGAATAGTAAAGAAAAAGTCTATTAATACAGCTAAAATAATTGCAGGAATAGCACCAGACAGTAACTTTTGAGTGTTATAACCAATCAGTCCCTGAAAGATGATTTCTCCAAGTCCACCACTACCTATGAACGCTGTAAGTACAGCTATACTGTTTGTAAGGATAGCTGCAAACTTGATACCTGCAAACATGGCAGGATATGCATTTGGAAACCTTATAAAACGGTGTATCTGCCATTCACTGAGTCCTATACCGTGTGCATAGTCTAGAAGTGCAGGATCTATATTCGTAAGTCCAATATAGGTGTTCTTAATTATGGGCAATAGTGCTCTTAGCATAATGGCTATCAATGCAGGAAAAAAACCTATGCCCAGAAAAGGTACAACAATTGCTACAACCGCAAAACTGGGTACAGCCTGTACGAGGTTGGCAAAATTCATCACAACTAAAGCAAGGCGGCGACTATAAAGCGAAGCAAATGCAAGAGGCAGTGCTATCAGAATGCTGACGACCAATGAAGTATATACTAAGACGATATGTTCCCATGTTGCATTTATAATCAACGCTGTGGCTGCCATGTACCATACCTCTTATACAATTCTTTTTCGATTCTGCCAGCTCCATGATCCAGTATAACGGCAAGTATTCCTGTCCACAGACCAGCCAAAATAATAACATCTTTCTCGTAAAGCTGAATACCATTCTGTAACACTGTTCCAAGTCCTCCAGCTGCCACAAGTCCTCCTAAAGTGACAACACCCATAGTAAACACCAGAGCTATCCTTATTCCCCCCGCGATAAGAGGCAGGGACAGGGGTATCCTTACTTTAAAGAGTATATCCTTTGGTGAAAGGCCTATGGCCTCTGCTACATAGACATATTGTGCATCCACTGCTTTAAGACCTGCATAGGTGTTCCGTGCTATGGGCAATAATGAGTAAATTACAGAAGCAGCTATGGTTGGTCCCGTTCCAAGGCGAAGCAGTGGTAAAAGAATAACCAATAATGCTAAGTCAGGTATTGTTTCCAGTATATTCAGGAAGTTCAGTACAGGAGAAGCTATCTTTGGATGGGAGTATATAATAATGCCCATACTCACCCCTGTTATGACTGATATCGTCAGTGCAATGCTGAACATTTCAAGATGTTCGATAGTACGCATGGTAAGAAGGTGCTTTTCCCATAATATTATAATTCTATGGATTATTTCTATCATATTGCTCAATATTTCCCATTAAATCAACTTCAAAAGCACCTCGTCTGATACAAGCATTCCGCATATTGTATCTCCGTTCATGACCATTGCCATGTATTCTCCACTTCTTTTCATTTCAGATAGTGCTGTTGCTACTGAATCCCTAAGAGCAAATACCTTCATCGGCTTTGCTATATCTCTGACAAGCGGATTTTTTTCCTCGCATTTTAGCAGGTTTACCATTTCCAGCTTGCCTATTAGTTTACCATTATCCAAAACAATACAGGTTTCAGTATTTCTGTCTTTCATGACCTCAACTGCATGGCATGCATCCAGATCTCCCTCCAATATATACTTTGTATCCAGTGGAGTCATAAGGTCCTTCACATTCAGTGTATCCATATGCTTGAATTTCCTTGCTGTGTCCACTATATCTGCAACCAGCTCATTTACAGGTTCGAAGATCAGATCTTCGGGAGCTCCTACCTGCAGAAGACGGGCGTTGTCCATGACGGCAATCCTGTCTCCAAGTCTAAATGCTTCTTCTATATCATGGGTAACGAAAACTATAGTCCTGCCGATCTCCTTTTTAATCTCCAAGAACTCTTTTTGCAACTGTTTTCTCAAAATAGGATCAAGGGCACCAAATGGTTCATCCATCAAAAGAAGTGGTGGATCCATGGCAAGAGCCCTGGCAAGTCCCACGCGCTGCTGTTGACCGCCGCTGAGTTGCCGTGGATATCTGTTAATGAATCTGTCAGGAGGGAGAGATACAAAATCAAGAAGATAGCGAACTCTTTCAGTTGTTCTGTTTTGATCCCAACCCTCAAGTTTAGGGACCAAACCCACATTTTCTTCAATTGTCATATGTGGGAACAGACCAATATTCTGTATCACATAGCCCATATTCCTCCTAAGTCTTACAGGATCTAAATGCATTACATTCTGCCCATTTATAAGAATACTCCCACTATCTGGTTCTATCATCCTGTTGATCATTCTAAGTGTGGTGGTCTTCCCGGACCCGCTTGGTCCAATAAGTATAAGCAGTTCTCCACCTTCTATAGTAAGGTCCAGGGATTCCACAGCAAAACGAGATCCATATTTCTTACTTACCCCTTGCAGTTCAATAGAGTCTATCCTTTCAAACAATATCTTGGTTGGCATTGCTTGTTTCCAGTTATAATTTTTAAAAATAATGTGGCTTATGCTTCTATAAGCCCCTCCTGAACAAGAAAATCTCTTGCTATATTCCTTGGTTCCATCTTTTCCACATCAAACTTATAATTTAGACTTCTCATGGTATCAGTGTCTATCCTGCCATCCAATTTCTTCAAAGCATTTACTGCCTCAGGATTGTTCATAGCAAACTTCTCTGTCATAATGTAGATTGCATCATAAGGAGGTAATGCATTCATATCATCTTCAAGCACTCTCAGATTGAATACTTCGTTCCTTGTATCCGTAGTGTATGCGGATACAGCGTCCACATCACCTATTTTGATTGCTTCATACATTAATGTGGCAACTGCTTGTTTATAGTCCTTGAACTCTATTCCATATACTTCTTTTATCCGGGGCAGCCCATCCTCCCGGGTGGCAAATTCCGGATCTGTGCCAATAGTCATCTGTGAGGCATATTCTTTCAGATCACTTATCTTCGTTACATTATTACTCTCTGCCCAATCTTCTTTGACTGCAATGGCGTATGCATCTTCAAATCCCGGAGTGGCCACTATAATTATTTTATCGTTTTCTTTCAATCCCTTTTCGGTTTCCATGTATACAACTTGAGGATCCCACACTTTTAATGCGGGTTTTTTCAGAATCTGACTGTAAGCGGTTCCAGTGTATTCGACATACGTATTAATTTCATCCTTTTTTAAAGCCTCATAGTTGACGAATGTCCCACCAAGTCCTTCTTTTACCACAGTCTTATAGCCTGCATCTTCCAAGAGAAGCGCTGCCATATGGGCAAGTATATAGGATTCTTGAAAAAGTTTCGATCCAATTACAACGGTAGGCTTTTGACCATTTGAACTAACTTGTTTCTCCGAACACCCACTTGCCACCAATGCAACGATTATCATTACTGCTATTATTATGTGTTTTTTCATTTACAGCATCCCTTCCTTAATTAAACACATATCAAATACTCAAAAATAAAAATGTAGATTATTAACAATTCCTAATTGAATATAGGAAATAAATATGGAAATGCTTTATTCCATACTTCGGCGCTGCACCTTCTTGAAATGATTATTAATTTCTTCCCAGTTGAGGATGTTCCAGAAAGCATCTATGAACTTGCCTCTCTCGTTCTTGTAGTCCAGATAGTAGGCATGCTCCCACACATCTACAACCATCAAAATAGGTAAATCAGGGAAAATATTTACATTATGTTTTTCTATCTGCATAATCATCAGTCTTTTTGTTCCAGTACAGTAGGTGAGTGCTGCCCAGCCTGAGCCTTCCACGCTTGCTGCTGTCTGAGTGAACTCCTTTTTGAAACGCTCGAAGTTCCCGAAGTCTTCTTTTATGAATTCAGCTAGTTCACCTACGGGTTCTTTTGTTGCATTGCCTGCCGGGGTCATCTCCCACCAGAAATAATCATGCAGCACATGGCCTCCCAGATTAAAGGCCACAGCTTTGGCAGTTGCCTTGTAGTCGAAGTCCGTGCCTTCAATGCGGGACTTTTCCATCATCTGGAGCAGTGAGTTCAAATTAGTGACGTAAGCCTGATGATGCTTGTCATGGTGTATACGCAATTGCTCTTCCGAAATATATGGTTCCAGGTCCGCATAGCCATATTTCAAAGCTGGTAACTTATATAGTTCTTTAGTCATATCAAATTCCCCTTATTGTTGATTTGACAGGAAGTTTATTCTGTCATCATCTTAGCAGAGTACCTCATAAGATGATTACTTAAAAGATCCTGCTAACCAATTCTTATATCGTACTCACAAAAGGTTTCAGATTATAATGCTGTATGAATTCCCACACATTTTCAGATACAGCATATACCCTTATATATTGCATTCAAAAATATCCTATATATACTTATGGAATAAAACTTATACAATATTTTTATATGCACACAGTTTCATCCAACTTTTTATACAATTCCCTGTATCCTCTTCTCCTGCTCTTTCATCTCTTTGATCTCTCTGAGGCGGCGGATGATGACCTCCAGCAGGAACAATATCAGAGCTGCCAGGATGAAGTACATCTTCTGACTGACATTTTCCCTGATGGGCTTCTGTGGTTTCTCTCTTGCATCCCTGAGAAGCAGAGCCTGGGCTTCACTCTTGGTATATGTTTTCCCGCCACTGGCCTTGATCAGCATTTCAAGGTCAGGATTGATTCCCACATCCCTATATTCCAGAGCATAGTTCACTGCTATGGGATATCCTGAGATGTAATGCACACCCACCTGACCTACGTCTACCGTTGCTTCATACGTGTTCTTTCCCGTAAGTGAAAGGTCTATGGGCTTCCCTTCAAGCTCTATGGCGGGTATGCCTTCGTCATACATGGTGAGCTTAAGTTGTGCAGGGGTACCGAACCATGTGTCTTCTGCTTCCAGCACCGCCCCTTCCTCCACCTGTGGATTACCGATGAGCCAGTTCATGGTTGAGGAAGTGAGCTTTGAGTTATTGCCGGAGTACATCTGTGTGCTCCACATGTTGCCATAACCTCTGCCGTTATCAGTACTCAGGGCAGCCACACGTCCTAACCCATATCTCCATACAGTGAGCACAGGTTTACCGGTGGAAGTGAGGATTAACCTATCTGCACCCGGTTTTGGTGTTACGTCATTGTATCCTGTTATATTGCCAGAAAGGTTTACATTCCTGGTGATGAAATGGGTAGGGTTGTATTTTATAAGTGTAAATGCGCTGTAATCTATAGATTCATTAGTATCTGGCTGCTGCAACTCATCAAAGATAATGTTGACCCTTTCTTCTTTTTCCACCGGAAAATACTTACCTCCAACTTCATCCATTAACTTTTGTGCAAAGGCAGTACCTGACCGATCGTACTGTGAAGGTGCACTGGATCTGACATGTATATAATATAGCTTAACCCCTGCATCAGTGAGTGCACTTGCAACTTTGAGACTATCTGCATATCGTTGTTCAATACCACCATCTGAGATGATGACAACATCAAGTTCTCCTTCCCCTTCTGCAAGCCATTCCCATGCAATATTTAGGCCTTGATCCAGTGATGTGGTACTGGTGATGGCCGGTTTTATTGAAGCAATTTGTTCTTCCAGCCTATTGACGTTAGAAGGGATACCCATATAAACCAGGCCACCTGAAACATCCAAGCCTTCAGTTCCAAATACTATCACTCCGACGTTTGCACCTCGCAGTCCTTCATTTCTAAGAACAGCTATGGCATTACCTAAAATATCACCATGTGTTCCATGGGCTGAAGTGCTCATAGATACATCAAGTACTAACACTACATTTCTGCCGCCTTTCCATTCACTGGCCTTGGAATATACAGGCAATAGCTGTTCAAGAGATGAACCCAGATAATTTCCATATTCGTAGGAATTGTCCCCTCCCACCACATACAGACCGTTTCCAGAGCTTACATAATCTTTGAGTTTCTGAATGTCTGACTCAGACAGAGAGTCGATTCTTCTGTTGTCGAGCACAACAGCCTTTTTATTATCCAGCTCCGATAGCTCCATGCTTATGGAGGTGTCATACAGGTTAAGCAGTACATTGGCCAGGGGTGAAGCAGTGTCATCACTAATCAGTTGTATCTTTGGTTTTGGGACGACATATACAGTCTTATAGAAATCGTTATTAATAAGGAACTTATCTTCTTCAGCAGCTTTTATTCTGGCAGTGATGGTATGGGCCCCCAGAGAATTGAAGGTATACGTTACAGGTATGGTCCTCGACCTGTCTTCAAGGTCATAGGATCTGCTGCGTACCAGCTGGTCGTCCACGTACATCTCTATCTGGCAGCTTATCGGCGAATCACGAGCCTGCTGAAGTATAAGGTCGAACTGATATTCGTTATTCAGGACCACCGTCTTCTCACCTCTTATATACAGGCTCACATCATTTACCTGAAGTTCAGGAATAACCGAATAAACTGTGGTACCTGTCTCCTTTGCAAACTCTAAAGCTTTATCAAGACTCTGCCCCTGGTTGTTGTTCCCATCGGAAACGATGACTATCTGATTATCCCCGCGGGCGTATTGCACAATAGCATCGCCAAGAGCTGTGCTCTCACCTGTAAGCTTTACAATACTGGTAGGCGTATTGGCTGCCAAGGATTCATATAGTTCTGTTGCTGTCTGCTTTTCAAAAAGCTCCATGCTTGCAGTCTCATCGGATATCAGCACAATATCAGGATTTTCGCTGCTTGATGTCTTACTCACCACATTGTAGGGGGATGCAAGAGCGATGATAAGCAATGCAATTACGACCATGCGGGATATGATGAGACCTTTTTTGGCGCCTTTACGGATAAGATAAATACCTGCTGCCAGTAACGGCACCAGGAACCATAGCATCTCTGGCTGTTGGAGGTTCATCATCACAGTTCACCTCGCTTTTTGATAATGTATAGCTCCAGAATGATGAAGAGAAGTACCACTACTATCATAATATTATCTAGGTAGTTCTTAGATTCGTATGTAGTTGCTCTCACAACAGAAGGCCCATCCTTTCTGGAAGCTCTTTCGATGACATCAGAGGCATCTATTGTAGTGTCAGATTCTTTATCGTTGTAGAGGTTAACAGCAATGGTTCTGCCTGCCACTTCATAAATACCTGCACTGCTGTACAGTACTCTCTTGGTAGTCTCTTTTCCATCAGGAGTAGTAATTTCCTGTTCTTTTGCCAGAGTTGAAACTGTCCCGGTTTTCAGGTTGTATTCTGAAATATCTCCGGTACCACTTAGCCATCCAATTAGTTTGAACCAGAATACAGGGAAATCAGGCAGATTATAAAAGTTGTTCCAGGAATCTTCTCCAAGCTGGTCGCTGAATCCCACATACACAACTGTTCCTTCACCCACTGTTCCAAAAGCCAGTAAAGGTGTGCCTTTATCAGATGCAATGAGACTGGTGGTATCTAAGCGGGGAGTTGCGTTCAGATACTTATACACAGCAATTTCATCCAGAGCCAGATCATCTGTAAGTCTCGTGGACTGGTTAACTTTCATCCGCAGTCCTCTTTGTGTTTCTATTATGTTTGATGTTTTTACAGGTAACAGTTTCTGCAGTTCCAGATTCGTATCCTGTGCAGCAAGAGCATTGCTGGCAACGAACACCACCTTTCCGCCATTATTAATGTAGGATGAAAGCAATGAGATTTCTCCGGAAGAAAGGGACTTATTTGTAACAACAACAACACTGAACTTTTCAAGGTTCTGGGGCACTGAGACAGCTTTATTGGTTTCAATACCTGGCATAAGCGAGACTGAAGTCATTGATGGAAGCGATGTCTGTTCGGATATGAACAAAACACGCCTGTTCGAGATCCTGGGTATCGATACATAAGCTACATTGTCCACAGGCAAACTGTCATCTATATTTATTTTTATAGTGGTTATACCTGTGCTAAGGTTCTGGAGGAGTAACTGCTGAGTGGATCTTGCCTTTACTTGCAGGTAAGTGCTGGTAGTAACCGTATCTCCATCGGTGGTGGTTATCTCCACAGGTACGTTCTGGTCACTGCTTCCATAGTTCTTTATAACACAATTATAAATGTAACCGCTTTGAGTTGTTTCAAGCCTGCCCTGAATAATCCCTATGTTATCCGCGGTATTGCCTACCTTGATGAATTCAACCTTCAGGCCATATGATTCTGCCAGGTTTTTTACAGAAACTGGGTCCTCTCCTTCCCAGTTAGTGAAATCGGAAATTACGATAACTCTTCCACCTCCCTGTGACAGCATTCTCATACCTGTAGCCATGCCGGCAGAAATATCTGCCACAGTAGCTCCGGGCTTTAGAGAAGAAAGAACCTCCTTTGCAGACTTTGCATCCTGCCTTTCGATCAATGTTACAGGTATATTGTGTGCAAGCACTATACTGTTTTCTTTGCTGACATAATCCTTTGCCTTAGTTACTGCTTCTTGGAAACGGTTACCAGTCTGCATACTGGCGGATGTATCAATTACAATCACGGTGTGTTCATCACTCAGAGGCTCATTCGTAATGATATAAGGACCAGCTGCTGCCAGAGCCAGCAGAATCAGCACCAACAACTGGAGAAGGAACAAAGGGTCTTTGATAAGTTTTGTAATGGAAGTGAAGAAACGTTTTTTTTCTTCCACCTGCATGAGAAACATCACGGATGGAATTTTCACCACAAGAGGTTTTGGTCTTAAAAGATAGAGGATAATAAGAGGAATGACGCTTGCCAGAGCCAGCAGGGCAAGAGGTGTTTCAAAGGCCATATCACCGTCTCCTTGCTATAGTGTACAGAAACGCATCGAAGATGGGAACATCTGTAGTGAATGCATAGTATTCAGCTCCCACATGGTAGCATGTACCCTTGATACTGTTCATATGTTCTATCAATTTGCGCTGATAGCTTTCTTTAAAGCTTTCACTGACATATGTTTTAAGATCTTTTTCTGTTTCCACATCCATGAACTTTGTATGACCGTGCACCTGCAGCTGGGTTTCAGTTTTGTCCAGAACCTGCACGAGAATTAGGTCATGATCTGAAAAACGATAAATAGCAGATTTTATACTATCCAGATTATCCATAAAGTCAGATATGATTATCACAAGAGAACGTGAATGGATGGCATGGCTGTATCTGACAATGGATTCATGTATATTTGTCCTGCCCTGAAGCTTGGTGGTTTCGAGTCTTTCAAGACTCTGAAACAAATGTTTTTTTCCTCTGCGTGCCTGTGATATATCAACATCCTCAGAAAAGGTGGAAATAGCAAACTTATCATTGTCCTTTGTCACCATATATGCAAAACCCATTGCAAGCATGAGTCCATATTCAAATTTTGTTGTATTCTTATCAGGATAATCCATACTTTTGCTTGCATCGAGGAGGATGTGTGCAGTAAGGGATTTATCTTCCTCAAACTGTCTTACATAAAGTTTTTCCGATCTCGCATAGACTTTCCAGTCAATAGACTTTGGTTCATCACCCGGATAATATTCCCTAAACCCAATTGTATCTATGCCTTTACCAGTGTTGACGGAGCGTCGGCTGCCGGCGTATACACTGGAGACTCTTTTGTTCACCATGAAAGAGAAGCGTTCAAGCTGTCGGAAAAAATCCGCGTCAATGGTATGTTTGCCGGAGTTCATATCCTGCCTGATTATTTATTTGACCTGTGCAAGAATCCCCTTGACCATTTGATCAGGGGTTATCCCACGTCTTTCCGATTCAAAAGAAAGACCTATCCTATGGCGAAGTATAGGATAAGCCATAACTTCGATATCTTCGTTACTTACATAGTTTCTGCCTTTAATAAGAGCACGTGCTTTTGCCGCCATGATAAGACCGATAGAGGCCCGCGGGGACGCACCATATTCAATATGCTCATTGTTCTGACGTGTAGCCAGCACTATCTTTACAGCTCTGGATTTTAACTGATCAGATATTGGCACTTCTGTTGTCAGTTTTTGCAAGTCGAGTAATGTACTTTTGTTCATAATTTTTCTGACCTGCGGCATATCCATCCTGGTATATCTGTCCACGATGCTGAGTTCCTGTTCGAATGTGGGGTAATCCAGCAATATCTTGAGCAAGAACCTGTCCAGTTGTGCTTCAGGCAGTGGAAATGTCCCTTCCATTTCAATAGGGTTCTGAGTGGCAAGGATAAAGAATGGTTTGTCAAGGAGATAAGTATCGTTGGCTACAGTGATCTGTTTTTCCTGCATGGCTTCCAGAAGAGCTGACTGGGTCTTTGGAGAAGCACGGTTAATCTCATCTGCTAGTACTATGTTGGCAAAGACGGGTCCGGGCTGGAACTTGAATGACTTTATGCCACCTTGTTCCTCTATGATGTTTGTTCCTGTGATGTCCGCAGGCATCAGGTCCGGTGTACACTGTATCCTGCTGAACCTCAGGTCCATGACTTTTGCAATTGTGGAAATAGTTAATGTTTTACCAAGACCTGGGTTACTTTCCACCAAGGCATGTCCATTGCATAGCATAGCGATGATCATCTGTTCTACATATTCCTGCTGTCCTACAATGACCTTACCGATCTCAGTGAACAATGCATTAAACATCTCACTGGCAAGTCGGTAAGTCTGAGACAGATTTCCTGCGTTCATATCACTGGAGGTCATTTCAGTTCTCCTTTACATTCATAGATCAATAGTAAGATTATTTCTGTGTTATTTCTCTGCCATTTTCTCAAAGTATTGTTTGATTATGCTTTCATATCCTTCCGGAAGTTTCTCGGAATAGATAGACGAGGAGATCAAACTTATATCGTATGCTGAAGATGGTCTAAAACCATCGGGTATGTTATTGGTCTGATTGCCCTGAGTAAATCCTGTGCCAGCACCAGGTGGAAGGGTCAGATCGACCTGTTTTCCTTCGACAACTACAATATTTGGCTCTCCTATAAGATTTTCTTCTGAATTGTTTCCTGAATCTTGTGATTTCTCTTCTATGACAACGAGGTCCGAGTCTGAACCGGATTTATCATCGCCAAAATAATCTAACAGTTCCTGAGGAGGTTTTATATCTGTACGATAATCTGTTACAGTAATGTACGTGAATGTTAAACTTATTATAATCAAACACGCAACTCCTCGATAAATTCTAGCCATATTTAAAAAAGTGGTTGGCTGCAACTTAACTGTAACATCCGAAACATTGCGGATAAGGTCATTGACAATAACGTTATTTACATGACGGTTATCATAAGCAGTGCTTAATCTCTCCTTAAGATAAGAATTCTTTTCTTCAATCAAACGAACAGCGTTTAATTTTGTATCTTTAAAATGAATAATTGCGGTAACAGGCAAAGAAATAATAAAAGCAGATAAGAGCAGGAAAATGCTTTCAAAGCTCACCTGATAACCTAATACTTGATAGCTGTGGCCAACATAAACTTCAACAATGCTCATAGATGGAAACAACACATCTATATTAAAAATGATGAAAAGAGATGTCAAACCGAGTGTCACAGACACAATATCAATTATTATAGACAGTATATTGAATTTCTTTATTGTTTTCTCGGTGTTTACAACGAATTCTTCGACACTCATTTAGTTCACAAATGTGGATTCTTTTTATTCAAGCTTCAAATTCAATACATAGTATAGGAACCAAGTACTTTCATCATCCCTGTCTTAGACTGAATGCTATTTAAAGCATCTTTTATAATAGTATCGCTTATATTTCCTACGAAATCTATGTAGAAAATATAATCCCCCAGAATGCGCTTTGATGGTCTGGATTCAATGCGGGTGAGATTTATTTTCCTTGTGGCAAATTCTCCAAGCAGGTTGTACAATGCACCAGGTCTGTCCCTGTCAAGGTAGACTATAATTGATGTCTTATATAAATGACTATCTTTTGCCTTATTATCTATTGTGCCCTTATTATCTATTGTGCATATATTATTTGCCAGCTTCCAGATAAGGTCATCATTTTCATGTTTTTTTCTAAAGACAATGAAACGTGTATGATTGTTATTGAAGTCCTGTATATTGCATAAAAGTATGTTAAGTCCATACATCTGTGCTGATTCTCTGGAAGCTATAGCTGCCATTTCCTCAAACTCGGTGGCAAGTTTAGCTGCATGGGAAGTGCTGCCAGTGGTGCGTATCTCTGCATGTGGGAAATGGTTTTTTATGAAGTGCCTGCACTGTCCCAGTGCCTGAGGGTGTGAAAGTATTACTCTTATGTCCTCAATTTTTCCTCTGGACAGCAAACAGTGTTCAACGGGAACAACCACCTCTGCAATAATATGGACATCATATTCCATTAGCATGTCCAAGGTAACACCCACAGAACCTTCAATGGAATTTTCCACAGGTACGATGCCAATATCAGCATTTCCCTTAATTATCACATCAAAAGTATCAATGATATCATCGCAATATTTCATGGAAATATCCTTTATTGGAGCATGCTCTTTTCTACTGAGCCACAGGTTGGCTGCATTATCAGAATAGGATCCTCTGGGTCCCAGCAAACCGATGATCATAATGGCTAAATATAGCACAAGTTATATAATTGTATAGGGATACATTCAGGGGCTGTTTATGTAATTTTTTTGAAGGTATTTTTATTCTCGTTTTCTATTACTTAAAATCTTGTTAACTAATTCAGTGATGAATAACCACAATATTTAAATAATTACACTGTGATACACTTGCCAAAAAAGTTATACAGGACAGCATCATGGATAAAAAACGTGGCGAAGGAATTAATAGTTTCATCAAAGACACTAATGCATACATCCCTTTTGCGGTGATAGGTATATTTATTCTTCTGTTTTCACTGCTTATGGCAGTAAATCTTACCCGCATGGATTACCAGCTTGCAGAAGTAATATATTCTGCTGATATCTCAAAAAATCATGATTATATTCTGGATACAGCATGCACAGATATATCCAGGTGTCTAAACTATGCAGGTATGGAAGCTTTGGAGTGGCAGGGAGAGCATCCGATTATCCAGAAGGATTCAGTTTCCTTGAAAACGTGGAACAATAGAGGTTTTATAGCTCATGTTTCAAACAAAGATATTGAACCGGGAAATATTTTACAGGTGAATGTGGAACTTCCTTCTAATATTTTTGGCAATATTCTTGCTATTTTCAGTGATAGAAAACGTGTTCTTACTATATATGATGACAGTGGCAGTTTTAACATGAGTTTCAACTATAACGAATCACATAGCTTATGGGGCAAATCTTCTTTCACACAGGAAGTAAGGATACCCCCAAATGCATCATACGGGTATGGATACGTTGAACTAAAAGTTGGAAACGAAGTACAGGCTACGGATTGGTTTTATGTGGGTACCAATCCCATAAAAGACATTGTTGCGCTGCGTTTTAATGAGTTTATGAAAAGCAATTACAGAAATGGTATGCACAGAACAGGTAGATATATACTTGATGTGAATGAGGATATAACTCCAGCACAGATCATCATAGATAAGGTAAACGGTACGCTGAAAAGGAGTATAAGAAACAATGAGAATGAATATATTATTCATTACACTCTTACAATAAAGCATCTTAATTATACGCTTACAGATCTTGATACAGGTATAATAAAAAAAGGAAGTATGGATATTTTTACACCGGTAGATTCCAGGGAACCCTTGCTTGCACAACTTAGTACAGAATATGAGAAGGAACTTAATACTGGTGTATCTCCAGACATTGTGCTTGGATTATCCAATGTGCGCTCTTTTACTTATGGCCCCTGGCAGCATTATGCAGGTGGACCTTTAAATATTATTACTGATCCTTCAATTGCAGGTTTTGCCAATATGGGTACAATTTATGCACAGAAACGTGTTTTTGATGCTGTGGACCCATGGACTCTTATGTATACAGGATACTATAATGGTAAAATCATGTATTCAGATGTAACAAGGGACAATTCTGACTATAATGTACAGAAAGGGAACCTTTCAGCAGTCTTTGGCAATTTTGCACAAAACGGTTCCTTCAATATGAATGTGGAAGAAAGTATAAAAAATTCCATGGAATATACGGGTACAACCTTGCAGGAAGTGGAAGATAATGCTTCAATAACCCTGGCAATTTCTAACTACACATCAATTGTGAAAAATGGCTGGATATTCAATGATCAGGCATGGAAACCTGAAAATCCTGATCTGATACATAACGTAACTGATGTTGTATATAGTGCTGAAGTTATGCCGGAAATATTAAGGAATGGTGTTAATGATAAACCTGCGGCTAAAAACATACAGATCATGACGTTTTTCGATCCCGAAACTGTAAATCTTAGGAAAAGTCTTTCTTTCTATTATCTTACATGGGATGCTGAATATCTTGTATCTTTGTGGCATGAAGGAGCAATTGTACCGGGATATTCTTTCAAGAACATAAGCAGAATCAGTTACAGTGAAAAAATCACAAAACCCGGTTACATTGCTGATCTTGATATTGCAAACTGGCATCTTACGGATGTGAAACTTAGACATAAGTCCACTTCGTTAGAGAACCTTAGAATAAGACCTGTTATGAGGTATGCAGGAAATGATACGCTTCTTAATATGGAACGTGAAGGAGGTTTTCTTAATAGTGAATCCCATTTCTTTGATTGGAATATAGAATATATTGTGGAATTTGATATCTATTCGCAGTGGGAAGTGGAATATAGTTATGCATACACATATGAAGGCATAATCAACAGTGCGTATGAAGATGACAGACTAGATAGGTATGATCATGCACAACTAACACATGAAGAGCTTGAAAGAGAAAACATTACGATTGTTTATCACAAATGCTTCAGAACCAAGACATATGATGGACTTGAAAACTATGGGCAGGGTGTTGAACATGATTTCATTAACACAACGATAATAGTTGATGGGACTGAATTGATTGATACTTGCTGCAGTGATGCTGCTGATAAGTACAGAGAAGCCTTTGTGGATATTGCTCAGATCGAAAGAGAATATGGATTTTATGGAGATGGTACAACCCTTCCCAGACGTCTGGTTAGGTGTGACGTGCCTGCATGGCTGCCAGGCCTCATGGCAAAAGAGTTGCTTTGCATGCTACATGAAATGGAAGAAAGCGGACCTATGCGTAAAGTTTCTCTCATAGGTGATAACCTGGGCACAAATCCTGCAGATCTTTTATGTGAAGCAGCAGAGGATATGGCTTTACAAATGGAACGTGAAAGGGAGAATTATATAATGGGTGAAGGGTATTTTTCTGGAAATAATTTTACCACCTGCAGCGATGCCGCCCGTATTATAGCAATGAATGAGGCTTACGAAAAAATTCGGCGTGATGTTGTAGAGAGTAATGTTAAATTGAAAAATTCCTTGGATGCATATGTAAACGAAGCTTTTTCCAAAAAGACAGGATCTGCACTTTCTGATCTTCTGGGAGGTTTTTCACCATCAGAACTGATTTTCAACAATCCTGCATTGTCTATGGCAACAAATGAGCTTGCTTGGCAGATGGGTATAATTGATACCATGGAAGTTGTGGGTTGGCCCCACAGCAAATACACCTGGACCGAAAATATGACTATTCTTGTAGACCAGTATCCTGATTATCTTTATCATGACGAAGAATTTGATCTGCAGGAGCAGTTTGTATGGACTGATGAGATCACAGGTAAGATTATCTATCCGCTGGCAGTGCGTAATAAGTGTGTCTTTTCCGGGGATGTGAGCTCAGAGGTTGCAAATATAATGAAAGGATGTACAGATCCGGTAAAAACAACTGTTTCACAGCAGATGAGCAGCAGTATCCTTGAAGTTAACTCACAGGTAAATGATGTGATCACACACATCGGAACAGAGGCTGTTAATCTGTCACAGGCGGGAATACACACAAATACACGTTTTCTTAAAGAGAATCAGACGCGTCTTATGACCACCTATGCAGATCAGCTTAGAAGGGATATTCCAACACAGACTAATAGGCAAATTGCTGCAGATCCTGTGTTATCTAGATGCATAGATTTAGATCGAATAAATATGATTACTGAGCAGTATCTGTATTCGCTTACGAATGATGAACTGGTAGCAATGACGTCAGATGATACCCTGGTGTTGGAACTTTTTAGCATGATAAAAGATAATGTGGATATGACTAATGCTGAAAAACAGGGAGATGTTGATATTGCCTTGCTGCGCCTTGAAGCTGATATGCAAATGGGAGTATCTGACGGAGTATGTGCTGCTATAGAGGTTTGCCACGGTATCATTGATGAATGTTTCTCTAACATCGAGAATGAACTTCAGTCAAAGCTTGATGACTGTACCGGTAAACTGACAGGTAAGGCTGCAGAAAAAACGTCGAAAAAACTGGAAACAGCGCTTAGATGTGTACCCTCGGGCCTTCCGCTACTGCCACCTAACTGGGTATGCACGGTGAATGTATGGGAATATGATGTAAAAGGTGTTTATAAGAAATTTAGCGTGACTGACATAGATAATGAATGTATAGTTGATCCATTTTTTGGACATAGGGCTCAAGTATATGTGAGAGAAAATGAAAAAGTACGTCATCCTTTCAAAGCCAATCTTGATAGCACTCCAATATATTTAGGAGATAATATTCCAATACAATTTAAATTTAAAGGCTATGCAGCAACGGTAGTTGGACCTGGACCAAAAGGTGTAGGTGATAAAATAGGAGGTAGAGAAGAAAAATCTCCTGTTTATGATATTTTTGAATTACAATTCTGAGTTGATGAAATATGAAAAATATTATTTCGATAGTAATTTTTGGTGTCACTTTACTAACTTTTTGTACTATAACATCTGCTTCTAGTCCTTATGCGAAAATAGATGTTTATTATAATGGTCAATTATACCCGGGTATAACAACCCCTAAACCAGTTTTAGCCATTGGCGAACCTTTTACCCTTCGTTTTGATGTAACATCATATCAAAAATGCTATCTATCTGTTAAATTAACCACTATCGACACTCAAGATTTGGAAATTATCAGTGGTCCATGTAAAGAAATTAATGAATATGTTGGTCAGAATATTGGGCAAAATGAAACTATAAGTTATGAGTGGGAAGTTGTTCCTACAGATAATTGGGCAGGAGGAAGTATTCCCCTAGATTTTGTTTATCAATTTGATGAATTAGGAGCAGGAGGAGACATAATCGCAAAAGGTAGATTCACAGCTGCTTACATAACTGTTACTGAAGAATATTATAATGGGGAATCTGTGAAAGTCTCTGAACCTGAAGCCTCCGACAGGCCTGCAACAGCATCAGGATTTATGGTGCCTATTACTGTGTGTATGTTGCTATTAGCTGGAGTCTGCAGAAGAAGGATATGATTTTCTCCCTTTGTTTACAAAGAACAAAAAAAGGAAGTGAAGCCTTCAGAGGTTTTGTTGTTGTGAAAATGCGGTTTAGTGTTTTCCATGTGCGAACTATGATTCAAAATATGAGCTTATTTGGAAAATACAGATTCATACTCAGAAGTCAATTATTTGGGTATGTAAATAGCGTAGCATTTTTTATCACGGTTTGATTCCAATTTATCAGCGAAATCTACATATAATTAGATTAATATATTAAACAATAATTCATCAACATGAAAAAAGTGCTGCAGGAGCCACATATGTTAGTGAAGAAAAACGTAAATGAATTATGCACAGCATTTTTGAAAAAACCTCAAATCCAGACAGCTGCTTCGAGAAAATCGAAAGGCAACAAAAAAAATCTGAATCGTGGTTTTTCCGGAGGGTATAATGACTGCTAAAATTATCACTCTAAATCCAGACTCGACGAAAAACTTAAAAGGACTGGATGCAGAAACAAGAGAAAAAATTAAAGAAGGTCTTGGTTACATAGAACATGAGCCACATGGAAATAATCGTGTAAGATATGTTTAAAGATAAAAAGGAGCAGAAAATTATATTTGAGAAATAAATTATATGTTAATATATTTTGTTGATATATTTTCCTTGCTATTTATCTTATTTTTTTGTTTCTATCTCTACTTCAAGACCGCCTATCCAGTTAGCTATAAGGTTATATGGTATAGCTATGATCACTCCACCGATAAAACCCATAATACCGTAAAATATGGGCAATGTTATAACGGCACTTGCACCAAAAAGAAAACCGATCATGCCTTCGGTTCCACCTATGATGGCACCTGACAATAAAAAGAATATACTCATCAGGGCCCCTATGATAAGACCAATAAATGCATATATTATACCCAATATTTTGCCAAGTGATAACACACTTATTCTTGTAATCTCTACACTATTCATTATCATAACCCCCTATTTAGATTGCTTATTTACTGAACTCTGTTTCTACTTAAAATCTTAACAAAAGGACATTTTAATCTGAAATATTGCTAAAAAACATCATGCTTAATAGTCGAGTGCATTTTCAGGGATGCGTCTTAACAGATTATAATCTTTTTCTGTAATAGGTATCGCATTTAACAGAATATTGCCCTCAGAGGCCAGTATTTGTGTTATTTCCCCCAAACTTCCTTTTTCTTCTCTGTTTTCAAGAACAGGCTGTCCATCTTCTATTTTTATCAATACCAATAACCAATACTTGCTGTCCATCATCTCACTTCTTCAATCTTGGTCTGCTGGTCAGAAAACTATTCGATATGCTACAGAAATTCTTAAGTTATGTTATTGTAGTCCTGACTTATATACGTAGAGCATGAAATCACTTCTCTTTAGAAACACTGTGATTCTAAAGAATTGTAAAGTTTTATGAGGAACAATTTCAATCCTTGTTTTAGTGGATCTTGCTTTTGAATCGGTTCGAAGTTTTGGTATCGATATAGTAAGTACGGAGTTTCAATCCTTGTTTTAGTGGATCTTGCTTTTGAA
>JACIVZ010000139.1 GCA_014361205.1 Methanomethylovorans sp. | reverse complement strand
ATGGAGTTTTAAGGGGTTTACATTATCAACTTGCACCTTACAGCCAGACAAAACTTGTGCGTGTTATACAGGGCTCGGTATATGATGTAGCTGTGGATATCAGAAAAGATTCACCTACATTCGCACAGTGGGTTGGTGTGGAACTTACCGGGGAGAATAAAAAACAGTTGCTGATTCCAAAAGGATTTGCTCATGGATTCGTGGTCTTAAGTGAAAGTGCTGTGTTCGCATACAAATGTGATGAATATTACAATCCTAAAGCCGAAAGAGGCATTATCTTCGATGACCCTGCGCTTGGTATTGACTGGAAGATAGACCCTGCGGATATGATCATTGCTGACAGGGACAGGAAATGGCCTGTTCTGGCAGAAGCTGAGATAAATTTTAAGGTGTGAGATCATGAAATTACTGGTCACTGGTGGAGCAGGTTTTATCGGCAGCAACTTCATCAGAATGATGTTTGCTCAATATCCGGGAATAGAAATAACGAATCTTGACAAGCTCACCTATGCAGGGAATCCTGAGAACCTGAAGGATATCTCAGATCCCGGATACAATTTTGTGCAGGGGGACATCTGCGACTCTGAAATTGTGATGCAGGCGATGGAAGAAGTGGACACTGTGGTGCATTTCGCAGCAGAGAGCCATGTGGACCGTTCCATTAAAGACAGTTCTGTTTTCGTTATCACTAATGTTGTAGGAACCAACAACCTCCTGAAATGCGCAATGGATTCTGACATTAATAGATTCATCCATGTGTCCACTGATGAAGTATATGGCAGCATAAGGGAGGGATCATTCAAAGAAACTGACATTCTGAACCCTTCCAGCCCATACTCCTCAAGCAAGGCAGGTTCTGACCTACTGGCAATGTCTTATTATAATACATACGGCCTTCCTGTGATCATTACACGTTGCACCAACAACTTTGGTCCTTATCAGTACCCTGAAAAGCTCATTCCTCTTTTCATCACGAACCTTATGGATGGCAAGCATGTGCCAGTCTACGGCACCGGCCTTAATGTCCGGGATTGGATATACGTGGAAGATCATTGCTCCGCCATTGATTTTATCATGCAGCATGGTAAATCAGGAGAGATCTACAACATCAGTGGGGGCAACGAGCTCACCAATCTGGAGATCACACACAGGATATTGAAAGCCTTGGGAAAGGACGAATCAATGATAAGGTATGTGGAAGATCGGAAAGGTCATGATTTCCGCTATTCACTGGACTGCTCCAAACTGCAGAAGATGGGCTGGAAGCCCCAACACGATTTCGACACGGCCCTTGATGCAACTATTCAATGGTACATAGACAACAGATGGTGGTGGGAACCATTAAAATCATGATATTGGGTGCAGGCGGCATGCTGGGTACTGACCTGTGCAAGGTATTCCCTGATGCCCTGAAGTTCACCCACCATGAACTGGATATCACCGAAAGGGAACTGGTCATCAAGACCATCAGAGAAAACAAGCCGGATGTTGTCATCAATGCTGCTGCCTACACCAAAGTTGACCAGGCAGAGGATGAAGAGGAGCTTGCCTGTGCAATAAACGGCTACGCACCAGGCTACATAGCCGAAGGCTGCGCCCTTGCAGGTGCAACACTTATCCATTACAGTACCGACTACGTTTTCGATGGTTCAAAACCTGAGTACATCGAATCTGACCAAACTAATCCAATTAATGCCTATGGCCGCTCAAAGTTATTGGGTGAGCAGGAGATTGCCAAGCACACTGACAATTACATGATCATTCGTACTTCCTGGCTGTTCGGAAAACACGGCAGGAACTTTGTGGATACCATGATGCGCCTTTCTCCGCAGATGGAGAATGTAAAGGTGGTCAATGACCAGTTAGGAAGACCCACATATACAGCAGATCTGGCACTAAAAACCGCAGAGATCATCGACATGGAACCTGGCATCTATCACCTGACTAATAGTGGTACATGTTCCTGGTACGATTTCGCTTCTGCTATAATTCCCAATGTGATACCCTGCACCAGTAAAGACTATCCCACAAAAGCAAAACGCCCCAGATATTCGGTGCTCAGGAACACAAAAACAACACCCATGAGACACTGGAAGGACGCACTTAAGGAATATCTCAAGGAGAAGAGAGCATGAAAGGAGTTATACTCGCAGGTGGTACAGGAAGCAGGCTCTACCCCCTCACAAAAGTTACCAACAAGCACCTGCTTCCTGTATACGACAAACCCATGATCTACTATCCCCTGCAAACCCTCATCGATGCAGGCATAAAGGACATTATGATAGTCTCAGGCCGCGGACATGCAGGCCACTTCCTGGAACTTCTTGGTTCAGGTGCTGAGTTTGGTGTCAAGTTCACATACGAGATCCAGGACCACGCCGGAGGTATCGCTCAGGCCCTCGGTCTTGCCGATGACTTTGCTGATAACGACAATATTACCGTAATCCTAGGTGACAACATCTTCCAGGATAATATTAAGGATGCGGTGCAGAGCTTTGAAAGCGGTGCCCATATCTTCCTTAAATCTGTTCCCGATGCCCACAGGTTCGGTGTTGCTGAAGTTGATGTAAATAATGGTCGTGTACTTGGCATCGAGGAAAAACCTGCTAAGCCAAAATCGGATTTGGCTGTGACAGGATTGTACATTTATTCCAATGATGTGTTCGATATTATAAAGACGCTGAAGCCTTCAGGTCGTGGTGAACTGGAGATCACAGATGTTAATAACCATTATATTAGGATGGATAAGATGAAGTTCACGATGCTGAAAGGGTATTGGAGTGATGCAGGGACTTTCGAGAGCTTATTGAGAGCAAGTCTGATGGTTAGGAAAATAGCGTGAGTACATGAACATCAAAAAAAGACTCATTTTTTTCTTTTCAAATTCTCTTTTCAAAAACGCTTACTATCTTGCTGCAAACTCTATTATTGGAAGCTTAACAGGATTTATTTTTTGGATAATTGCTGCAAGATTGTTTAGTACTGAGGACATTGGTTTAGCATCTACCATTATATCAGCAATTGGATTGTTAGCCTTACTATCTAACTTTGGGTTTAATATAAGCTTGATACGTTTTTTACCAGAGTTAAAAGATAAATCTACAACTTTAATTAATTCTTGTTCGTTAGTCAGTGTTTCTGTAGCATTTATTCTTAGTATTATATTTCTTTATGGAACAGATTTTTTATCGCCTTCACTTTCCTCAGTAAAATCAAGTGGACTATTTGCTATGATTTTTGTTTCATTTACAATGCTCATGGTGCTAGCGTCCCTACATGAGAGTGTTTTTGTTGGTTTTAGAAAAGTAGATTTTTCTTTTCGAAAAATGCTAATTCAAAATATTATAAAAATACCTTTAATCTTTTTGTTTAAGGCGTTTGGTTCCCTAGGAATCATATCAGCTTTTGGTATAGCTTACTTAATTGCAACTGTTGTTTCTGTAGTAATAT
>JACIVZ010000138.1 GCA_014361205.1 Methanomethylovorans sp. | reverse complement strand
AGACCTGGTTATATAAAACTCTTTTATTTTGAATTTGATAATTACAATATAATTATTGAATATATTATATTGATATAGACTAAATAATCAGATTATAAACGCAGAATGTAAATGTTTAAAACATAACTGTGATAATTCATTATACTTAAATAATGAATAATTCATTTTATTCATGAGAATCAGGTGGAACGGTGTAAAAATGCCCAATTCAAAAAATCTAAAAAAATTAAATAATAAGGATAATGAGATTACAATTTCTACAACAGATAAAGAGATAAATGCCTGGTGTAATTTTTCATCCCAGCAACCAGGCTCCAAAAGCATGGCAGATATAGAAATTGATGCCTGGTGTGCCGATTTACATGAAACTGCGACTAAGGACAAGAAGAATAAAAAACAAGAAAAATAAAAAGTAAAACTTGTATATATTAATTTATTATTTTTCTTTTTTAATTGTAAACCAGAATACACTCCCTCTGCCATTTGGGTTATTGTATACTCCAATGCTTCCTCCATGTAACTCTATTATTCTTTTTGCTATGGACAGACCCAATCCACTTCCTTTTACTCCACCTTTATGAACTCTGCTGAAACGATCAAAAATATATTCCCTGTCTTCAGGTTTCACACCTTCTCCATAATCAATTATAAGTATTTTCCAATCTGTCACTTTATCTTCTATTCTGATCAAGATCTCGCTGTTGAAAGGACTGTATTTAATGGCATTTGATATTATGTTAGAAAATACTTCTTTTATTATAGGATTTACCAGAGAACCATACTTTTTTTCTTCAGGTAATTTCAAAGAAATATTTTTTTCCTGTAACTGTATCTGATAAGTATCTACAACGGACATTAACAGAGGAAAAATGTCTACGGCCTCAAAATCAAGATTTTCAATGCTATCCAACTTCGCAAGCTTCGCAGCATTATCTATCATCTCAATAAGCTTGCAATTATTTTTATGAATCTTCTCCAGAAATTCTTTCTTTTCATTTTTTTCCATTGTATCAAGTAGTAACTCCGTATATCCCTTTACAACAGATGCTGGACCAAGGAGATCATGTCTGAGTATATCTGTAAAAAGATCTTTCATTCTACTTAGCTGCTTTAGCTCTGCATTTGCTTTTAGCAGTATTTCAGCTCTTTTGCTATCAGAGAGATCTCTTGCAATATTTATGATTGCTTTTTGCCCTTCATACTCTATTAAACGACTGCTTAATTCTACAGGAATAAGTCTGCCATCCCGGCAAACATGTACAGTTTCTGAAAAAATTTATTATGTTTAACAACGGCATTTATTATATTTGCAGTTTTTTCAGGAGAACTATGAAGCATAATTTCCCATCGTTGCATTTTAAGTAATTCATCCTTTGAATAACCTAATTTTTCACACAAAACGTTATTTACCTCAAGAAAATTACCTTTAAGATCATTTATGTAAATAGCATCATTTACATTATTAAATATATATTTAAACTTTTTTTCAGAATATTCCAATTTCCGTTCATATTCTTTACGTTCACTTATATCAAACATCTGAAATAATATGATGAACAAAAGAATGAATAAAATAAGGTAAATGCTTAAATGCCCAAATGTATCCCAGAGTTCAAGGTGTACGCTTAACATGGCATCAGATGGTAGAGCATTAATAACCATTTCTCTGTTATACAGATTTATTTGCGATGTGGCCAAGAATTCATCTGAAGTTAATAGCTGTAGTTCATAATCAGGCGACGTATAAACCACTTCATAGCCATCCATTACCTGTATCAAGATCTGATCATTCTGCCGGAAGGAGCTATTATCTGAAAATATTTTTTCACAGCTGAAAGTTAGCTGGAAAAAAGAATGATTTTCATAGGGTATCACTAAGGAATAATAATAATTATCCGGTGTTATTTCATATGGCCTTGTAAGATATGGCTTCTTTGTATGACCAGCTACAAGCATTGCTATTTCCAATATGGAATTAGAATCTTGATATGAAGTTGATAAATCAGTGCCAATCGGTACTATATAATTCAGATTTTTTTCGGTATCGATATAACTTATAGACGAAAGAAATGTACTCTTTTCTAACAAAGGGTTGGTTTTCAGCCAGAATTCATACTGATTCTGGGGAGGGGAACTTATCTTAACGTCATAAATTGATAAAAGATCATTAGTCACCTTATCAAGCTCTGTGCTGAGGTTCATACTGATATGCTCAGCTTCAAGCTTTGTTTTATATTCCATGGTGGCTGTTGTATCTTTTTTATCTTCCTCAATGGAGTAATATGCCAAGGAGATGAAAATTATAACACTAAGAGCAAGTAATAGATTCCATTTATTTCTATTTAAAAACTGATAGAAATGTGAACTCATTAAGTACTATAATAAGCATTCACTATAAAACGTTATTCAGATAAAACAAATGGGAGTAACTAAATAAAATAAGTATATAAGTATAATTTTAACTGTAATTATGGTATCACAAATACCATTGCAGCTACCACAGTAGTCCATTTTCCGTCTTTATCGCCTTTAGCACACTGGCAGATATGAAGAGTATCAAAGATATGACCGCTAGCTTTGTAAACCTGTTCACGTTCATGCCATGCAGACTCGACGTTAAATTCAATACCCAATGTAGTTGCTAGCATAGTTGCAGCAAGATCCTCAGCATATTCTCCAGCTGTAATCTCATCTTCTCCGAAAGAATGATGTTCAGAAATGTAACCATATTGCTCCTTAGCATCCACAGGTATGGCAGTACCAATTGCAGCTGCCATTAGACGATGAGGCTCATTCGTCTGATTTCTTGCAAGAACACAATGAACTATTGCTCCTGGCTTTAGTTCCGCAAGACCTTCCTCTTTTTCAACAATCTTGCACTTAGGGGGTAATATACTTGAAACAGATACAAGGTTATATTTCTCAATACCTGCATTCCTTAAAGCCAGTTCAAAAGAGGCAAGTTTGTCTTTATGAACACCAGCGCCTTTGACCATGAAAGCTTTTGTTGGTATCATACTCATCTCAAATGCAATCTTATATATTAAGTTTTTCTATTTCAGAGAGGCTTATAAAAATAATTTGTGATTGCATTAATATATAAAAATATGTGTATAAAATTAATTTTCTCTGTTGATTTAAATTAATATAGTAATTATAACGCAATTTCAATTTTTCTTACGGGTATTGTAACAAAGAAAGGTAGCTCACATCTGTAATACTTCCTGGTAGATTGGATATAAAAAGGAAGTATAATATTATGATGCGAGCCGATTAATAATTTAGCTAACTTCTATTTAAAATTCTCTTTTACCTAATAAAATGTTTTATTGATCGTCAATAGTTTCATTAATTATCAGTATATGTAATTATCCTCAATTTATGAAGGCTTTAGAACACATACGATTGCAGGTGTAAAAATGGATATTTTAACAAAAAAGTTTGTGACTACATTTTGCAATAACACTATAAAGAATGAAATATTTACTTTTTTG
>JACIVZ010000137.1 GCA_014361205.1 Methanomethylovorans sp. | reverse complement strand
CTCTTTTCTGCTCTTTTACTACCATTTATCTCACCTCCTTTTTTCTGTCCATTCCCTTGAACAGTATTTTTTATAATGGCCATACTTGATTTGTGTATGCCAAATCTATTTTAATGAGCCATTATATTATTATCGAATATAGTATAGTAGTGTAAATATATTAATTTTTGCTTTTTAAAAAGAGTTAATTTGTTGACATATGAAAGAAATAACTCTAATAAACAATCATTATAAAATATTCTAACGATTTTTTATTAAAATTTTGTTTATATATTTGGACGCCTTATTATATTTCATGCTTGAAAACTATTGGTCATTATTTCTTACAGTTGCTATTGGCCTGATAATTGTTGAACATCCTTACCTTGGGATTTGTTTATCTTTTGTAGGTTTTGCTTTAGCAAAACATAAAGATGAAAACATGGTGGAAACATTTTCTGTGGATATTCACAAACATGAATCTTCAGAGAGATTTCCCACAATTAAACACCAAATCTGATGAGACTTTTATTGGCTTAAGATCAAACTTTCATATTCTAATGTTTAACAAATTCATTTTTATCATTTTTACAATGGTGACATACAGGATTCTTTACATTGCCATTCTGAAACAAAAGAAAAATTTAGAATAAAGGGAGCATTTTGTACGGATGCTCCCAAACATGGATATAATACGTTCTGACGCAGACGTATAATTGATGAATTACTTAACATGTTCAAAAGGCTGAACCATGCAAAGTGAAAATAATTTCACCACTCATGTTTTAATCATGTTTTAAATTACTTCAGGCACAGATGCTAGGGGGTTATTTTAAAACGTCATATTGTTTTTGCTGTATAATATAAAAAAGTTTGAAACATAGCTTATAAAAAATTAGTAGTCCTGGGCGGATTCGAACCACCGTCTTCGGCTCCAAAGGCCGAAAGGATTGACCACTACCCTACAGGACTATACTTGTTGTATCAAAGTGTGTGATGCAGGGTCGATATAGACCTACTGGTTTTTATGGTTATCGATAGTCACTTATTGATGATAAGGGTTACCAAATCTTCATCCATAAGTACATGGTCAAGACCAGCTCTTTGCCCTGGATGTTTGGCGGATTTTCCCCAAATCTGCGAATATCTGAACTTCCTGCGAAAATCTCTGTGTAGTTTGTCACAGACATCTCCCACTGTTGTGCCTTTTTGCACTATCATAGGTTCTTCAAGATCTGCAGGTCCTCCCTGCGGTTTAAGGTAGATTCTAATAAAATCCAGAGCATCATATATTTTCTCTCTTACAACATCGAGATTCATATCCAGATCTGCAGAGATGAAAGCAGCATCCGGAAATTTTAGTTTTGCGGCTTGTAGGGTATAGGAATCTGCCAGATCCACCTTGTTCACTGCGATGATGGATGGTATATATACTCTGTTACCCATCACGGCATCTATAAGCTGGTCCACATTTATATTATCTCTGATGAGGACGTGGGCATTGTGGATCTTATAATCATTTAGTATTGCCTTTATAAGGTCATCGTCAAGCTCCAGCTCTGTTGTGGAGCTTATGAGTATTCCACCTCTGTCCTGTTTTTTGATAATTACGTCAGGAGGTTTCTGATCGAGCCTTATACCTGCTTGATATAGCTCTTCCTTGAGTATGTCATAATGTTGAAGCTGGAACACGTCCAGCATAAACAGAACGAGATTAGTATTCCTTACCACCGCTATAACTTCTTTTCCTCTTCCTCTGCCGCTTGCTGCACCTTTCACCAGGCCGGGCACGTCCAATATCTGAATAGTTGCACCTTTGTATTCCATGATTCCCGGAATCACGTCCAAGGTCGTAAATTCATAAGCTCCGACTTCTGATTTGGCATCAGTGAGCTTGTTAAGCAGTGTAGATTTACCTACCGATGGGAATCCCACCAGAGTTACAGTTGCATCACCTGATTTCTTTACTGAATAACCTTCACCCGAGGACTTGCTAGCCGCTCTCTTAGCTACTTCATCCCTAAGACGTGCAAGCTTGGCCTTCAGCTTGCCTATGTGATGGGATGTGGCCTTATTATAGACAGTATTCTTTAATTCTTCCTCTACCGCCGCAATTTCATCTTGTAAACTCATCCAGACCTGCCATTATAATAATTTTAGAATATAAATCATACGTTTCTTGAATCCGGTCTTTACGATCCTGACACATGATGGCAATTGGAGTATAAAAAGACATTGTATAGAGGAAAAATGGGGGGGGAAAGGAAGAAGAATAGGAGGAAGAAAGAACCAGATGAAATAGGAAAAACTGCTTAAAATCAAAAGAAATAATAAAAAATTAAACAATCTTAAAAACAATTATTTCATCAAACTTTCTATTCTTGTATTCTGGGTTGTTTTTCAAGGACTCAATAGCCTCATATTTAGTATCTGCAAAAACAGTACCTAAAAAGATGCCATCTTCGGTAGTTGCAAATTCTCCCGATTGCATTTTGTACTCTGTATATGCAGACTTCCCCATTTCAATGCAAATATACCTATTTATTCTTTTTTTCATTCGATCCATCTCAAGATTCTATTGTCAAGTGATTTTTATCGTATAGGGATCAAGTTTCATCATATTAAGATTGATCAAAGAGTACTTATTTAGAAAGTTCAATAATTCCATATTAACCTAAAAACTAAATAAAATGTAGAAGGAATGTATCTGAAACATAAAACACAAACTGAAGCTGTAATTGAAGCTATGGAGAAAAATGGAGGATATGCAACCTTAAATTGGCTTTATGAAAATGCTTTGAAAATAGATGATGTTACATGGAAAACAAAAACTCCTTTTGCAAGTATTAGAAGAATTGTGCAAAATCAAGAGTATTTCTTCAAAATTAAGCCAGGTCTTTGGGCTTTGAAAACACATAAAAATGACCTTCCAGAATCTGTTGCAGCATTAATCCAAAATGATGAAGATTTAGAAATCAAATCCGAAGAACTAAAAAAGTTTTCCCATTATTATTATCAAGGATTGTTAGCAGAAATTGGTAATATCAAAAAATATAACACATATATCCCGCCTCAGGATAAGAACAAACCTTATCTCAAAATGAAACTTGGAGAAGTTGCTTCTTTAGAACAATTACCCCCTTTTACATATCAGGAAACCATTGATAAGATAAAATCAATTGATGTCATTTGGTTAAATAAAAGGGGATTTCCAGATTCAGTAATTGAAGTAGAACATTCCACTAATTTTAAGAACTCTATTATTAAATTTAATGAACTCCAGGACTTTAAGACTAATATGATAGTAGTAGCTCCTAAAAGCAAAGAGAAAGAATATAAAAGCGTTAGTGAATTCAATATTTTTGAGAATATTAGAAATAGAATTCAGTTTATAGATTATACGATGGTGGAAAAATTATACGAAAATACACTGAAGCTTCAAGATTTTATATTTTTTAATAAATTGAGTTGAAAACATTCATTTTGGTATGAGATTGTACAAATTCCATCATTGATCATAACC
>JACIVZ010000136.1 GCA_014361205.1 Methanomethylovorans sp. | reverse complement strand
GCTCAGATAGAAATAATCAATTGGTCCCATTGACCATAGAACAATATCTGCCTTCTCTTTCGCTATCAGGGAAATAAGTCTGCTGTTTTTTAGAAATGGAAATGATCGCAGTTTCTCAGCATAAAGAACCGGAATGCCTTCTATAAGTTGTTCCTGTCCAGTACCGTCTGTTAAAATCTTAACATCCACACCTTTTAAGATAAGACCTCTGGCTATCTCAGAGATATATCGCCAAGGCTGAAGGCGAATGTTATTTTCTCTCAATCCATAACAAACGATGCAGACTTTCATTCGGCTGCAGGCACCTCCTGCAATAGAGAAAGATAGCATTCCATTATTTTATCCGATATGGCATCCCATGTGAATTTCTCTTCTATGGTTCTTCTTGCATTGTTTCCAAGCTGACATCTTAAGCTTTCATTTTCCAGAAGTAGTGAAACCGCATCTGCGATCTTATCAGGAGCTTTTATCGGAACTAGGAGACCGTTCTTCTCAGATTCGATCACATCGAGATTACCACTTACAGCAGTGGCAACAACTGGTGCACCGCAGGCCATTGCTTCAAGCAATGTAGTAGGTAGCCCTTCGTAATGTGACGGAAGAACAAAAACCGTAGCATTCTGGTACAAACTAATAAGTTCGTTTTTATCCACATGTCCAAGAAACTCGAATCTATCTTTATAACCTGATTCCTGGACCATACTTTGCAGTTTTTCCAATAAAGGCCCCTTTCCGGTGAGCTTGAAACTTATGTTCGGGTACTTCTTACAGAGAAGAATACCACTTTCAATGAAATCAAAAAGACCCTTACGGTAACTTAAACGGCCAGTATATAATATATACTTGCTCTGATTTTTATGTTCAATCGGTGAAAATAACTTTTCATCTACACCGTTACCCACGACTACAACATTGTTCTTTTCCAAACCATATTCAGTTAGTTCTTCGGCAACAGATGTAGCCACAGATGTGATCTTATCGGAGTTTTTGAACAATTCATGCTCGATCAGACAACTAACCTTACCCTGTAACTTAACTGCCAAAGCGAATAGATTTACAAGTTCTACCTTACCAGTATCTGCTTTCATCGGAGTATGTACAGTAGTGACAGTTGGAAGGACTGTGCTTATAGGAGGTGGAAGAGGAGTATGAAAATGAATGACATCAAACTCTTTACTGATGGATTTTAACAAACTCTTGACAAATATACCATGTATTTGCACGTGGAAGGGATAAAGAGGCATAAAAGGGACCCTGTACAGTTCAATTCCATCAAGATCCTCTTTCTGTGTTCTGTGAATACCACCTCTGGTAATAACAGTTACACTATGCCCCTTTTTTATGAACTGCTGGGACATGTTGTAAATATAATTCCCAATGCCTTCTTCAGGTGGGAATTTTGCAGAGGTGATAACACATATATTCATAATAACACATTTTGACAATAATCAGGATATAGATGCAAGGTATCGTTTTAAAGAAGATTTAAGATCATGGTCTTTTGGAACGGAAACTAAAGTTAAATTTTCCTGTAAGTGTTGTTCAATTTCTTGAACATCATTCACTGCAACAACACCTTTAATTGAAGACATCGCTTCCGCAATCTCTAGCTGGTGGTCATCCATGTGTTCATTATACTTTTTAAGCCTGGGTACCACGATCACAGGTGTTTCGAGCTTCAGTGCAGTAAGGATCGAGCCTGCACCTGCATGACTCACAACTACACGTGCATCCCGGTTCAGTTCTTGTATTTTTCCGAAATCTTCCACAAAATCAAAATACTTAGCATTTACAGGCTTATAACTAGTATGTCCTATCTGCATGATCACTTTTTCATCGATCTTGCCTGCGATTTCATCCATTTTTTTGATGAGCCGATCAAAACCCTGGTAATGGCTGCCCACAGTGACGAAGATCACAGCACATTCCCCCAGTACTGGGCCTTTTTGCCGAACCTGCTGAGCAGCTGTTCCCACTGCACCAGGAACACATCAGATACGGGATATACGATCTTACCTGTCAGTGAGGGTTCTTTCACCCTGCACAGGCTTTCTATGAACATGGTCCTGATGCCGAGCAATTTAGCGATATAGAATACCGGGATAGCGATCTCAGAACCAGTGGAAATTATGATATCGGGTTTTTCTTTAAGGAGTATCCTAAGAACGTAAGGAGTAGTGATCATGAACCTTATGGGGTTCTTCCCCAGGTTCTTAAAAGTGTACTTGTTCTTGATTTCAGTGGAGCGGGCACCCTCATAAGTGATGAAAAATACTTCATGGCCTTCAAAAGCATCCATTAGTTGAAGGATCTCTGTGAGATGGCCACCATGCGAACAAGTCAAACAGATTTTCAAGCTATTACCACACCAATAGAAACACTTATAAGAAAACATACTATTTAAAAATAATGATTAGTATTTGTAAAATAATTCATATATAATTTTCATCACAAATAAGGTAGTCCCAATGAAAAAAAATGAAGCCTTAGCAAGCGTAATCCTTCTGACCTATAACAGTGCCAGAGATCTACCTGAATGTATTCCTTCCCTTCTTGCTCAGAGTTATGGCAATTTTGAGATCATCGTGGTGGACAATGCTTCCACTGATAATACCGTAGAGTTCATCAGAAGTAGTTATCCCCAACTGAAACTCATTGAAACTGGCAAAAATCTCGGTTATCCTGGCGGGAACAACATTGGGTTCGAGCACGCACAGGGCAAGTATCTGGTAGTTGTGAACCCGGACACAATTGCAGATCAGAAGTGGCTCGCAGAACTTATCCGGCCACTTGAGGAAGATGATAGTATTGCTGTCACAACTCCAAAGATCAGGATATACTATGACAAGGATAAGATCAATACCTGCGGTAATATACCGCATTATACCGGCCTTACCTTCTGCAGGGGACTTGATGCACCAGCAGATAGCTGCAACCTTCAGGAAGAGATCGGTGCCATTTCCGGCTGCTCATTTGCTATCCGCAGGGAAATGCTGGATCAGATAGAAGGCTTTGATGCTGATTTTTTCTTATATATGGAAGATGCAGACCTTTCCTGGCGTGTTAGGTTCGCAGGCGGAAAGATACTTTATGTGCCTGATTCCATGATCTGTCATAAATTTAAGCTCTCCATAGCAGCCTGGAAGCATTTCTACCTTGAAAGGAACAGGTACATAATACTGCTAAAGAACCTGGGAACAAAGACACTCATACTTCTGCTTCCTGGTCTAATAGTTAGCGAAATTGTAACTATGGGTCATGCAGTATTGAATGGACCGGAATATGTCAAAAGTAAGTTCAAAGCTTATTGGTGGTTGATTGAGAACCAAGGATTTGTCTTTAAAAAAAGGAAAAAGACCCTTTCAATGAAAAAAATATCAGACAAAGAGTTTTTTGAATTACTTGAATGGAGGATACCATTTGAGCAGGTGATCGGGAACAAAATGCTACGCTGGTGTGCAGATAAATTATTCAACACGTTCTTTTGGGCACATTTTAAGATAGTCAGAAAGCTCCTATGAGCATTAATTCTTGAGTTTTAACTTTAATGAGTTTGTTAGAAAGCTCAGTATTTCTTCTTCACATCAAGGCTAATTGATGACAAATTTGGATTCGTAA
>JACIVZ010000135.1 GCA_014361205.1 Methanomethylovorans sp. | reverse complement strand
ATAAAGGATTCACTTGCTTACTATGTGCTATAAACAAAGGTTACTAAGTTACAAGAGTTTACTTCTTGGTTTAGGCCTTTTAATATTTGCCTTTTACAATTAAAAATACTTAAAAGGCAATTTATGTTTGCAGTGAAATCCAAGTCTTTGGTGGTAGGATGGTATCAACAATGCAAAACAAATCTTTAGATGGTCTGTTTCACGAGTTACTTGCAACTGAGCCTATTTTTATTAATAAAGAAGTTTTGAGGCCAACATACACTCCTGATACTTTAGTACATAGAGATGAACAAATTAACAGTCTTGCGACTATTTTAGTTTCTGCTTTAAGGGGCGACACTCCTTCTAATATACTTATATATGGGAAGACAGGAACCGGCAAAACAGCTGCATCAAGGCATGTAGGAAGAGAATTAGAAAGAATAGGCGAGCAACTCAATGTTCAGTGTAGTGTAGTTTATGTTAATTGTGAAGTTATAGATACACAATACAGGTTGCTTGCTAATCTTGCAAGGCAGTTTGGAGAAGATGTGCCTATGACAGGATGGCCTACAGATCAGGTTTTTGCTAAGTTTAAGGAAGCTGTTGATTCCAAAAAACAAGTTATTATTATTATTCTTGATGAAATAGATAAACTCGTCAAAAAAGGAGATGACGTTCTTTATAATCTTTCGAGAGCAAATTCAGATCTTAAGCAAGCTAAAGTAAGCATGATTGGTGTTTCCAATGATTTGAAATTTACTGAATTTTTAGATCCAAGAGTTAAAAGTTCACTAGGTGAAGAAGAAATCATTTTTCCTCCTTATGATGCGGATCAAATTTGTGATATATTAGAGGAAAGGGCAGAAATAGCTTATAAAAGTGGTGTTTTAGATGATACAGTAATTCCTCTATGCGCAGCTTTTGCAGCTCAGGAGCATGGGGACGCAAGACGTGCATTAGATCTTTTGAGAGTTGCTGGTGAACTTGCTGAACGTGAAAAAAAATCGCGGGTACAGGAAGAGCATGTAAGAAGAGCTCAGGATAAAATTGAAATCGATCGTGTAATAGAAGTTGTAAAAACCCTTCCAACTCAGTCTAAGCTTGCACTCTGTGCTATCATAAAATTGAGAAATAATGGTTATAAGAATGTTACAACTGGCGAAGTTTATAATGTGTATCGTCAGCTTTGTATCAATGTAGATATGGATATTTTAACTCAAAGGCGTGTTACTGACTTGATGTCCGAGCTTGATATGCTTGGTATAGTTAATGCACTTGTTGTAAGTAAAGGCAGGTATGGACGAACAAAGGAAATTGTTTTGAGTGTGCCGGTTTCCAGTACACAGCGCGCACTTTTTGAGGACTATAGACTAAAGCCTCTTGAAAACTTTAAACCGGTAATTACAACACAGATGCACTTGTGATGTTACCTCTTCTAATATATCTTTTCATATATCAGAAGGGCAACATCAATCTTATCTTTCCTATATATGGTATGCGGTATCTTGCAACTCCAATGATCCATTCTTCTTTTACTGGTGTGAGATAACTTATTTGCCCTTGCTGATCGTAAATTCTATTTGTCTTTTCATTATCTCCTTTTGTAATGTAGCCGTCGTGAGGAGCCAGTGGTCCACCCTCCCACATAGGTTCTCCTGCCTGCACAAAATACATTGCTCTATGGATAATGGGTGTTACGTCAGCTCTTCCGTATGGTCTGTATAATATTACATCTCCGTTATCCTTAAATGATACATAATCGCTTGGAGCATCAGCTTTTGTTATTACTGATGTTCTTTCAATGTTTTGTATGAAAACTATGTCTCCTATATTCATATGAGGTTCCATGCTACCAGATTCCACAGCTACCATTGGCGTCCACATCCCAAATATCAAGTATGAAATGATTGAAAATATCAACACCGCTGTGGCAACAGATATCAGATCCCGAGCAAAAGAGATAAAAAAACCATCGCTTTCCTGAAAATTTCTAATAGTTTTCTTTAGATCCATTTTTTCACCGGATTCCTTAAGGATTATGCAATAGTCTTTCCTTCCCATTACAACTATATAAGAACATAGCATATAGACTTCGTTCCTCTTTTTAGAGGTCGATGACTTTGTAACATCTTTCACAAAAAAATTTTGCTATGCATGTACTGATCCTGTATGAATCAGATTGAAGTGATTACGGTATTCCTTGAAGAAGGATATCAAATAAGTCCAGATGCTGTTGAATTAATATGCTGTCACAGTAATCCACGTAAGCTTGTGGATTGTATATTAAACAATATGGATCCCTCAGTTTTGGTGGTTGATATTGAACATATTGACAAGTATATTGAGAAACAAAACATAGAAAAAAGTCAAAGAGCAGTTGTAAAACAAATAGTTTCTCCTATAACATCAAATGTTAATTCCATATATTCGAATAACCCTGTTGAAGTTTTAATGGACATCACAGATAATTCCACATGTGTAGGAGAGTATATGGAATTTGTTCAGTTTTTTAGGAACAGATATAGCAGGTTAAGTGAAATTATAAGGAGCAGATTAAATTCAAGGCCTATAGAAAGTCTGAACAAATACCGTAAAAAGGTTGCAGAACGTTTTGATGGTATAGATAGGGATATGAATGAAATTTCGATCATCGGTATGATCTCAGACATTAAAAGCACAAGCAATGGTCATAAAATGATAGAACTTGAGGATCCGACTGGTTCTATCTCTGTATTAGTAAGAACGGTTGATAAAGAACTGTTCGAATTAGCCAGTCGTTTAGTACTCGATGAAGTTATAGGCATTACTGGCGCTCTTACTAATGACGGGAAGCTGCTTATAGCTAAAAAGATCATTATTCCTGACTTACCTAATACTCTGGGTGAAAGAAAGAGATCATATGGGAAAGCCGTACTAACTTCCGATGTCCATATAGGCAGTTCAAAATTTTTAGAGGAACAATGGTACCGTTTTATTGATTTTCTTAAAGGGGACACTGATAATGAAGCAATGGCTTTGTTGTCAGAAGAAATACGTTATCTTATAGTTGCGGGGGACTTAGTGGATGGAGTAGGCATATATCCTGGGCAAGAAATGGAGTTAAAAATATTGGATGTGTATGAGCAATACAAAAAGGCAGCTGAATATTTTAGTGAGATACCTAAGCACATCAAAGTAATAATATCGCCAGGTAATCATGATGCTGTGAGACAGGCAGAACCTCAGCCTATGCTCCCTGCCAATATAAGGGCAGATTTTGACGAAAATGTATTATTTGTGGGAAATCCTTCTGTAGTAGATCTTGATGGTGTTAAACTTATGATATATCATGGCAGGTCTATTGATGATCTGGTGGCCTCCATTCCTGGTGTATCGTATCAAGAACCTACAAAAGCTATGGTGGAAATGATGAAAAAAAGACATCTATCTCCTATTTATGGTAGTAGGGTATCTATTGCTCCTGAAAAACAGGATCATTTCGTAATTAGTCAGGTACCGGATATACTGCATTGTGGTCATGTGCACACAGTAGGTGTAGAATTGTATAAGAATGTACTATTGGTAAATTCGGGCACATGGCAGGCCCAGACAGAGTTTCAGAAAAGAGTAAATGTCGTACCAACTCCTGCACAGGTGCCGGTAGTTGACCTTACCACTCTTAAGACAACTATTCTCAAATTTGAAGATTAATTACATTTGTTTTTCAAGGATTTTGCATAAGTATTTTATAGAATCTTGAAGTTCTCAAATGAAACAAAAATAC
>JACIVZ010000134.1 GCA_014361205.1 Methanomethylovorans sp. | reverse complement strand
TAACCAATAATAACTTATTAAAGGTCAGGATGTTTCAAAAAATGGATAATAACACTAAGTTTAGAGTTGTTGAATTAGATGTTTATACAACCTTGTTAAAAATAATAGATAAATATTAATATATAAATTACAGCAATGGGATTTTAGCTTATTCCCACAACCTTTATCTCAAAATGTAACACTTCACCTGCGAGAGGATGATTCATATCCAATGTGACTGTTTCTTCAGTTATAGTTTTTATTGATGCAGGTATTTTAGAACCATCTGGCAGGCTTACAAGCAACATAGTATCTTTTGTTAGCTTCTCATGATGTGGAATTGAAATTCTGGAAATTGTTTTTACCAGTTTCTCATCATATTCACCATAACCCTGAAAAGGTTCAAGTCTTATAATCTTTTTATCACCTATTTCCATACCCAATATAGCATCTTCAAAACCTTGTAATACCTGTCCTCCACCTACTTTAAATTCAAGAGGACCTCCTTGAAGTTCAGAGCTATCAAAAACTCCTCCATTATCAAGAGTTCCGATATACTCTACTGAAACTATATCACCTATCTTTATGCCCAAGATATCATCCCATTTTGAGTAAAAAATCAACTTTTACTTATTTTAAGATTATATTAAACCTATTTGTTTATAATTCTTTTCAGTTTTTAACAATCTATATCATGAAAATTATTGATAAGAGATAAAAATTTAAGTGAAAAATAGAGGTTTATTTCTGTGAGTTCACTTCCGTCAGACGAATCAGATTGACTTTATTGTCTGTAGATTCATACTTTATCTGGCTTCTTTCAAGATTAGTTCTAATGACAGAATCGAGAATCTGCACAAGATCTGGCTTACTCAGCTTCGTGATTGCTGAAAGGAACTTAAGTTGTCCATTCCCTTCACCTGAACTTTCAAGTACTTCTACAAGAGGCTTACTTTGGGAAGATGTCAAGCTACCTTTAATCAAAAATTTTCCTAACTTGAAGGAAATTTTTACATGGCCTATAAACACAGGATTTACAGATTCTACTTTTTCTTTTACTTCTTCTAACATTTTAAGGATAATAACCGCCATATCATGCCTGTCGCCCCCATAAGAATTAATGTAATATTTACCAGAATAACTGGAAACCTGTGAAAGTTCAATGGAATTCCTGTTTTGAGTGCTCACCAGAGAATTATCTTTTCCCGCCAGAAGATCTATGAAGTTCATGAAAGCAGCATCTGTTTTTAAAGCTGAAAATTCCACAATAAGTGCGTCCGGATTTATATCTATAAGTCTATCTGTCAGATTAACCAGAGTTTTTTTATCCACCAAATCGATCTTATTCAAACAGAGGATCTCAGCTTCCTTTATCTGTGCCAATATAAACGTTGGTAGCTGAGATAATTCCATATTGAACCTGCTAGCATCCACAAGGGTCACTATCGGAGAAAAAGAGATATCAGATAATCCCATCAATGCCACATGTTCCTTGATCTGTAAAGGAAGTGCAATACCTGTGGGCTCAATAATCAGTATATCTGGATCATACTCTTCTTCCAGCATCTGCAATGTATATTCCATGCTGATTCTTAATGTACAGCAGATACAACCATTTGTAAGTTCCTTTGCAATAAGACCTGGAAATGATAATGTTTCTCCATCTATACCCACTTCTCCAATCTCGTTTACTATTATGGCAACCCTCTGTCCTTTTTCAACTAAATGCCTGCCAAGACGGAGTAATGTTGTCGTTTTTCCACTACCGAGAAATCCACCGATGATTATAACTTTCATTAATTACACCTTTTATAAGTGCCGCACCTCATAATACTCAATAATGATTGAACGATGTGAATTTTAGCTACTGATTTTTAAAATATGTTAGATGTTATTCTGCCACATAGGCAATTCGACATAAACCGCTGTTCCTTTACCTTCTTCACTCTCTATCCAAATCTTTCCTCCATGCGCTTCTACTATCGTTTTGGATATATACAGTCCCAGCCCCGTGCCTCCATACCTTCTGCTTGCAGAAGAATCAACCTGATAGAATCTCTGGAACAGATAAGGTATATGCTCAGCAGGTATACCAATACCTGTATCCTTTACTTCAACCCTTATGTTCCTTCCTATTTTTTTTGCAGTGATAGTGATCTGTCCGTGCTCTAAAGTGAATTTAAGAGCATTATCAATCAAATTTGTCAAAACATCCGTCAATTTATCCTTATCCCCTTTGACTGGAGGAATGTCGTCAATATCTGTTTGAAGAAGAATATTCTTGTTTTTTGCCTGAAGAAGCATATCATGTACACAGTTTTTGATAATATCATCAATTTGCACCTTCTCAAAATAATAACTTATTCTTCCCACCTGTGTTCTGCTAAGGTAAAGCAATGAGTCTACAAGACGTCGAAGCCTGTCAGAATTACGTAATATAGTATCCATAGCTTTTTTTTGCTGTTCATTGATATCACCAAGAGTTCCATCAAGAATAAGCTGACCATATCCTCTTATGGAAGTAAGAGGTGTCTTGAACTCATGGCTGACATTGGAAAGAAACTCATCTTTCATGCGATCCAGAGATTTCAGCTCCTCATTTGCTTTTGAAAGCTCTTTATTTGCTTTAGCAAGTTCGTCGGCATATTTTTTAAGACTGTCTTCTGCCCTCTTACGCTGAACTTGGCGCCACATGCCCTCCATAAGCAATGTGAGTTGTCTTACATCTGATTCATCATAATCTGTTTCTTTGTTAGCTACTCCTGCAACTGCTACAATTCTTTCCCCATCAAAAACTGGAATGTTCATGTGCTTTGTTATTATCACATGGTTTTCAGGATAGCCCTTCTTCCATGGATTCGGAGCATTATAATCATTAGTGATAATAGGCCTGCGCTGCCTGATAGCTTCTCCCCACAACCCTATAGAAGTGATCGGATAATCTATTTTCTGATCTGCCAGCTTACATTCTTCCATTACACCTTTAGACCAAGAACTTTTTGACCATGAATACATAGAAAATATTGTCTGTTCATCATTAATGAACGCAATATAGCCCAATTTGCTCTGTGTTAACCTAACTGCTTGTTCCTGTATAAAGTCTGCTATTTCTTTGAGGGAAGCATTTGTCATCTGACTCAACTTAAGCAGAGCCTGTAATCTTGATTCATCAAGTTTCAAAGCATCTTCTGCCTTTTTCCTCTCAGTAATATCTTCAAATATACCTATGCCACCAAGAAGTTTTCCAGTAGGAGATATATTGGGACTATAATCTGCCTTAACAGGAGTGATTTTACCGCTTATTACTGACCTATATTCGCCTTCATAGTGCCCCAGCTTTCTTGAAAGTACTGAGTGCACAGCCTCAGCCATATTCTTATCTTCAATAGATAAGACCATGTTAAAACCGATGATCTTATCTCTCGTAGTACCTACAATTTCGAGAAACTTATCATTACAATGAGTGATAGTTCCTTTGTCATCAAAATGAATTATTCCAAGCGGGGAATTCTCAAATATAAGGCGATATTTTTCCTCAGCCTCGATCAAAGCCTCTTCTGCCTTTTTCCTTTCGGTGATATCTTCTACCGTTCCTACCATCCCTTCATATTCGCCAGACTTATCAAAAAGAGGATACAGCACGCCGCTCTGATACAGAAGTCCTTCCTCTGGGTTTACAAATGGCAATAAATCATATGTCACAGGTTTTCTAGTGCTTTTTGCTTTTTGAAAAATATTAATAAAATTCTCACCTGCATCAATCAGCATATCTTTTATATATTCAAACAGGTTTTTCCCAAGTACTTGTTCTGCTGAAATTCCCGAGATTGATTCTATGCCCG
>JACIVZ010000133.1 GCA_014361205.1 Methanomethylovorans sp. | reverse complement strand
AAAACAATTCAAAATTAATTTTTCTGTTAACCTGTGATAGTATTAACTGTTTGTTTAAAACTTAAAATTGACATCAGCATCTATTGAAATTTATTTTAACATTACTAATTTGAAAAACATTGAGATTAACATACTGCAAAAAGAAGATGATATTAAACTCATAAAGTAAATTAATTGCTTATTAATAATAATCCTAAAATATAGTGATACGAAAGATTTTTTTGATAAGTAAACAAATCAAGGATAGAAAAAGGATTTAAGGAGCTTTGAAAGGATTATGGACACCAAAAAATAAACAAAAACTTAAATAGGAATAGTATAATCACTATTTTAGCGAAAGGAGCATCATATTGTATGTACACCGAAAAAGAGAGGAGTAAAATTGCAGTCGGGGTAACCATAAATGGGATGCTAATAAACATTGTCCTGACTATTTTTAAGTTCCTTGCTGGAATTTTAGGTAACAGTGCAGCAATGATTGCTGATGCCGTACATTCACTTTCAGACTTAATAACTGATATTGTGGTAATTGTGGGCTTAAAAGCAGCAGGAAAACCAGCAGATAAAAATCACCAATATGGACACGGTAAAATTGAAACCCTTTGCGCAACTTTTGTCGGAGTTGTACTTTTAATTATTGGAATAGAAATTATTTTGACAGGGCTTGAAAAAATATATGTTGTAATTAATGGGGGAAGCCTTCAACAGCCTGGAATGATTGCCCTTATCGCTGCAGTGTTTTCTGTAATTACAAAGGAAACACTATATAGATATACATTAAATTATGCCAAATCAATAAAAAGCGATGTAGTAGCTGCAAATGCGTGGCATCACCGTTCAGATGCAATCTCTTCTGTAGGCACAATGTTAGGCATCGGTGGAGCAATAGGTTTAGGAGGTAAATGGGTTATTCTTGATCCAATTGCAGCAGTCATATTGAGTTTTTTCATATTCAAAGTGGCAATAGAAATTACCTATAAGAATGCTAACGAACTTACAGAAGCTGCCCTTGAAAAAGATGTCATTGAAGATATACAGCATATTATTGTGTCCACTGAAGGTGTCAAAGATTTTCATAAACTTAAAACAAGAAAGATAGGTAATAATATTGCCACTGATGTACATATACAAGTGGATAAGAAACTAAGTCTTATTGAAGCCCACGATATATGCACTGAAGTTGAGAAAAGGTTACGTGAAAAATATGGAAAAGACAGCATTTTGTATATTCATTGTGAACCCTATATGTGAGCCATAAAATACTCAAAAGAGTAAGATCAATCCGTGCAAACGCATGGATTTTCGCCACATGTCGGACATTTAAGAGGATATTTTTCCAAGAAAGCTGTTTCAAGGTTAATATCATAGAGGTTTGCAAGAGCTCCTAACCACGCAAAACAGTCAGCAAGTTCCTCCCTTATATTTTGTTTGTTGTTCCTGCGCACAGCTTCCGCGAGTTCACCTACCTCTTCCACTAACCATAGCATCGTAGCATTAGCACCACGTCTCTTATCATTATGGACATATAGATCATGCATAAGTTGCTGGAATTCTTTGATCTCCAGAATAACATCTCCTAACTTATAATCTTACAGGGATATTCCTTTCATTTAGATATTCTTTCACATCCTGTACAGTATACTCACCAAAATGGAAGATACTTGCTGCAAGTGCTGCATCCGCCTTGCCTTTAATGAAACCTTCATATATATGCTCAGGGGTGCCCACTCCTCCCGAAGCTATCACCGGGATGTCCAATTCCTCTGATAACTTTTGAGTAATTGGAATGTCGAAACCATCATATGTACCATCTCGGTCCATGCTTGTCAGCAGAATCTCACCCGCACCTAATTGCTCAACTTTTTTTGCCCACTGCACTGCATCGATGCCTGTAGGTGTCCGACCTCCGTAAATAACAACTTCGTACCATGCTGGAGTGCCATCTTCAAGTTCCAGTATAACCTTATCCTTATTATTCTCAACATCGAGATTACGCTTGCAATCAATTGCAGTTACAATGCACTGAGAACCAAAAATCTGGGACGATTGGAAGATGAGATTTGGATTTTTCACTGCCGCTGTATTAATAGAAACCTTATCCGCACCAGCCCTGAGAATCTGTCGGATGTCCTCTATTGAATTAATACCGCCACCCACAGTAAGAGGAATAAATACTTCATCAGCAGTTCTTTCTATAACATTGATCATGGTACCTCTACCTTCATGAGAAGCTGTGATATCAAGAAATACCAACTCGTCGGCACCCTGTTCATTATAACGTTTTGCTAGTTCCACAGGATCTCCTGCTTTCCTTAAGTCAACAAACTCAATACCTTTAACTACTGTGCCCCCAACTTCATCGAGTGTAACATCGAGACAGGGAATAATCCTTTTTGTGAGCATGATCATAATCAAGGAAAACACGTATTAATAGATTGTGATTTCTCAGACCAATAGGACGGCTATAATACCTGACAGAAAAACACCATCAAAAGTTCCGGCTCCGCCTATACTTACTACTGGTGCACCTATATTTGTAATATTTCGTAAGTTTAGCAGATCTGCACCGACTAATGTTCCAATAGTCCCCCCAGTGTATGCAATTATGAAAATAAACTCATGATTTGCCGGAAATTGAAAAACTATAAGTACAGAGCTCAATGCAGCAACCAATGGAGGTACCAATGCAGGTGTAACTATACCTACTCCTTTTACGGGACGGGCAACAAGTTTGGTAATAATTGCGACTATCATTATTCCATAGATAGAATAATGTAGAGCTGCCGGATACATATAGAAAAGATATACAGATACAAGAGTTGGTATCACTGCTCCCCCTACGTTCACAGCTACCGTAGTCTTTCTGATGAAACTTTCCCTGAAAGGTATGCGATATTTCACACCAAAGACGCGAACAAAATTATTATTGGGAATGAACACCTCAGTTTGAAGAGTAGTGATTGGGATATTGATATTGCTCCCTATGAGACATAAAAAAAGCAGCAGAAACGCATCACCCCATGAAAAGCCTAATTTTGCAAAAGCAGAGCTAACCATCCCGAAAAAGAGGAATGAAACTGCTATAGATAGCAGAAGCAGTAACACGATAGTAAAAACCATCGTGAATGGATTGTAGAATATCCGATGCCTCATATAGAAACATCAACTGGACGCTATTTATGTTTTTCTAAATTTTTGTCAATATAAAGAAAGCGAGCGTGCCCCTTTTAGCAGATCTTTGCTCACAGCATCACTCATAAGTAAGTCTTCTGAAATCATTATAGGGGCGCCTTTTCTCAGTGCTATGGCTATACAATCGCTTGGTCTTGCATCAAATTCCATACGTTTTCCATTGCAATTTAGAACAAGGCGTGCATAATATACATTATCTATCTTGTCATCGATGAAGACACTATCCACTTCAACTTCCATACGTTCAAGTATAGATACAAGAAGATCATGGGTCATAGGCCTTGGAAGAGTTTCATTACGAATAACAGTATCAATAGACACAGCTTCTGTCTGCCCAATATGTATAGGTAACACTAAACCGTCCTCATCTTCAAGCAAAACTGCAGGAGATATACCTCCCAGCATGTTTATGAGGAAAATACCTTTAACAAAAACTTCCTTCATGCCTTCCTCAGTTTCCATGGGTTGACACTATCCTTATTCACATGTATTGTGTGACATATTTCATATAGATATTCTAATATGCTGTCAAAATTCTTCTTATAACATTTTTCACAAAATATTATAATAATAATTTTTTATATTAAAATACTTTATATTACATATTATAAGTATTTATTTGTGTTTATAATGCTTCGTTTC
>JACIVZ010000132.1 GCA_014361205.1 Methanomethylovorans sp. | reverse complement strand
GACTCGATGGAAACCAGAAAAGTTCAGGTTACAGGCAAATCAACATATATAGTTACCCTTCCAAAGAAATGGGCAAAAAAATCAAATCTTGAAAGCGGAGAAATGGTATCGATATCATATCTTGACGATGGCTCTCTTGTAATATCTCCTCCCGGCTTTAAGAATTTGAAACGTAATATGAAGATGAATTTTGATGGGAATGTCAAAAGGCTGAAACGTGAGATACTTGGCATTTATATTCTTGATGAATACACTTCCATAGAAATAACTGGAAAAAATGTCGACAAAGATATAAAAAAGGAAATCAAGAAGCTTTGTAAAGGCTTGATTGGATTTGAAGTTGTCGAGGATGTTGGTGACAAGTTGGTTATCAATGATCTTCTTGACAAAGATGAATTCACAATAGCCCGAGCCCTTAAACGCATGTCTTCTATAGTATACTTAATGATGGATGAACTGGCTGTTGCTATGGAAGAACAGAATAATAATTTATTCTCTGAAGTGGTTGTTAGGGATAATGATGTAGACCGAATGTATCTTTTGATTTCTAAACATTTCATCAGCCGCCTTCACTTGCATAAACCTTCAAAGAACGACAAACTAAGTCTTATAGAATCCTTTTATTATCGCCTCGCGGCAGAGGATTTGGAAAGTATAGGAGATCACGTAACAAAAATAGCAGCAATATGTCAGGATTTATCCATTACAGAGGATCAAAGTTTACTGATTTCACAGCTTCTGAGAGATTCACAGAAATATTTTATCGATATAATGGATATCTTCAGGCATGTGGAAAAAGAGAAAGCCCATTATATGCTGGATAATTTAATGTCCGATTCTTATGACCTCCTTAAGCTACGAGACAGCTCAGAGCCGGAAATGAGAATCATTATCGACAGTATCAAAAGGATAAGGGAATATGCAAAGAAGATTACTGAATATACAATCGATTTATCACAATTATAAAGCCATCCCGCTTATTCTGTGCATGTCCCTTATTGTAGATTATTCCCTTACTTTCCATTTCGCAGGGAGTTTACAGAACATACTGGATTATGAGTTCAGCCCCTTGCTCGTATATGCTGTAGAGCATGATATTGTAATTCCTTATATGTTGCTCACAGCTTCGTTCTATTATTTTGCAGCTTATTCAGTGCTGAAAATGCTTTATGAAACTGATATCTATCCTATTGGTGTTGCTGTTATCTTGCTCATGAGCATCACTCACATCATGGGTGGACTTTCCTGGTATGTGATGAAGGAGGCTTATTCCAACTCTGTGCTTACACTCTCACTTATTTCAGTAATAATGACAATCACGCTTTTTGCATATGAGGTTGTCAGCAAGAGACATTAATGTAATTGCTTATTCATTTTCTGAACTATATAGAATCTATATAACTATAGATTTCATTTGTGTAAAAGTTTTATGGTGGCATGCCAAGCTTAATTCATGAAGAAAATGATAAGTCTGCTATTGGCATGTGTGCTTTCTTTGTTCACGTTTTATTCTACATGCTGGTTTTCATTGAATCAGTATTTCAATTTTATCATTCCTCTGGTCTACGTTGCTATCTTTTCATATATTATTCTCATATACCTATTGTATCGCAGACTCAGAGGGTCACAGGGAAAGGATATATCGCTCAGCAATTAAAAACAGGAAAAAACAGGAAACAAAGAGGAAAACCAACATAACATTCATTCATAAAATTGCAGGGACTATTGATAGCATGAAAAACGATAGTTTTTTTACAAGAATTATATATACCTTAATACTTTTTAACTTTTTTATATATATAATTCCTTGTTCAATGGCAGCTTATGTATCTCCTTACAGCAGTCTGGAAACAGATACTCAATGGGTGAGCAAGGAAAGTTTGACACTACAATGGGGAAAAGCTCAGAGGGTTGATATAAATGGTGTAATATATACATTAAGAGCTGATGATTTTGATGTAAGACGCAACGCTGCAAGCATCTCAATTGAAAAAGAAGGGAATATAATCAAAGAGTTCCTTTTTGCAAACACTGAATCTGAGAACAGTCTCATCTGGGATTATGAGTTTAAGATTGAGCTTACAGGAGTCAGCGAAGATTCCTCTAAAACCCCATCTGCAAGCGTCATAGTATATGAACGCGGTCTGCCGGAACTGACTGTCACTCTTTCTGCAGAGTCACAGACTTACGGCGCTATTACGGTTTCAGAAACACAGTATGCTCCAGGCAAAGAAAAAAAAATTACTGTAGACCTGAAGAATAACGGTGATGCATGGGCTGAGAATCTGGTACTTGTTATTGATACAGATAATCTTGACGTGAAATCCTATAAAGGTTTTGAATTAAACAAAAACATGCTTAAAAGGCATATAGACTGGATGGATGCGGGTGATTCACAGACCTATAATTTCACTGTTATTTTTCCTGAGTGGGATGGGGTAACCTCTCCCTACGCTGTCAATTACACAATAAATGCCACATTATCGGGCAATGACATCAAGAATGAAATTTACAAAGGAAATGGTTCCCTGAGTTTTACCTGCACGGATCCTGTGCTTAAAGTTGTTTCTTTTGTTTCCAAAGAAGAACTGAACATGTCATCATGGTATATCAAAGACATGACAGTGCATGATGCATGGGAGACCACCACTTTCAGAGTGGATATATATAATCTGGGTTTCTACACAGTAAGTAATCTGGATGTCATTTTTCCTGAAATACCGGATGAGTTTCTGATTGATGATGTTTTTGAGAGCGGTAATCCTAAGGTGATATCTAAAAAAGTACCTTACTATATAGCCAAAAAACTCGTTCCAATGCGCCAAGGTGATTTCATTCTCAACAAAACCATTGCTACAGTTGATTTCTTTGGTAAAGATTTCACATGGGAATCAGAAAGCAAGGTAATCAAGGTGCACGGTGCAGATATCAGCTTGGATAAATCACTTGTGAAGAACGGTTTCAGTTATGATGTGCTGTTAAAAGCTGTTAATAACGGGGACAGAGCTGCATGGGTGGAAATACACGATTATGTACCATCAGTGGTAAACTACGTGGATGGAAGCCTGGAAAGAAGTGTTCCCTCTGATAATATGACCCTGAGAGATTGGGACATGGTAGTTACTAATTGTTACAATGGGTCATATTATATAGGAGTTAAGGGTGTGCTTCTGTCCCCCGGAGATTCTCTTGACCTCAGTTATCAGATCGAACCTTACGAAGCTCCTGATCTGCCGTATGCAGAATGTAACTTCAAGGCTATTGAAGGTTATAAGGGAACGGTGCGTTCTGCATTCTTCAAAGGAGGCGTAAGAGTGGAACAGCAGTATGATATAGTAAGTGGAGAATGGAGGGCTATGGAGCTTTCTGAGCCTACGGAAGTTGTTGAAGAATTATATGGTTTGGATATGTGGAATATATCTGAGAATGACTCCCTGCAAATTGCATACGGAGACTCCATACATGAATCTACAATTTTCGGGAAGCTGCTGGAAAAGATCAGCAATGCCTTTGATTCTATGGAGCTGGGATTAAAGAGTGCTTTTGCAGGTGTGAACAGCATAGTAGGCCCTACATTTTCGTCAGTTGAATCCATTGCAGTTAATGCTGTTGAGAACCATCTCTATGCAGTGATCATTGTAGTGGCTATCGGGACTTTTCTTATAGTGGTTGTTCTGATGCAGAGGTAATGTCAGTGAGAAATTCTTTAGAACATAGGTGTCTTCATTTACTTTTTCTCATTTTTCATTTTACAACTTAATTTGATTTGTTATCTGTGCATTTTTATCTTCTGCTTCATGTTTCTATCTGTTTGTTAAGTACTATGACCTTTGTTGGCTCATGTAACACCATGGTGTTTGTATTGAAGGGGTGGTAACTTTCATTAAAAGAGATTATAACAATACTATGTTTGGTGAATATCTTTCTCTTAAATCTGGATTCCGGGAAATGCAGATGACA
>JACIVZ010000131.1 GCA_014361205.1 Methanomethylovorans sp. | reverse complement strand
GTCCCATTTTCTTTTCAGGTTTACCCACTATTAATCCTGGAGTTCCTCTTTCCACTAAAAACGCTGATATCCCTTGATGTTTCTTCCTTTCTGGATTTGATCTGGCAAAAACTGTAAAAAGATCTGCCTCAGAAGCATTTGTAATAAATCTTTTTGTTCCATTTATTATGTAATAATCACCTTCACGTTTAGCAGTTGTTCTTAAAGACGCAGCATCCGATCCACTATCAGGCTCTGTTAATGCATATGAAGCTCTATACTCACCCGATGCAATTTTTGGTAGATACTTTTTCTTTTGCTCTTCCGTACCATCCAAAACTATCCCTATACTACCTAAACCAACATTAGTACCTATAATAGAACGAAATACAGGTGAAGCATAACACAAGGCCATTATAACATGTACTTCTTCTTCGAATGTTAATCCTATCCCATCATATTCTTCAGGTATTGATAATCCAAACATCCCCAATTCTTTCATTTGTTCTACAATTTCTTCTGGAATATGATCACTCTCAGAAACTTCTAACTCTATAGGTAAAAGTTTTTCCTTCACAAAACTGCTAACAGTATCCACTAACAAATTTAGCGTAGATTCATCTCTTATCATATAAATTCTCCTTATTATAATTTTTCAATAATCATAGAAATACCTTGTCCTACCCCTATGCATAAAGATACAAGTCCAAATTGGAGATCATTTCTCCTTCTCATTTCATGTAGCATTTTTGTCATTAATATTGACCCAGTAGCACCAAGTGGATGGCCCAAAGCAATAGCTCCACCGTTAGGGTTTAATCTTGGATCTTCCATATCCATATCCCATTCTCTTAATACTGCCAGTGACTGTCCAGCAAAAGCCTCATTTAATTCAATAATATCCATATCATCTAAGGTAAGACTCGCCTTTTTTAATGCTTTATTTGTTGCAGGAACAGGGCCAATTCCCATAATTCTAGGAGGTACTCCAGCTACACCCATTGAAATAATTTTTGCTATTGGTTTTAAACCAAAAGCTTTCCCATACTCACTAGACACAAGTAAAACTGCCGATGCACCATCATTTATTTGACTTGAATTACCAGCTGTTACTGTTCCACTTTTTTTAAATACCGGAGGTAATTTACTAAGTTTTTCGAATGAAGTGTCACGTCTTGGACTTTCATCCTTATCTGCTAAACCGTTTTTGGTTGCCACAGGAATTATCTGTTCCTTAAATAACCCATTATCAATAGCATTAATAGCCTTTTGATGACTTAACAGAGAAAACTTATCTTGCTCCTGTCTGGAAATATTATACATTTCAACTAGATTTTCTGCAGTGACACCCAATGGATCTGTATGTCCTAACTGTTCCATTTTTGGATGCGTTAATCGCCACCCTATGGTTGTATCATACATAATCTGATGCCCAGTTTTGAATGGTTTGTCAAGTTTCATCATCACTAAAGGTGCACGACTCATCGACTCTACACCACCACCGATAAAAACGTCTCCATCATTAGCTAAAATACATCTTGCTGCAGTGGCTATTGCTTCTAAACCTGAACCACATAGTCTATTAACGGTACAAGCTGGTATTTCAACAGGAAATTCTGCTATAAGCATACTCATTCTGGCAATATTTCTATTGTCTTCACCACCTTGATTAGCACAACCAAAAAATATACCATCTAGTTCTTTAAGATTTAAATCATTACGTTTTGCAATTTCCTGAAGTACTATTGCTCCTAAATCGTCAGGTCTAATGGAAGATAAAGCCCCAGCATGTCTACCTATAGGAGTTCTTACACCATCAATCAACCATACTTCTTTCATTGTTTTCCCCTTAATTAAATTATTTTTAATTTTTAAATATAGGTCACCATTTTTATGAGAGTAGCAACCTCATCAGCAGATTTATTTTCTAAATCGAGTAAGATATTACAAGTTTCTTTAACAATATCTTCAGGGATAACATCTTTCGTATATTTTCTATATAGCTCTATAAATTGTTCTTGAGTCAATGGACGCTTTGGACCACCTAATGCTTGTTCTGAGGTTTCAATTATCTGCTTACCATCTTTTAGTGTAACAACAACACGAGCTATACCTGAATTAAATTCGGGCGGCCAATCATGATGATTGTTTACTTTTATTTTACTACGTGTTTTTATATAAAGAGGATCAATAATCTTTTTTTCCGTAAAAATTCTGTGATCTACCTCATCTTCTATCAACACTCCTGATAAAATGTGCTGAAAACTAAATCTACTATCTTCTATATCTATAGGAGTAGGACGATCACAAGTTGCATCAATAGGACCTACATCTAACTCTATATGCTTAACATCATCATGAGTTAAATTATATTTCTTCTTGATATCTAACATCATATCAATTTGCCTGTGTGTTAAAAAACAACAAGGATACTTTTTTATCCATATATTTTTAATGAACCATTTACTACCAAGATCCTTAACAAGTTCTGAAACTGGAAGATTAGGATTTGAATGTATTGATTTTAACCAATCACTGATATCAGAATTATTAGCCAAACCTGTCATGCCATTTTTGGCAAAAATTGCCGATAAATAGCCATCTCTACATGCGAGAGAGGACTCCAAATAATGTGCATCTGTACCAAAATTAATAATAAAACCACTAGCTCTACCTATTGCAATACCTATTGTAGACCTTATTGTTTTTGCATCAAAATCTAAAGCCTTTGCAGTTGCAATAGCAGCACCAATTATACCATAGAAAGGCAAATCTGTTATACCTTTTGGTGTCAAGCTAAAATAACCTATCCTGTTCATGATCTCTAAAGCCAATGCTGTTGCTTCTATTATCTTATTACCAGATAGATTAAAGCATTCAGCAACAGGAATAATTACAGGCGTCACTGTGATATCACTAGTTGCACTAGGAAATTGATCATCTTCAAGCTCTGCAGCATGGGCATAATGTCCGTTTGCCAAAATAGCATATTCTATACTAGATTTGAATCCACTACCTATAACACCTGCTTCACTTGACGTATCTATATTTTTTATAAAATTGTTCATTTTGTATCCCGATTCAGTTCGAGAACCACTTATCATACCTGCCATTGTTTTCAAAGTAAGATGTTTTGTAAACTCAACAACATCAGACGGCAAATCATCAATAGTTGTTTGCTCTACAAAATCGCAGAATTTATCAATAAGTTTCATATTTCACCTCTCCCAGTATTTTTCTTTTATTTAAATGTAATCGGACTATATTGATGTGATACCAAATTAAAAACAGAACTGAAATTTTACAGAAAATATTGAAATTTATAGAAAAGTTTTTTTGATATTTTCCCAAGAAAATTCTTAAATTAAAATTCCAACATGTTAACATTAAACAAGCTCTCCTCTTAAATGGAGTAACCTATTTAATATTCCATGCTGGAATAACTTACGGGATATACCCTATAGGTTATAACATGAAATATAGGTTCTCTCTACAATGTACTTATATATCTAAAAATGTCAAGCTTATTTTGTAACATTTTACCACTTTAAGAAACAGTTAATATCGTAGAAGTATTATTTTATATTATTATCAATTAGTTATAAATAAAATATCCTTACATAAACTTAAAGCCTCAATTGATTGAAAATACACTAATTTCCTCAGGTGAGGGACTCTTTGTAATTTGTATTTTATACCTTGACTATTCACTGATAAATGCGAGTTATAAAGAACACAACAGCTTATACGATAATGGAAATTACCGTTGAATGTGAAAAATGTAAAATGTATTGGTATGTGGATAATGGAGACTGAATCAGCTAAATTATGGTTGTCAGAATTAAATGAACTTAAAAACAGGGGAGTTAAAGATGTATTTATATTCAGTATAGATTGTTAAAAATACAATAAAATCCCCAGTCAAGGGGCCTATAAATTCCCCAGATAAAAATGTAAACTTACCTCCAAAGAATAGAGAGGAGGTAAGAATAAAATGTTGGGGATGCATATGTATTATGCTG
>JACIVZ010000130.1 GCA_014361205.1 Methanomethylovorans sp. | reverse complement strand
TGAATATTACAGTTTTCTCCCAGGTAGTATTGTGTTCCAGACTGAAACTCTTAACATCGGAAGGAATTGAAAGAGAATTATTGTTTAATCTTAAATCTATTGTATATTTTACAGGTTCATATTCATGATTGACAACCCCAACAATTACCTGCCCGGTGTCACCCAGTGTGAACTGAGTAGGGTAATTATCTGCTTTGCCATTCATACCAAGGATGTAAAATTCTGTGAATTTTTCACCCTGCTTCGGAGTTACCACAACATAGACAAGCGTAACCACAGATGCTAATACTGAAATAACAAGAATGATAGTAAGAATACGGTCAAGCCTAGATTCTGGTTGAGTGCTGAAAGGAGATTTTAAAGCTTTATATACGTCATCAAAAGAAACTGAAAAAGCTTTTTCAGATGGTAGATGAGCTCTCCTGTAAACCGCAATCAGACACATCAGCAGGGTAAAAACAGATAAAGAAGCCAGAATTGGAATAAGCCTTATGCCCCATGGTGTATAGTTAAGTCCAAGACCCATAAGTGGTACCACTGCAATGCTTAAACCAATACTTAATGCCAAGCGTTCAATGCCATCCAGATCGTCCTTCGCCGGAAAAAGGGCCGCTATCAAAGCATATCCTGGCAAAAGAAGTACCATAGGCAAACCAAGAACAGTACGTATAGGAGTTGCAGCCAGCTCTGGAATTAATATGAATAAGTCTGTAAGCAATACTAAAGCGACAACAATGGGAAGGTCAATAGAATATTTATTTTTATCTGGCATGGCTATCCCTGTGATGTAATTAATAGTAATTGAATGTTTCTAACAGAGTTTACTCAAGAAACTCAATCGTTTTGATTAATCTATTTTTATAGGTTATATATTATTTTTATGAATTCCCGAATACTACATTAGGCGAGGTTGAAGGGCAATAATAATTGATAAGTTTTTTGCTTCAATATAATACATTATATTTATATACAATTATGCTCCTCTCTTTATGGAAGACAAAAAATTATTCAACAAATATTATATGGAATTATTGTCTAGATTCTTTACATTCATGTAAAGGCCGGGATAAATTTAATTCAGGACAAGACAGTTAACAAGACATTTATATAGAAATAAAGGGGGTTCAGTAAATGGACAAAATGAAAAAAGTAGGGATTCTTGGCGCTGCTGCGCTTATTGGTGCGGGACTGGCCGCATTGTCAGAAGAGAGAATCAGAGAGTTTGTAAAGGAAAAGGTTGATACCGGTGCTCTGAGCAAAGAGGAAGGTAAGATGCTGGTAGAAGACCTTGTTAAAGAGGCTAAAAAGCAGAGGCTTGATCTGGAGAAAAACATCATCGAAAAAATACGTGAAACTGTGCTGAAAGCCGATAAGGAACTCGCAAATCTTGAAGAAAGAATAGCTGAAACAAAAATTCAGGAACTTGAAGCTGAACTTGAAAGACTGAGAAACCTCAGAAAAACTGAAAAATAAGGAAATTAAAACACAATAGACAAGAAAGGGATTTATTCTTCTCATTATAGATGTGGAAGAAGAATTAGTATTATTAGAATTTTTTTGGTTTTGTAAAATGCTCTTTTTTTTGCTTTTAAACACCAAAAGACATCCGAAATAAGTATAACTACTCTACAGAAATGTACAAAAGGATTTTTTGTTTATTTTGTTTTACTTCGTATAACCATCCTGCATTACGTTAACAGATATGCGTGATAAAGAATTATCCGGTTTTTTTATGGATCAATTTTGAACTTGCATCATACATTATTTTATTGAGTGAAATAAACTTAAATAGTATTTCAATACATATTGAAATAATCAGTTTATTATTTTATGTGAGAGAAAAATGAAAGTTTTACATACAGAAAAGATACTTCCATGCATAGCAGATCCGTGGAAACTGAGAATAATCGCACAACTGGATGAAGAACCTGACCTTCCTTTAATCGCGAGATATCTCAATGGTATCTATTCCGAAAAATTAGGTATGGTGGTTGTAAGAAATGGAGTCCGAGAAATGAACTTTTTCCGGAATGGACAGGTTACAATAAGGATGGTTGATTCTGAAACTGAAGCAATTGAACTTGTAAATCGCCTGCTTACAATGGCATATCACAAGGCAATCATATCAGGAGAGGTTTGATAGCCTGCTATAAACCTTTGTCATTTTCAATTGCAAAGTAAAAAGCCAAGATATTTAAATTCTGCCAACATATAGAGAAAAGCTACTGCTTTTTTTTTCATATTTCTCTTAACACTTGAAACTTATTTACCAATATCCTTATCACAGAGATACCGGCACTCCTTAGAAAAAAAGCACCTTCAAAGCTGTTGCTATATCATAGACAGATACGATTGTTGCGTCACCTGCTGCCATCACTACATGTATAAAGATACCAAAAAACAGCACTTCTGAAAGAACAGAAAGAGAGCTAAAACAAAGCCTAATACGAAGCTACACCTGTCCTTTATCTGTGAATCATTTTCTCTTGACCATTTATCCATATTGTGGCCTTTGGAAAACCGAAGCTTAATTGCCGAATTAAGTCCATCTGAAAAATAGGTATTAACTGTCGCTTCAGTATGAGATCTAACTGACAGCAGCGATAACATTTATTTCCCTTTGAAAGTAAATTATTTTAATATGTAGATACTCCTGTAAAGTTTCATCAGCAAGTTTTGTGGTCATTTTTTATTCTTGTCAGCATATATCCATGAAAATAAAAGACGGATAGCACTATAAATAAGTTCAGCTGAAGAACATATAGATCACATTAAATATTATTTCATATGATTTATATTTATTTAAAGGAAAAAGGTGTTAGGAAGTAGAAAACCAATCTTTTGTCTTAAGACATATCTTCACCAGCATAAGCATCACAGGCACTTCAATAAGCACACCCACTACAGTTGCAAGTGCTGCACCTGATGAGAGACCGAAAAGGATGGTTGCTGTTGCAATTGCCACTTCAAAATGATTGGATGCACCAATCATGGCAGAAGGAGCAGCATCTTCATATCTCAGATGCAGACCCTTGGCAAGTACATAGCCCAACAAGAAGATGAATATAGTCTGGATAAAGAGGGGAACAGCTATCCAGAGAATAGTAAGCGGTTTTGAAAGAATAGTTTCTCCTTTGAAACTGAATAGTAAGACAAGTGTGACCAGAAGAGCTGTAATGGTAACCGGAGTGAGAAAGTGGACAAAACTGGTATTGAACCACTTTTCCCCTTTACTTTTAATGATTAATTTCCTTGAGACATAACCAGCAGCAAGAGGCAGAGCTACATATATACCTATAGAAAGAGCCAATGCCTGCCAGGGCACCGGAAGCTTGCCCACACCCAGCAGAAAACCTCCAAGGGGACCGTATAGAAAAAGCATTGTAAGGGAGTTGATGGCGACCATCACAAGAGTATGAGCATCATTGCCTCTTGCAAGAAAACCCCATACAAGAACCATGGCTGTACAGGGAGCTATTCCCAATAGAATACAGCCTGCAAGGTAACTGCGCCACAGAGGTATCTCAAGCATTTTCACACCATCCACCAGAACTACAGTACCTTCCCCATATGTTTCACCTACTGGAAGATCAAGACCAAAAGGCATTTTGACAAGGTCCGTAGCCTCTGGTCCGATAAAACCCAGGAAAAGTGTACCGAGGAAAAAAACTGAAATCGCATACATTGTAAAAGGCTTTATTGCCCAGTTGATAAAAAGAGTAAGGCCCACAGGTTTGAAGTTCTTCCCAGCTTTAAGAACTTCTCCAAAATCAATCTTTACCATAATGGGATACATCATGAAAAACAAACAGATAGCTATAGGTATCGAAACTACAGGTGCTTCCCCTACATAGAGGGCAAGACTGTCAAGATACAAAGCTACGCCGGGAGCAAATCTCCCAAGCAGTATCCCTGCAATAATACATAAAATGACCCATATAGTAAGATACTTTTCAAAAAATCCCATACCTTTGGGTTCTTTTGTAATACAAGCTTCTGTTAC
>JACIVZ010000013.1 GCA_014361205.1 Methanomethylovorans sp. | reverse complement strand
CACAATCATCCCCTATGTGTTTTTGGTGGCAGAGAATACTCAGGGGATTTATCCTTTTTAAATTAATAGGTCAAAATAAAATTAAAAGTAGGTTTTCTACAAAGCCGAAATAATATGAAAATATACACCTCTTCATACTTTTGTCAGCTATCTGAAAGATTTATTGTTCTTCAGAAATCTCATCATCTGTCCTGATTGCAGCTACCAACTCCACAGGTGAAACAAAAATTCTTCCATCTCCGAACTTGCCCGTACGTGCCGACTTACGAATGATATCGATGATGGGACGGACATCTGCATCCTTAACCACCATATCTATTTCTACCTTTGGTATCATATCCACTTCTATCTTTTTGCCTCTGTATTGGAGGCATATTCCTTTCTGAGAACCTCTTCCTTTTACCTCATATACAGTCATGGCGAAATATCCTTTCTCTGCCAGAGCGGCTTTAACGTCATTAAGCATTTCTGGGCGTATGATTGCATTGATCTTCTTCATTGTATCACCTTATGCTTTCATGGATTCTCCATGCTGTGAAATGTCCAATCCCACATATTCCTCTGTTTCTGTCACACGTAGACCCATCGTCTTGTCCACAATCTGAGCTAGAATATATGTTACAAGAAAAGCATAGGAAATTGCAATGCCTGCATCCAGGGTTTGGACTAAAAATTGATATGTATTGCCATATATCAGGCCATCTACTCCTCCTATTGCACTACTTGCAAATATACCAGTGGCGAGAGCTCCCCACAGACCACCCATTCCATGAATAGCCCATGCATCTAAGCTTTCATCCAGACCTTTTTTTACACGGAAGAGAAGCATCTTATAACATAAAACGCCTGCAAAGGCACCTATAAAAATTGCTGACAGAGGTCCAACATAGCCGCATGCAGGAGTTATGGCTACCAGACCAGCTATTGCACCACTTATCATTCCTAATGAACTAGGTTTTCCTTTTGCCCATGAAGCAAGCATCCAAGTAATAGCTCCAGAAGCTGCAGAAATATTTGTTACAACAAACGCATTTACAGCCAGACCGTTTGCTCCCAACGCACTGCCTGCATTGAAAGCAAACCATCCAAACCATAGGAGCGCTCCACCTATTAAAGTCAGTGAAATATTTTCTGCTTCAAAACTAAATTTTCCAAAACCAGTTCTTTTTCCAATTACCATAGCAAGGGCAAGTGCCCCAAATCCAGAACTTATGTGTACTACGGTTCCTCCGGCAAAGTCCAGGGCACCCAATTGTGATGCCCATCCTCCTCCCCATGCCCAATGTGCAAGTGGGTCATACACAAATGTAGTCCATAGTAAGCCAAGTACTATGAAAGAGCTTAGCTTGATTCTTTCAGCCACACCAGAAGTGAGAATTGCAAGTGTAACCCCGGCAAATACAAGTTGAAATGCCATAAATAAAAGATCTGGGATAGAATCTCCCTCCAGTCCTATATTATTTAAACCAAAATGTTCAAGGCTTCCTATAAACCCTGATATATCTGATCCAAAAGCCAGTGAATAACCAGCTATTACCCACTGAATGGTAACGATTGCAAATGCGATGAAAGACATTGCAATCATTGAAATAACATTTTTGTTTCTTACCATTCCACCATAGAATAAACCTACTCCTGGTGTCATAAGCATTACCATAGCAGTACAAATCAAAACGAAAGCAGTGTCTCCTGTGTTAAGTGACATTTAATAACACTCCGCTGTTTTCCGGCTTTCTGCACTTTCTACATATATTGTCCCATCAGCGAGATGAATAATATATAACAAAACTTTGTGAATCAGTATTGAGATCATCATACATACTCCGTTGCAGCTAATATTTCGTATAGTTTACAGTATGAATCCGTATTCCTAGTTATATTATATATAGATTTTGCTAGTCAAAATAAAAATACCACCCTTTAGGAAATATAGAAAAATTTGAGGATCAATTAAAAATAATATTTGGTAGAACTAATAATAAATAGAAAATTGAAGTTTGATGTTTGATTTAACTTGAAATATAAGCTTCTTTCCTGAAATTTACAAAAATGTAAATGTTATTCAGAATGAGTTTTTTTGAGTGAGATTTCAAAAACACCATTCTTACAAGTGCACAACGCACTAGTTGGATCAACAGGAACTGGTAATTTCACTTTTTTAGAATATCCAAAATTTGGTGCAACTACATCTATTTCAAGTTCATTGTTGGATGGTGAGATTTCCACATATTCTTCATCTACTCCAAGTTCCGCAGTTACATAAATGATATCTTCTGTTTCAAATACTTCAACAACCGGTTCAACAGTATTGATATAGATACCTTCTTCCTCATCGTCGTCCTCATCATCGGAAAATGAAGAGTGTGCTATCTTAAAACCCTGTATTTCAGGCTTCTCGCCAACCTTCTGAAATATGGTATAACCATAAATAAAGGACTCACCAAGGTCTTCAGCATCTTTAGAGAACATGGACAGCAGGTGGTGAATAAGCTGTTCGAGGTCCATAATTGGACTTTTATCAAAATTCTCATCGAAAGAATGCTTTTTCTTGTCGTCCATATAATAGCTCCTTTTAAGTCTTAGCAAATCAGCTTTTAGCCCACTTGCCCCATTTGTTCAAGTATATACGAACAAGTGGTATATAAAGATATACATTCAATCAATCTTTTTATAAATATTTTGCTGATATCGCTGCTGTATATCCCTATAATACCTACATATCTCAATACAATAAACATGTTTCGCCTTTAATAAATTAAATAAACAGATAATTACATAAAAATACAGTTACACATGAACAGCAGGGAGCAATAGATTTATGATGATAAATACAAATCGTAAAGTGGAGCTTATAGACATTACAGATAAAGTACAAGAAGAAGTTAGGAATAAGTCAATAAGCAATGGTATATGTGTAGTAAGCACTCCTCATACAACTACTGCTATCATTATAAATGAAAATGAATCAGGTTTGATTTCAGATTTGTTAAATCTGCTTAATAAATTAGTGCCTCCAGGTGCTGATTACAATCATAATCGTATTGACAACAATGCTGATTCGCATCTAAGAGCCATGCTTTTGGGGTCAAGTGAAGCGATACCTGTTATTGACGGAAAGCTTACACTTGGCACATGGCAAAGGATATTCTTTGTGGAACTTGACGGACCGCGTCAGAGAAAAGCAAATATCACACTGATAAGACAAACGTAAATGGAATAGGATAAACAAGAGATTCTCCAAAAATCTTCATTTGAAAATTGTCTAATAAGGCGTGTATGAATAGTCAATAAAAAAAAGGATATTCATTATTTTCAAAAGAGAGTAAAGCCTGTTGACCACTTTGCGCCTTTAGCACCTTTGCGTTGATAATAAATTGTGCAAATCAATTCAAAAAAGGTTTATCCGAATTCTCAAAAAAATTAACTGCTTATTCAGCAGAATAATAGCAACGTTTGGGAGAGATTACCTTGCCTTCCTCTTTCAGGGAACTGATGATCTTGCTAACTTCTTTGCTGTCAATCCCCGTCATCTTGGCAACATCCCCTGGTCTTAGTGGTTTTCCGGCTTTCTTCATGGCTTCAAGTACTATCTGTGTATTATCGGTCATAGAACATCTCCGAGATGTATAATGTGAAGCATACATAAAAATATTAGGTTCGTTGTAATATCGTATGCACTCAGGAATTTTATGAATACTGCAAAATGATTGACACAATAAATAACATGTTTATCTCCCATAACAGTATTAACAGTTTCTATCTTCTCATAGCAAGATGGATGTAGCGTTCCAGTTCTTCAGGTTTCTGTGATCCAATGAGCAGGCTTTTTCCATTATTGAACTCCAGTTGCACTCCCCTGTTACCACTCACATTGTAGGCCATACCTTTACGTCCATAGCGTATACCCCATCCTCCGTATTCTTTCAATGGGGAATATTCTCGAACTTTATAAGTGTTTATGCTCTCATAGGGATAATGCCTGAAAGAAAGGTGAAACGGATAAAAGCGGACATATAATCCATCCTGCTGCACCTCGATAATGAGTTTGAGGGAATACATAAAAAGAGGCAGAAGGACACCAAAGAGAACAAGAACTATTGCCATTCCTATGTCTGAGGAGGGATTATCGCCATAAGCCTTCCCAAAGACCAACTGCTGTATGGCACCATACCACACCATAGCCACAGGTATAAGGATCAGTAACCACAGCCACCATTGATTGAAACGTTGCTCCTCCCTGAAAAAAACAGTACTTTCTGTGCTCATAACAATATGAGCAATCAATCCTGAATATGAATCTTGTGGTGTCCCCAGCTATGTGATACTTCATGTTTACTTGCCAAAAATTAAAGACAGGCTAAGATCACATTCCAAAATGCTCCATCAGCGGGTGCAGCAGAGTGAACAATCCTATCAAGATTATTACAGATCCGCTTGCAAGGGGTAATTTTTCCAGTTTACTGCTACCCACATAGCTCTGGAGGAAGCCACGTCCTTTTACTAACATCACAGACAGACAAACAATGGACAGAGCCAGCCCCATACTGAATACCAGTATATACAATAGTCCGTTGTATACATGGTTGGTAGCAATACCCAATAACAGCACAGCCAAAGCAGCCGGGCAGGGAACCAGGCCGGTAGAGAGTCCAATAGCTATTACACCTTTACGAGTATCAATTGGATGGCTGTGGCCATGTTCGTGATGGTGATAAAACCTGCGCAATATCCATGCACCCACACCGATAAGTATCACACCTGCGACTATGCTCATAATATCATGGGTGATATTGACGTTCAACGTCCTTACAAGGTAGAGAGATGCCAATGCTAACAATATCACTACTATCACATGAGAGAACACTACAGTTAATCCAAGTATCAATGCATCTTTCAGGTCAGCACGTGTGCCCATAATGAACACTGCCATTACGGATTTGCCATGACCGGGTTCAAGTGCATGCAATGCACCCAGCAGAAAAGCTGAGATAATCAGCACCAGATCCATATCGGAAAGCAAAATCTCCGGCTCTGCCAATAGATTCATTCAACCACCTCTGTATGAATATTTAGTTTAAGTAAATGTAAGTAATACTTAATGCTACTATATTCTAATATCCATATAAATACGTTATGATTAAGTATGTTATAATACTGCATAAAAGTAGCACAATTATTTTTGATCGAAATGTTTTCCGGGCTTTGCAGAAGATATGCATTATTTGTGAACTCTATACACCCTAAGGTTGCATCTGCCCACAGTTTACGATCGTAGCACGCTATCCTATAGGGTTATTTTCTGGTTTAAATAAATAAAAAGAAAAAATAAGTTGAAAAAAATCGAATTAATTTTCATGATATGACTACTGTCAGAGCATCGTAGTGGGCTCTTTCTGCCGAGGAGCCTTGATAACAAGGAAACGGAAATTCTCTGTTCCCTCGTTCATCAGCCTATGTGGTATTTTTACAGGACTTTCTATAAGCATATCTTTTGAAACCAGTTCCCGCTCTTCTCCGATTTCCACAATACCCTCTCCTTCAAGAATATAAAAGCAAACATTCGTGGGTGTGGTGTGTTTTTTCAGGCTTTCTCCCGGCTTAAGTTCCATATGCATTATCTGAGCGTGTTCAGTATCATATAACTTATGTACAGATACACCATGAGGGTTCAAATGATTACTGGCTTTTTTCACATCAATAATTTTCATTACTATCACCAAAAAATTAGATGAGAATCTTCATATCCTCTTCAACAGTGGAGTTTGGCATAATATTAAAGTTTTCCACCAGTACCGTAAGCACATTAGGTGAGATAAATGCCGGCAACGTTGGTCCAAGCATGATGTTCTTCACACCCAGACTAAGCAACGCAAGAAGTACAAGAACTGCTTTCTGTTCATACCATGCAATATTGTAGGATACAGGAAGATCATTTATGTCCTTCAGCCCGAATGCTTCTGCGAGCTTCTGTGCTATAAGGACCAGTGAGTAACAATCATTGCATTGTCCAGCATCAATAACTCTTGGGATACCTCCTATGTCTCCCAGATTCAGCTTATTGTAGCGGTACTTGGCACAACCTGCTGTGAGTATAACAGTATCTTTTGGCAGATTTTTAGCAAACTCTGTATAATATTCTCTTTCTTTATGTCTGCCATCACATCCGGCCATCACTACGAACTTTTTAATCTGGCCTGCTCTTACAGCTGTGATGATTTTATCAGCTACAGAGAGAGCAGATACGTGTGCAAAACCTCCCATGATAGTACCATCTTCAAGCTGTGTGGGGGATTTGCACTGTTTCGCATGCTCGATAATCGCGGAGAAATCTTTTGTTCCATCTTTATTTGCAGGTATGTGTTTTACACCATCAAATCCAACCACACCAGTAGTGTAAATACGATCAATATAAGATTCCTTTGGAGGAATGATACAGTTTGTGGTCATGAGTATAGGACCGTTGAATTTTTCAAATTCTTCCTTTTGTTTCCACCATGAACCACCATAGTTGCCTACAAAGTTGTCGTATTTCTTGAAAGCTGGATATGAATTTGCGGGCAGCATTTCACCATGAGTATAAACATCCACGCCTGTTCCCTGGGTTTGCTGAAGCAGCTGTTCTAGATCACGTAGATCATGCCCGCTTATAAGTATTCCAGGTTTATCACGCACTCCAATGTTCACAGCTGTAGGTTCAGGATTACCATAAGTTTCTGTATTTGCTTTATCAAGAAGAGCAAGTGTAGCCACACCCATTGAACCACATTCCAGTACCAGAGGAACAAGTTCATCTACACCTATTTTATCATCCATTGTTGCCAGCAAAGCCTTCTCTATGAAAGCGGAGATCGCATCATCTGTGTAACCGAGAACTCTTGCATGGTGAGCATACGCTGCCATGCCTTTAAGACCATAGGTCAGCAGTTCCCTAAGGGAGCGAATGTCTTCGTTCTTTGTGGCAAGGATACCCGTATTCGCATTTGCCAGGCTTTCAGCAGTAATAAATGAACTTGAATTTTCATTAATTACCTTTGCATTGAGAAGTTTATTTTTTATTCCATCTTTTATTTGAAAACCTGTATTGATAAACGATTCTATATCTGCTTTACAAAAATTGGTATTCGTGACTGTTGAAAAAAGTGCGTCAAGCATGAACTCATCGGTCTTAGCTTCATTGAGTTTGTTTTTTCTTGCTTTTGAGTTATAATATGCAATACTCTTCAGAAGATAAAGCAAATCATCCTGGAGGTTTGCCACATCTTCTTTCTTTCCGCATACTCCATTTTTTGTACACCCTTTTCCATTGAGGGTTTCCTGACACTGGTAACAAAACATGTATTCACCTTATAAATTTTGATATCTTTTTGATACTAGTATATTGAAGATACTGCCATATAAGTAAGATAGTTTCCAAGTGGATACCACCTCTTTATTTACAAGAAAAAGTGAATCATGAAATGAACCTGTGTGAATCTGAATCAGAGAAAATACAGAAATGGACAGGCTTTACAGAGAACTTTTCCTGGCTTTTATAAAATCCAATTTAAAAGCAAAATACTTTTATTTATAAATTATATGAGCCTGTCCTTTGCATGTCAATTAACTTAAATGTATGAGATTATACCGAATCAAAGAACTTGACTGCAAAATCACAGAACTTGATAATAACATCTTTGTCCAGCTCGAATTCCTTCCTGTTACCAAGATAGTTACGTGAGGATGGAGTTATCTCCTTGCCTTCTTTGAGTTCATCGTATGTTATACATTTTATGTGTTTCTTTGATACAACGATAAAGTAACAGTTCTCATATGGATAATCAGGTCCTACGTCGTTGAAAGTTAGTGTTTCATTTTTCCTGAACTTTACATCAATAAAATAAACCTCACCGTTATGAGGATGCTGAATCACAAGGTCAGGCATTGTTTTGATATTTGCTGCGGCATCAATGCGAATGCCTTTTAAAAGCTGCATCCCACCTGGCACACTATCTGTTATATTGTATTTAAAAACATTATACCCTAAATATTTGAACAACTCCTCAACAAGGGTTTCAGCTATCTTGCCTTTTATCATGTTTTCAATGAATATACTGTCTTTTTCTGAGATATTATTAGAATTGAAACTTTTTTCATGACTGTAGTACTTTTGGTCATTAATTATTTCACTATCTTCTATGTATTGTAATCTTTGATGTTCTCTACAGAGAGGGCGGTCAAATCTATTCAAAGAAAAGTTGTATTCTGCCTCTGTAATGCCATTATTGCATTCTGAACAAACATTATCCATTTTTTAACACCTCTAATAATTGGCGGATGTATTAATATATTAATAGTATTTTAACTTTACTCAATATAAAAACTGATATTTAATGTCAGAAAAAAGTATATAAAAACGACAGCAAAATTGATGAAAGATTATAATGGCTCAGGATTATGCATGTGCAAATTGGTCAGTCGGTATATGCTTATCGAAAGCTGGTAATCAGGATGTTGAGGAGGTCACATCACTGATCAAATTGTGGTATGTATGTGACTGATGAGAGGTACATTGCACTTGCAAAATGCAAAGACATTTTTTTAGAATTAATTGCAGGCAAACAACTGATACAGAATCAAATCTATACCTGTGATAATAGAGTAAGGTATCAATGTGATTAAGAGTTTTTATACTTTCAATCAATATTATGCCTTGATCTCCGCTTTTAATTGCTGGTAGCAGTTTTCAAAGATCTTCTGGTTACCGATATTGAATTCCATTATTTCGAAATCAAATATTTCTGCAAATTCCCTGATTGCATCATCGAAGTTCTCGGTATATGTAAGGCCTGTAATGATCTTTGCTACCCTTTTGTAACCAACCATCTCATGGATCCTTTTCATAACTTTTAATGCCTTGTCCGGATCACCGTGCAGTCTGCTGTTTATATCAAGCAGTTCCCTCCAGCTTTTGCTATACATGGGTGTAAAGAGATAAGTCCCTGCATCACTCACGCTTTTGAGTAGCTTCAGGTAGTTATCCACCCCGCCTACCGTAGCTCCTATGCAGTCATCTACTATCCTGCCCCTATTGTCTTTCAGGATATGCACAGGGCATGATAATGAACTGGCAGCAAAGTCCTTTTCGATATTTCCAAGTACATTGCCGCATAAGCCGTAAAAAAGCAAGATGCCCGAAGAATAAGGAGCAAGAACTTCTACCGTTTCATATACTTTCTTTTTGAGCTCCTTAGGACTCCTGTGCAGGCCCAGTTCCATCAGATAGATCAGGACAGTGTATTTTGACGCATTTTCTGTTTCGCAGACAGGAGAGATATTCTCAAAAGGAAGTTTGGTATAGTTAATGTTTGTTCTATCGAGCTTTTCCACAAATTCTCCTATGTTCTCGTTGTCAACCACAATGATCTCATTGATCGCAGGGTCGTTTTCAAGGATCCATACGATCTCATCCTGCATGATCTTGCATGATATGATAGTCATAGTAGGCATTGAATTCCTCTAGATCTGATTTTTTTTCGGGCTGCATTCTATTCATTAAGCTGTGTGTCTGAAAGATGATCCTTCCATCCCAGATCTGACTTTATAAGGAAGATCGATCTTTCGAGGGTTCCTCTTCCCATTATGCTGGCTAATTGCCTGGCTCCCAGCAAGGTTTCAAGTGTACTTTCTGCACGCGTATATACAGATTCGGAAAAATCAAATTCTCCGTTCTGAAGACCGGTTTTCAGAACCTCTGAAAACCATGCCAGTACACTATCCAGCAATAATAAATGCTGTTCCTTTACTTTATCAGGAAGTTCTTCAAAACCAAGAATAAGGGAACCTATAGGGCAGATGCTACGGCCTTCATCGAATTCTTTCAGCATGAAATCAAAGAAATATTGCAGCTGTTCACGGGCTGAGCAGCCATCCCTGCTCATTCTGGCAGTATCCTCAGCAAATTGCTGCCTTATCCCTTCAAACATGGTTGCGACCAGGTCTTCCTTCTGAGGATAATAGTGATGAATAGCTGCATTCTTTATGCCAAGCTTCTGGGATATATCCCGGTAGCTAAACCCATTGTAGCCTCTGCATTGCAAAAAGTTCCTTCCGTAATGGAGTATCTGTTGCTTGGTAGTGTTTATCTCTTGCATACTAAAGCACTTACTTACTAGTAAGTAAGTAATATGGCTCGCCTGTATAAAAACTATTTGATTTAGCATGAAAGGTTAAGATCACATTTCTTAAGAGATCAAACTTCATATTAAGTAAGGGCTTTGATGTCAGTTAATTTCTGAAGATTAGAAACTACCAATTTGGTAGAAATTGATAGGTTTTGGTAGTATATTATTCAAGTTTACAATATTGAAACATGAATTATTCAGGTTTGTTAGATAATGGCCTTTTTCTTCAATTGACCTTTACTATTGGTGTGTCAAATTAAGATTTAGAAAGCTCTGTGTTCTCTGAGAACTCTCTTTTCTGCACAAAAGCAGTTCCTCTTGCCATACCATCCAAAACTATATCTTTACTCAGATCATCAAGTCTTAGCGGAGCCGTCAAGATGCGCATAGGGGTCTATATTTGTCATTGCGGGCTGAACATCGCGCATGTGATTAATGTGCATAGCCTACAGGAGAAGGTCAGCAAATTAAAGGATGTAGTGCTTGTCAAAGATCTGCAGTTCATGTGCTCGGATTCAGGTCAGGATTCCATAGCTGAGGACATTAAGGCGCACAATCTTGATCATATACTTGTGGCTGCCTGTTCACCAAAGTTGCACGAACCCACTTTCAGAAGAGTGTTACAGAAAGCCGGCCTTAACAAGTATATGCTCGAAATGGTAAATATCCGGGAACAATGCTCATGGGTACACATGAGAGAGTCTCAGCTTGCCACTCAGAAAGCTTTTGATCTTATACGTATGGGCCTTGCACGTCTGAAGCTGCTTGATCCTCTGCAGATAAAGACAGTGACTGCCAATAAAAGCGTGCTTATCATAGGCGGAGGAGTCTCGGGTATAGAAGCTGCTCTTACACTTGCTGACAGCGGATATCATGTATACATGGTGGAAAAAGAGCCAACCATAGGTGGTAAAATGGCTCTTCTCAACGAGGTGTTCCCCACTAACGATTGCTCCATATGTGTACTTGCACCTAAGATGACCGATGTGCAACAACATCCTTCCATAGATTTAATGACAATGGCCGAGGTTTCCGAGGTAAGGGGTTCTGCAGGTAATTTTCAGGTAACCATTACCAAAAAACCCAGATATGTCATCGAGAATAGATGCAAGGGATGTGTCGACGAATGTTCAAGAGTATGTCCTGTGGAAATTGCCAACCGTTTTGATATGGGTATGGGCAGAACAAAGGCTATAAACATGCCTATTCCCCAGGCTGTCCCCCAAGTAGCTTACATAGATAGCAATTACTGCGTAGGCTGTGGTCTTTGCCTGCAAGCATGTCCTGCAGATGCCATTGACTATAACATGAAAGAGGAGACAGTATCTTTAAAGGTGGGTGCGATTATACTTGCCAGTGGGTACAAACTATTTGATGCATCCCGAAAGGAGGAATACGGATACGGTGTTTATCCAGATGTCATAACCAATATGGAGCTGGAACGACTGCTCAATGCTTCGGGACCCACAAGAGGAAAAGTGCTGGTGCCTTCCACCAGGCAAACACCAAAGAAAGTTGCATTCATCCAGTGTGTGGGTTCAAGGGACGAGACCGTGGGGAATCCATACTGTTCGAGAGTATGCTGCATGTCCGCCATGAAGAATGCCCAGCTGCTCAAGGAACGCTATCATGATATTGAAATAGTCATCCACTATATCGATATACGAGCTGCAGGAGAGATGTATGAAGAATATTATATCCGTTCCCAGTCTATGGGCATTGAGTTCATTCGGGGGAAGGTGGCTGAGGTGCAACAGGACGTCAATAACAGACTGTTCCTCAGGTTCGAGGATACATTATCTTCAGAGATAAGGGAAGAATATTATGATCTTGTGGTACTTTCCACAGGGCTGGAAGCTCCGGACGATGCGGATAAGATCTCCAGGGTCCTTAACCTGTCCCGCCGCGCGGACCGTTTCTTCGCAATCGCCCATCCCAAGATGAGACCAGTGGATTCTCATGTGAAGGGAATCTACGTGGCAGGCTGTGCTTCAGGTCCAAAAGAGATACAGGCAGCTATTGCTCAGGGGATAGCAGCTTCAGCCAAGGCCATGCAATTACTCTGCTTGGGGGAGCTGGAAACCGATCCGCAGAGTGCTCATGTGAACGAGGAAAAATGCATTGGGTGCAGGATATGTGAGGATGTGTGCCAGTTTGGGAAGATCAAAGTCAGCAATGGCAAGGCAACAGTCGATGAAGTATCATGCTACGGATGCGGTGCATGCAGTGCATCATGTCCTGCAGATGCCATCTTGATGCATAACAGCACCGACACGCAGATACTTGCCCAAGTGCGGGCAGCCACCGAAATAAAATCGGAGTTTCCACTTATCGTAGCATTCCTCTGCAACTGGTGCAGTTATACTTGTGCAGATCTGGCAGGCGTTTCCAGGATCCAGTATCCTACAAATATCAGAATTATTCGGGTCATGTGCGCTGGTCGCGTGGATCCGGAGTTCGTGCTGGAGGCTTTTAAAGGCGGGGCAGACGGTGTGCTGGTTGCAGGATGCCGTCTGGGCGAATGCCATTATATTTTTGCCAATTACAGTGCCAAAAAGAGGATGGAAGTACTCCAGGGAGTGCTCGAGGACATAGGTATAAACCCTCATCGCCTGAAAGTGGAGTGGATATCGGCAGCTGAAGGTGAAAGATTTGCCAAGTCTATTGAAAGCTTTGTGGACGAACTCAAGGAGATAGGACCCATAGGTTCTGAGCTGCTGGAGGTACACAATGACGGATGAACGCGATGAGCAGTCCATGTATCTGGAAAAGGAAATGGATGTGGATGGTACCCACTTCATCTATAGGCAGATCAGCGACAGGTCCAAGAAAGTACTTGAATATGATTACAAAAGGTGCATTGGCTGTGGCATATGCGTAGGGCTTTGTCCCACAAAGGCTCTGGAACTCGGTCCCATGAAAGAGATTGCCATGGGTTTGGACGTTCCTCCGGTGATCATGGATCTGGACAAATGTACTTTCTGTTCCATGTGTGTGCAGTTCTGCCCCCTGCATGCTTACACCATGACAGAGGAAGGAGATTTTCCTTCACAAGAAAAGTTTCCGCAGTACGATGACTTTGTGCGGACTAATGAAAAGTGTCTTCCATGTTCTTTGTGTGAAGCAGCATGTCCTGAAGATGCTATTGTACTTGAACTGGAAATACCGACCAAAGCTGAAGTTTCACCTTTTAAGGAAGGTATGGAAGGTCAGATTGAAATAGACACGGAAAAATGTAATCTTTGCGGGTTATGTGCCAGGTTCTGCGATGCCTTTCTGCTTGTTGAAAAAGAAAAGACTCCCACTGACGTGCGACCCTTTGAGCAGTTACTTGTAGATGAAGAAAAATGTGATTACTGTACCCTTTGTCAAGATATTTGCCCGGAAGATGCCATTCGTGTGGAAGGAGAAAAAAGAGGCGAAGCTCCTTCTGTGAAAGGAAAGATAGTGATAGATGATAACAAATGTACTCGCTGTACATGGTGCAGGATAGTATGTCCCTACGATGCCATGGATATCAAAAAACCATTTGAAGGCAAAATAAATCTTATTGCTTCCAACGTGAACAAATGTGACCCACAGGGCTGTCATGGTTGTTTTAATGTCTGCCCTTCTCATTTGTGGTTTGTATCCAAAGATGGTAAAATAGCCATTCAGGAGGATATGTGTATATATTGTGGGGCCTGTGTGAATGCCTGTCCTAAAGATGTGATGAGTGTGGAACGTTACTCAGTGCATCATACGGAAATACCCGATAGTCCATGGGCGAAGCAGTGGAAAGATGCGATTGAGTCCCTGATAACAGGAAAACGTCATCTTCCTGAGATGTCTCGTACACTGGAAGTGGAACCGGAAACTCCAAGAGAGCACATGGAAGTTGAACTGCCGATTATAGACGGTAATCTTCTATCACTTGCAAGACTGAGGCTTGAGAAAGTCACGCCGGTTTTCAGGAGTGTTTCTTTACGCAGGATGTTGGAAAGTTCTAAAGAAACTGAGCCTTTACGGACGCGCATAAAGGAAGAAATTTTTAATAATGAACATAAAAAGAACACTAATTAATACTGCCTTTAATATACGTTTAGGATATTGTAGATTGGATTTATTCATAAAGGGGATTATTTTTCATGACAGGTAACATAGCTGATAAATCAGATTACAGAGCTCTTGGTTTGAAATGTGGGCTTGAGATCCACCAGCAGCTTGACTCAAAGCAGAAACTGTTTTGCAGGTGCCCTACGATTACACGGGACCTGAAGGAATCAGATTCTGAATTTTTTCGGTTTCTGCGTCCTACTGCAAGTGAGATGGGAGAAACTGACAAAGCAGCTCTTGAACAGTCCAAGCTTAATCGAAAATATTGTTACAAGGGATATGATACCACCTGTCTTGTGGAAAAAGATGAGGAGCCGCCTACTGAAGTCAACCAGGAAGCCCTTGACATTGCTCTTATGATTGCAAAATTGCTGCACATGAAACCTGTTGACCAGATGCATGTGATGCGTAAGATAGTTGTTGATGGTTCCAATACCAGTGGTTTTCAGCGCACTGCTTTCCTTGCAAAGGGCGGTTATCTTGAAACTTCCCGGGGGCATGTAGGTGTGGATGTGCTGTGTCTTGAGGAAGAAGCGTGCCAGAAGATAGAGGATAAAGGAGATATAGTGATATATTCTCTTGACAGACTGGGCATTCCCCTAGTTGAAATAGGTACTGCACCCGATATTATCTCACCTGCACATGCTAAAGAAACTGCACAGCATATTGGTATGCTACTGCGTTCCACGGGGAAGGTCAAAAGGGGATTGGGTACCATTCGGCAGGATGTTAATATTTCAATAGAAAAAGGTGCACGGGTGGAAATTAAGGGCGTGCAGGCTTTGGACATACTTGAAATTCTTGTTGAAAGGGAAGTTGAACGTCAGGTAAACCTGCTTACAATAAGGGATGAATTGCTGGAAAAAGGAGCATCGGTTTTTGATGAGATTTTCGATGTCACTTACGTCTTTGAAAAGACTACTTCTAAGGTCATACAAAAATCCCTGAAGAAAGGAAAAGTACTTGCTATTGTTCTTCCAGGATTTGCAGGATTTGTGGGCAGAGAGATTCAGCCTGGGAGAAGACTTGGTACCGAGTTTTCTGATCGTGCTAAAACTTCTGGAGTAGGCGGTATATTCCATACGGATGAACTTCCTAATTATGGCATTTCCCAGGAAGAAGTTGATGCACTTCGAAAGGCTGTGGGTGCACAGGAAAAAGATGCAGTGGTAATGGTGGCCGATGTAGAAAAAAGAGCAAGAGATGCAATAAATAGTGTAATAAACAGAGCAAAGGAGGCTCTTCTGGGCGTGCCAGAAGAAACACGTAAAGCACTTCCAGATGGTAACAGTTCATATCTTAGGCCACTTCCCGGCGCTGCTAGGATGTACCCTGAAACAGATGTACCTCAAGTTGATATTTTGAAGGAGCATTTTACAAGTATACCGGTACCTGAACTTCTTACAGAAAAATCAAAAAGGTTCCAAGCTGAGCTGGGTTTAAGCAGCGAACTTGCTGATTTGATAGTATATTCACAATATCTTTCTTTGTTTGAAGAATTGGTGGAATGTTTCAAGGATGGGGTAGCTGTGACCCCAACCCTTATAGCTCGTACACTTACAGGAGTATTACCGCAATTAAAACGTGATCGTGTAGAAGTTGATAACCTTATTGATGAGCATTTCAGGCAGGTTTTTTCACTGGTGGAAAAGGGTGAATTTTCCAGAGAAGGTATTGATTTAGTTCTCAGAATAATTGCACAAAAACCTGAAATTTCAGCACAGGATGCAGCATATGAAGCTGGTTTTTCAGGCAGTGATACTACAGAAATAGAAAAGTATATTGATGATATTATCCGGGAACGGCAGGATTTTGTGAGACAGAGGGGGCAGGGAGCTGTAGGTCCGCTTATGGGTGTTGTAATGGCTGAGTTTAGAGGTAAAGTAGATGGAAAGGTACTAAGTGAAATTCTCAAACAAAAAATTAATATATTCTTAAATATATAATTTATTTAATGAAATATTGGCACCACACTTGCAAAAATAGTAGATTTTACTTTTGTTTATTTTACATTGTATTTTTATTATGCTGTGGTATTTCATCTGGTTCACCTATATTAAATAATATTCAGGTTACGAGTGGTGTAAACGAGGATAGTCCTGCATGGAGTCCTGATGGAAAAAAACTGGTCTATACTTCTAATCAGGATATCTGGATAACCAATGTGGATGGTTCTGCATCCAGAAAATTATATGGTAGCATGTCATGGGATGGAGATGCTGTTTTTTTGGATAGCAATTCTATAGTGTTTGCTTCGGAGCAGGTAGATGCTTTTTCTTCAAGATTTATCAGTATCCATCGGATTGGTATCGATGGTACAGGACGCAAACAGCTAACAAAAGATGCAAATGCAAGATGGCCTGCATTGAGTCCTGATGGCAGAAAGATAGCTTACAGCTCCAGAATAGCTAATGATTATGATATATGGATAATGGCAACTGACGGTACTTCAAAGGTAAGACTCACTGATCACAAAGGAAATGAAAAATATCCTTCATGGAGTCCTGATGGTAAATATGTCTTCTATTCACTCGAGGGCGATATCTTTAAAACAGAAGTTTCAAGTGGCATTACCTTTCAGCTTACCAATGACACTTTCCAAAATACTGATCCTGAAGTAAGTCCTGATGGAAATTTGATCATTTTTGTTTCAACCAGGAATGGAAACCAAGATTTATGGCTGATGGACATTCAAGGAAAGAGAACATTACAATTAACTTCAGATTATAGTATACAAAAAGGTCCTTCATGGAGCCCTGACGGAAAAAGAATAGCTTATGTATCCGATGCCAGTGGTGAATTTAATATCTGGGTGATGACGCTCGATGATATTTTTTTATTTGAACAAAATGAAGAGAACGAAAAAATTATAGAAGATGAAAATAAATCATCTTTTATTAACAGATTATTGACAGAAAAACCTGAGATTACTATAGGTGCTGCCGGTCTTTTGGTAATTGTTTTTGTGTTTTTTATGATACGTAAGTTCCTCAAAAAAGTTGGTTTTATTTGATAGGCATATTTTGAGGAATTTGATCTAAAAGTATCTAAATTAGTATATTCAACAAGTTGAATAACCAGCGTAATACTTATAGCCTATTCCTTTCATGTATACGCAGGTCCTTACAATGAATGCGGTATTAGGATTAGAAGATGGAACAATTATTCAAGGCACCGGCTTCGGTGCTGAAGGTATAGTTTCTGGAGAATTGGTTTTTACTACTCAATATACAGGTTATGAGGAGGCACTCTCTGACCCTTCTTACAAAGGGCAAATTCTTATGTTCACTTATCCGCTTATCGGCAATTATGGTGTTAGTAATAATTGTTTTGAATCTGACGGAGTTAAGGCTGAAGGCCTTGTGGTAAGGGAATACTGTCCGGAACCATCTCATTATAAATCAAAACGTACTATTTTCAAGCTTATGGAAGATGAGGGTAAACCTGGAATCGCCTGTGTCGACACACGTATGCTTACAATTAAGACACGTGAGCATGGGACTCTTCGGGCAGCTCTCATTAATGGGAGTGATGATGGTGAAGAGGCAGTAAGGCTCGCCAGAAAACAGCCTCATATATCAGATTTGGATTATATCTCAATGGTAACTTGTCCTGAACCTTACAGGATAGAAAGCCCCCTGCGTGATCCTTATCATCCAAAGCATGTTGTACTCATGGATATGGGTATGAAGCGTAGTATTACCAAAAGCCTGCTTCAAAGAGGTATCGATATCACGGTTGTCCCAGCAAATGCAAGCACTTCAATAATAGAATCATACGAGCCGGATTTACTGTTCCTTTCCAACGGTCCAGGAGATCCAAAACAGGCAAAGAATGCTGTAGAGGCTGTAAAATATTTTGCCGGAACGATTCCCATTGTTGGTATCTGTCTTGGCCATCAGATAATGTCGTTAGCAATGGGTGCTGAGACCTACAAATTAAAGTTCGGACACAGAGGAGCCAACCAGCCAGTAAAGGATTTTGAAACAGGCATCGTACATATAACTTCTCAGAATCATGGTTTTGCAGTGGATGGAAATTCATTTGAATCCGAAGATGTAGTTGTTACCCAGATAAATGCTAATGATAAAACTGTAGAGGGTATAGCCCACAAATATCTTGATATGTTCAGTGTACAATATCATCCCGATGCACATCCAGGTCCTATGGATACGGAAAAAATATTTTTTGGTAAAGTGCTCAAGCTCCTGGAAGGTGAGAGGTAATGCCTAAAAGGACAGACATAAAAAAAGTATTGCTGATAGGCTCAGGTCCAATCACCATTGGACAGGCAGCAGAATTTGATTTTTCAGGTAGTCAGGCATGCAGATCCCTCAAGGAAGAGGGATTACAGGTGGTACTTGTTAATTCCAACCCTGCAACCATTATGACAGATCCTGAAATGGCAGATGCAGTCTACATTGAACCACTTGAACCCAGGACAGTGGCAAAAATTATTGAAAAAGAAAGGCCGGATGGAATTATTGCAGGTATAGGGGGACAGACTGGTCTAAACATCACCAGCGAGCTTGCTGAGATGGGAGTGCTGGAAAAGTTTGGAGTAAAACTGCTGGGTACACCCCTTGAGGCCATAAAGAATACAGAGGATCGCGAGCTGTTTAAGGAAACAATGGAAAGTATTGGTGAAAAGGTTCCCAGAAGTAAGGCAGTGTCCACACTTGCAGAAGCAGAAGGCCTAATCGACGAGCTGGGTCTTCCTCTTATTATAAGACCGGCCTATACGCTGGGGGGTGCAGGTGGTGGTATAGCTCATTCTCGTGAGGAACTTTTGGAGATTACTGAAAGGGGTCTTCGCCGCAGCCGTATAAATCAGGTTCTCATTGAAGAAAGCGTACTGGGATGGAAGGAATTTGAGTATGAGGTCATGAGAGATGCCAAAGATACATGTATTGTGATATGTAACATGGAAAACATCGACCCAATGGGTATCCACACCGGGGAATCCATTGTGGTAACGCCTTCTCAGACACTTAATGATGAAGAGCACCAGATGCTCAGGACAGCAGCGATCAAGATAATCCGTACATTGGGGATTGAAGGCGGCTGTAACATACAGTTTGCTGTAAAAGATGGAGAATACAGAATAGTAGAAGTAAATCCACGTGTATCACGCTCATCGGCCCTGGCATCCAAAGCCACCGGCTATCCAATAGCAAGGGTCACTGCAAAGATAGCAATAGGCATGACGCTGGATGAGATTCTAAATGATGTCACAAAGAAAACCCCTGCCTCCTTTGAACCTACCATTGACTATATTGTTACTAAGATTCCACGCTGGCCATTTGATAAGTTCGTCACCGCAGACAAGACTTTAACCACTGCGATGAAAAGTACTGGAGAAGTAATGGCCATAGGCAGAACTATTGAAGAGTCGTTGCTTAAAGCTATGAGATCCTTAGATATTGATATGTGCTTTGGTAAAGGAGAATGGAACGATAAAGAAATTCCTGCTCTTCTTAAAACCCCTACAAGCGAAAGGCTTTTTGTTATCTACAGAGCTTTATCAATTGGTTTTCCAGTGGATGAAATTGCACAACTTGCTTCTATTGATCCTTTCTTCATTAAGAAAATTAAAAATATTGTAGATATGGAAAACAATCTTAAGGAAATTGCTTGTCAAAATGATATACCGATTGATATTCTCAGAAGATGCAAGCGCATGGGATTTACTGATGAGCGCATTGCTGAGCTTACGGGCAGAAAAAGAGAAGAAATCAATGACATCAGGCGCAATGCAGGTATTGTTGCTACTTACAAGATGGTGGATACATGTGCTGCAGAGTTCGCTGCTGCAACTCCTTATTATTATTCATGCTACGAGCAGATGTGCGAGGCCAATCCCTCTAACAGAAGAAAAATTCTTATTCTGGGTGCAGGTCCTATCAGAATAGGACAAGGTATTGAGTTTGACTATTGTACGGTACATGCAGTAACAGCCATCCGGGAAGAGGGTATAGAAGCCCATATTATAAACAACAATCCTGAAACAGTGTCTACTGATTATGATACCTCTGATAAGCTGTTTTTTGAGCCACTTACTCTTGAGGATGTGATGAATGTCATTGAGAGGGAAAAACCAGATGGTGTGCTTGTGCAGTTTGGTGGTCAGACTTCTGTCAACCTTGCAATACCTTTGGAAAGAGAACTCAAAAGGCGTACTGATATACCCACTGTGATAATGGGTACTTCTCCTGCTGACATAGATATTGCAGAGGACCGGGAGAAGTTTAATCTTCTCATGAAAAAGTTGGGTATCAACCAGCCAAAGGCAGGCTATGCAACTTCTCAGAAAGAAGCATTTGAAATTGCTGCAAATATAGGATATCCTGTACTTGTAAGACCTTCCTACGTACTTGGTGGAAGGGCAATGGAAATTGTTTACGACCAGAATGATCTTGAAAAGTATATGCGTGAAGCTGTAAGGGTCTCTCCGCAACATCCTATCCTAATCGATGATTTTCTGGAAAGTGCTGTAGAAATAGATGTAGATGCTGTATGTGATGGCAAGGATGTTCTCATCGGAGCTATTATGGAACATATAGAGGAAGCAGGTGTGCATTCAGGTGATTCTGCTTGCGTGATACCCCCTCAGTCCTTTGATGAAGAAACTTTGGAAACAGTAAGGGAATACACACGCAAAATAGCTCTGGCGTTAAATGTGAAAGGATTACTGAACATTCAAATGGCTAAACAGAATGGTAAAGTATATGTGCTTGAAGCAAATCCACGTTCAAGTAGGACTATACCCTTTGTTTCAAAAGCTGTAGGACTACCTCTTGCAAAGATTGCTGCAAAGGTTATAATTGGTCATTCTCTGAAGGAAATGGGGTATTGTTTTGATAAAGAACCACAGGTAAAACATGTATCTGTCAAGGAAGTGTTATTGCCTTTTGATAAGCTACCTGGTGCAGATCCTGTACTGGGTCCTGAAATGAAAAGTACTGGTGAGGTAATGGGTATAGATTATGATTACGGACGTGCTTTCTTCAAGGCTCAGCTAAGTGCGGATAACCTGTTACCTCTTAATGGCAAAGTCTTTATATCAATACGTGGAGCAGATAGGATACAACTTGTGGAAGTTGCCCGTAAACTTATGAATGCTGGTATCGAGCTCATAGGCACTGACGGGACTGCGGAATTCCTTGCAGAACACGGTATCAAGATGGATATAATCAAGAAAGTGCGCGAGGGCAGCCCAAATGTAATTGATATGATGCGCAGGAATGAAGTATCTCTTGTCATCAATACTCCTATTAACAAGCAAGCTCGCAAGGATGGTTACAGGATTCGGAGAGCTGCAGTTGACTTGAAGATTCCATATATTACTACCATCCAGGCAGCAATTGCTGCAGCTAAGGCTATTGAGTCCATGAAAACTGGTGAGATTATCACCAAGTCCATTAATGAATATCACAGGGATATCCTTAAACCTTAAGACTATCTTATAATCACTTCTTACGATTCAAATATATTTTAAGGAAGAATATGATATGGCAAAGAAAGTAGTGCTTGCTTATTCAGGAGGGCTGGACACTTCTGTATGCATTCCAATACTGAAGGAAAAATATGGTTATGATAAGGTAATCACAGTCTCTGTGGATGTGGGGCAGCCCAGGCAGGAAGTTCTTGAAGCTGAAGAGAAGGCAAAGAAAATCAGTGATGGGCATTATACCATTGATGCCAGGTCGGAGTTTGTGAAGGATTATATTTTCCCTCTTATCAAAGCTAATGGTGATTATGAAGGGTATGTTATGGGAACTTCCATCGCCCGCCCTCTTATTGCGCGCAAGGTTGTGGAAGTTGCCGAGAAAGAAGGTGCTGTAGCTCTTGCTCATGGCTGTACAGGTAAGGGAAATGATCAACTGAGGTTCGAGGCAGTATTCAGGCTTACCGGTCTGGATGTTGTGGCACCGATGAGAGATATGAACCTCACGCGAGAATGGGAGATCGATTATGCAAAGAAGCATGGCATTCCTGTGGCGGCTACCAGCGCTAAGCCATGGAGTGTAGATGAGAACATCTGGAGTCGTAGTATTGAAGGTGGTAGGCTGGAAGATCCAACGTTTATACCACCTGAGGAAATCTATCAATGGACAGTATCTCCAGAAAAAGCGCCTGCAGCTCAAACTATTGTGATGGGTTTTGAGAAAGGTGTACCAGTATCTCTGGACGGTAAGAAGCTTGATGGTGTCGATCTGATAGAAAAACTTAACAAAATAGCAGGTTCACACGGAGTGGGCCGTACAGATATGATAGAGGATCGTGTACTTGGACTTAAGGCGAGAGAGAACTATGAACATCCTGCAGCTACTGTACTTCTTACAGCCCATCGGGATCTGGAGAAGCTGGTGCTTACTAGACTTGAGCTGAAGTTCAAGAAGCTTGTAGATGAACAATGGTCTGAGCTTGTTTACGGCGGTCTTGTGGATGAACCTCTTTACCATGACCTGAATGCTTTCATCAACAAGACACAGGAACGTGTTACAGGTAGTGTCACTGTGAAGCTCTACAAAGGTAATGTTACCGTACTTGCACGTGCCTCACCATATGCACTTTATTCTGAAGAACTCGTTTCCTTCAATACCGCTGCTCTTGATCAAAAAGATGCAGAGGGTTTTGCCAAATATCACGGTTTTCAGGCACGGTTATATAAGAGGTTTGTCGGGAAATAAGATTGTATGCGAGCAAGGTATACTGCTCCTCTCTTTTTACATTTCAAGGGAAATCTCTTGTATTGATTGATTTTTTGTTTGATACTTATGATGATGTTATCTGTACTATCGAATTTGATTTTAACATCCATAAGACAATCTATGGGCATTCGGTCATTATTCTTGTTTTCTACAAGTGAAATGTCAGATTGATATAAGAATTATGGCTATCAAGGAGGCCGTAACTCCTATCCATTGATGAGGAGAAAGTTTTTCATTTAATAGAATACATGCCAACACTACTGTAACTGCAGGACTTAGTGATGATAAAATTGTGGCTACATCCAATCTTCCAGCTTCTGAAGCCAGAGCAAACAAGGCAGCACCTCCTGTATTAAACAATCCTGCAAGTATAACTATCAGCATTACATGGGCGGTGGTTTTATTGTTATTCTTTGTTAATAGTATGAATCCAGTGAGTATAATCAATGCTGTAATTCTTGAAACTGTTAAAGGCCAATAAATTGCATGAGCACTAAAATTATCAATCGATATAAAAAAAAGACCAAATAATATACCTGCAAGTAGTGGATATTCTAAATCTTTGTTTTTCAGACGGGGTGCAACAACATTCATACCAACAATAAACCATATTCCAATAAAAGCAAAGATAAAACCCATGAGTTTAAAAATAGAAGGAATACCTTCATTCAAAGCTGAATATATTACAGGTATAATTACAGATATTACCGCAGCAAGAGGCGCAACTATACTCATTTTTCCGTTGGCTAGACCAATATATAGTGCTATCAGTCCTGCAGCTCCAAAAAATCCTGCAAAAGCACCCCACATGAGATTTTCTATTGAAGGTAAGCTCTCTGAAAATACAAATGCAAGGATTGGGAATATAATAATACCCATAATCTGGGTAACCAGAACCACAGAATAAGCACTTGTCTGTCTGGTAGCACATCCTCCTATAAAATCCCCTGCACCCCATGATAATGCAGATGCGAGTCCAAAAATAACAGCAAGAGTTTCAATAGAAGTCATTTTATTTTCCGGAAATTTTTTAAATATAAGTACTATGCAAAATATGCTTGTTATGTGTTATTTGTTGATTATATTTTGAATTAGTCTTCATGTAAAACGATTTTTCAATTTTCTGGCTGCTGCATATAACATCACATAGTTATAATTATTCCGTTTTGGCTTGTGAAAAATCCATTTATTATTAATTAAATGTAATTTTAAGTTTCATATGTTACAAGCCATGTGCGATTAACTATAAATTCATCAACTTTAATTTTCAGTTAAAAAGAAAAATATGTATGTGATAATGGAAAATATAGGAAAAAACAGTTACATCGACATGTATGGCATGTCAGGTTTTTTTAATCAGAAATGAAACAAAATCTGGACTAAGTCTGGTCTCTCGTGTGAGCTTTTCAATGATGTCGTTTTCAGAAATACCATTTTTCAGATACTGATCAATACGGTCATAAACACTTCGGGAAACCTCAGAATATTCATTAATATCTTTCCTATGTCCCCAGACATCTCCTTCCAATAATTCAATGTCTTTCATTTGAAGGAACATTTTTACAGAATTTGATATAGTTTTCTTATAGGAATTTGGAATATGTATGGCCTTAACTTTCGGACATTTCATTATAAGTGTAAGGATATCTGTGTTGGATGGCCGGAATGCAAGGTGCACCATCTCTTCGTGCGGACTCAGACTATTAATTTCTTTTTTAGAACTAACTACTCTTATTTTCATACCATATACCTCTCTAAAAATACCATCTTCACAACACAAAATATTTTACCATCCATTCTTTTCTACATGTGTATTTCTATTTATATTTTGTTGGACAGGGTTTGAATAGTTAATAACAGAGAATTTTACCAAGTAATTTTTCTTATTTTAAGAGCATTCTGCTATCAAAAAAACATTAATACTAAGAACAAATAAAGTACAATCAGGCATGGAATATTCTGGAAATAAGGATCAAATATACACTTTGCAGAATTGTATTATTAAGCTATTGCTATGTGCACAAAAAGAAGCATGTGATAAGTTTGATCTAATTTGTCAGAAAATTAAAATGGAACTTCCTGTAGAACAGAGACAATCATTATTCTTATTTCCATATGCTGATATGGTTAATCTTTCGGATTCCATTGATATAGTAATAAATCGTTTTATAAACCAGATTATTGTTCTTGAAAGTATAGAAAATCCTCCATTACCGGTTGATTTGGAAGATGTTTTCAAGTTTGCTAAAAATTTACCAGAATACAATGCTTTTCAGGTTTCTGAATACGTGATAAATAAATATCTTAGGAATAATAATAACGCTCTAAAAAGAATAAAAACAGATTGTCAAAAACTGATCCCATTAAATGGTTGTAGTTCATTTTCTGATCGAATTGAACTGAAAAATAACGCAATTATTGACTTAAAAGCATCAGGAAACTTGCAGGATTCCACAAAATGTGTTGAAAGCTTGCTTAAATTGATTGATGTTGTTATAAATTCCACTGAGCCCCTTAAAGCCAAAGGTATACGTATAAATCCAGGGGAATCTTACATCACAGAAGAAATAAAGGTTTACTTCTTTAAAAATAGAAAGATTCGTCTTGAATTTAAAAAGCCCGAGCACGCAAAAAAATTAATATCTTTTTTGCAGGGTTATGAAAATAATAATATACACATTTTAGAAAGACATCAGATGTCAATCGATAAATATTCTTCTCTTATATAAGATTTATCTTTTCTATAATATTAATCACTTTTTTTATGAATTAATCTTTTGCCCAGCTAATCCTTACACGTTTTGAATGTCCATACTCTACCAGTTGGTTATTCTTCTGTACAAGGATGTTCTTAAGATATTTATAAAGGATGCGTTCTTGTTCGTTGGTTTGAATAATAAAACGTTTTTTGTAAAAGTCTATGGCTTCATCAATAGAAACGAAATTATTTGTATATTCCATAGAAAAGACATGCATATCCGGATAAATTCCCATATTGTAGAGTACATTATACAACACATCACATTTAGGACCCGCAATGTAATTAGTCCCGTATAAAGAAGGCCATAAGGCAATTGAATGTTTTTCCCATGGAGTTACACCTGCGAACCAGTACAGATATATATATTTGGAAGAAGCCTGTTCCATTTTTTTGATGGCTTCTTTAATATCCGGCATCCCCAGTGAAAAAGAAGCAATAACTATATCATAAGTTGCATCTAAATCATTTTCAACATCAACTTCTTCCCATCTTTTGTTTATGCATTTGATATTATCTATTGATTCCTTTTTTATATTTTCTTTTAAGATTTCGATCATACCTTTTGCAGGTTCTACAGCCGTAAGATGAGAAACTTTTTTTGCAAGAGGAATAGCAAGTCTTCCGGGACCTGATCCAATGTCCAATATTCTCGAATTTGATGTGAAAGGTAATTCCATGAGAATGTCACAAGTTTTTTTTGAATGCTCCTGAGATCTCTTCCAGAATAACTCTGCATTTTCTTTTTTATTCCAATATTCATTTTTATCACCCATTTTATCAAGCTTTTGCTGAGCGATCATTAGTTTCTTCCATATCTCATTCCAGTCAATTTTTTCGTATTCCATATAGATTCACCAAGCAAACACAATATATCAGATGTCTATGCTACTTGTAGTATTTATAATTCGGATGTCTGAAAGGTACCATCTAAGTTATATAACAGGATTTTTCTTATCCAGAGCCAATACATAAACTTCAATACCGGCACCAATACATGCATTTAGTCTGCTCTGAGATATTTTAGCACAGACAATTCCAAGTCTGATCTTCTCTTGAGGAATATTATACTTCTTTGAATATGTGATGAATCTTTGTACCTGTCCTATTGCATTATCCTTTGCTTCTATTTCAATCTCAACAAGGAGATACTCATCTTTCTTACTTTTGAACACAACATCTATTCTTCCACCTTCAGTTTCTACTTCTGTATCCATAAACTGTAGTCCTTCTTCTATTAGTTCAGGAAAAGTAGAAATTATGCGGATGATGTCTTTTTCTGAAATCGATTGATGATCAATTATCTCATTGATATTGTTTGCTTTTAGTACATTTTGGAGATGAGAGATAATATCTATTCTTTTTTTGTTTTTGACATGGGGATAAACATTTATGATATGTCCATTTTCCAGCTGTAACAGTATAGATATTTTTCCAAGTTTCTTCTGGCGGGATATGGGCAGAGCACCACTTCCCTTGCTAACAACACCAATTCCATTTTTCCTACTTACTATCCTTATATCCTCAATAAGTTTCTGTTTATCATCATCATTTAATGTAGAAATACACAGAGATTTATATTTTATTCCATGTTTCTTTTTGATAGCTTCCAGTAAATCATTGAAATATTCAAGATTATCATCTTTACTTTCAGAATTTTTATAAAGCATATAACTGATCATTCTTAACCTTCCTTTGTTAATATGCGTTTAATTTTAATGACTTTTTTCAACATCTTGTGGGTCAATTTTCCCGTTATCAGCCATATCATGATATTCCCTGCTCATGTTTTTTGATCGCTGTTGGGAAGAAATATCCCTGAAACCACTTTTGAATGATGGATACATATCCATAATATTCAAGATATTATTCAAGATGCATCCAAAAGGCTGCAAAGACCTGAAGATGCTGATATTTCGTTGATCTTAATTTTACGCTGAACTCCTCTTACTATAAAAAGAGATAACATAAGTCAATTTTGTTTTCTTTTAATTACTGATAGTGAAGGGAGGAATGCCCGATGTTTCAGATTTAAATATATGCCTTAGGATTTGCCTTCATTTACAAATCCTGATATTCCTACCCAGATGTTATCATATTTGTAAATGAGGCCTTCGAAACTGTGTCACAAGCTCAATGTTTTTCACTGAGGAAAAAACTACATAAACGAAGACTAAATCCATCTCCAATTTTCAGCCGATATGATCCACACATAATCGACAGGCACATAAGGTATAAAGTACAGGCATATATCCATAAATATATAGGAAGATCAGATGTGATTCAATCGATACTGGATAATGATCTGTACAAGCTAAGTATGCAGATGGCTGTACTTGAGTTGTTCCCAGAAGCAAGTGTAGAATATCGTTTCATCAACAGAGGAGAACAGCGTTTTAATAAAGAGTTTGTAAACTATCTCAGGAATATTTTGGATAATCATTTTCCTAAAATTGCGCTGACCGAAGAAGAGTATAAATGGTTAAAATCTGCCTGTCCATTCTTTAAACCCATGTATCTTGAATATCTGAAGAACTATCGTTTTGATCCATCTGAGGTAAGGGTGGGACTTAAGGAAGATAATGACTTAAATCTTGAGATAAAGGGCAAATGGCATAGTGCCATTTTATGGGAAGTGGTACTCATGGCCACCATCTCTGAATTATATTTTAGTACAATAGAAAAGAGCTGGAAAGAGCAGGCATTTCCGGATGGTGTGGGAGAAGAAATTCTCCTTAGACACTATATAGAGAAAATTAACAGCATCGGTAAAGAACTTCAAAGTTATGGTTGTCAGTTCACAGACTTCGGAACACGAAGGAGAAGAAGCTTCATGCTACAGGAAAAAGTTGTAGATGCTTTGCGCAATTTTTCATGCTTTACAGGAACAAGCAATGTTCACCTTGCAAGAAAATATGAGATAAAGCCTGTAGGCACTATTGGACATGAATGGATAATGGGAAATTCTGCACTTATGAGTTTGCGAAGGGCTAACTATTTTGCATTTGATAATTGGGCAAAGGTGTATGAAGGGAATCTGGGTATAGCTCTTTCAGATACTTTCGGTACTGATGCTTTTTTTGCAGATTTTGACCTTCGGCTTTCAAAGTTATATGATGGTGTAAGACATGACAGCGGTGATCCTTTTGGTTTTACCGATAAGGTTATTGAGCATTACAGATCAAAGGGGATAGACCCCATGAAAAAATTATTGGTTTTCAGTGATGCTTTGCATGCTTCAGACGCCATAAAGATTAAAAATTATTGTGACGGAAGGATAAACTGTAGTTTTGGGATTGGTACAAGTCTGACAAATAATGCAGACTTTTTCAGAACAAGTCCACCTCTTAATATTGTAATAAAAATGCATAGCATAAATGGTATTCCAGTAGTAAAGCTAAGTGACTCATGCGAGAAAGAAACAGGAGACAGAGACGCTCTTAGAGTAGCTAATTATATATTTGGCAGAAAGGGGTTGGACGAGTGAAATGTATGGAGATATTATTTAAAGGGCTTTAATTTTTAATCACAAGGTGAATTCAATGGGTTCAAGTGATCTGGATTATCAAGAACATCTATTTATAAGTCAAAGATTGGCTGTATTTGTAGATGTACAGAATATGTTCTATTCAGCCAGAAATTTTTACTACGCTAAATTAGACTTTGGAAAATTGTTAAGCGCAGTGGTAAGAGGCAGGCAGTTGATTCGTGCAATAGCATATGTTGTTGAAACAAAGGAAATAGACCAGTCTGGTTTCAAGTCTGTAATAGAGTACATTGGTTGGGAGGTTAAGTCTAAACAATTGAAATCTCGGCCTGACGGATCTACTAAAGGTGATTGGGATATGGGTATTGCTATTGATGCTATTTCTATATCATCTAAAGTGGATACTATTGTTTTGGTTACTGGAGATGGGGATTTCACTGCGCTTGTAAATCATCTTAAGGCTTCAGGTGTACGTGTAGAGATACATTCTTTCCCAAAAAACACTGCAACTGAGCTGATAGAAGCGGCTACAGCCTATTATCCGATAGATGAAAGACTATTGCTCAAGAAATGATAATAATTTTGGATATTAGCAAAGTTGAGTAGTTACGTTAATTTGTTATTTCACCACAATTCTTTGCCAGTATGGAACATATCTCCATGTAAAAGGTTTATAGAACAAAATTCTAATATTCTCTGATAAATTTAAAAGTAAAATCAGGGAAAATTGACTCACAAAATGTTGAAGAGAGCCATAAAAATCAATAATAAGGAAAATCAAAGCAATTGATCTTCCTTAGGATCTGTTAAAATTGAATTATTCTACAACTTCAGCGAATGCGAACTTGCGCATGACCTTTGTGACTTTTATATTTACTTCGTCTCCCACGGATGTGCCTGGAACAAAGATTACAAAACCACTAACTCTGGCAATTCCATCGCCTTCTTTTGCAATATCTTCTATCTTAACTTCATATTCTTTTCCAGCATCAACTGGAGCAGTTGATTCATTTTTGTTAAACAACAATTTCACTTCCTTTATAAATAAGCTTAAAAGGTGCACTTGCTGGAAGCATACAGGAAAAATAGCAGTTACAAAGTAATACCATTAAAAGCCTTATGTTCTCAAAACAGTTACACTCTCAAAGCATGAATATTCATGCAATATAGATATATAAATTTTTGCAACGGCTAAAATATGGTCATCATATGAAAAGTTCAATAATTTCATTTAAATCCTGCTTTTTTTCAGACCGAACAGTTAATATCAGAAATATTAGAATTATTTTTATGTAACAAGATTTCCAGAGTACAAATATATGTGATATATTCAGTAGTTGTTTTTTCTCACCTATCAAAATAATATAGAATAAGTTAATATTTCATGCGATCTTCAGGATTTATCTAAAACAGATATGCATATTATGGTGTATTTCTGGATGTTCATAGCAATTATATTGATGACCATTTATTTAGACTATTTATGTGAAATATGAAAAAGGCTTTGTTGATGCAAAGACCAGATATATAAGAGTTTAGCGAGGAAAAAATATGATAAATACTTGTCAGGTTTGCTGTAGATGTAAAACCAAACTCAAAAAACAAACTTTTGGTTCAAACACTATATATTATTGTCCACAATGTGGCACGATGAAAACTATAAATCCTTTATGATGCTGATAATTATCCATCAAATCTATTAAGGCATTTCTACAAATTTGCCATATTTTTATATTTTTATATCTTTTTAGTTTAGTATATATCTACTTCATACGCTTTTGTTATTATTACTTTCATAATTGACCTAGCTGGTGGAGCTACTGGAGTATAAGCTGCTATTTCCTCTTGTCTGAATAAGTTAAATATCCATAATAGATCGATTTTTACTTATCTGAATTTTTTAATGATTTCATAAAATAGTCTTAATATGGATATTATAGTAATGTATTTATACTATAAGCTCGTATGTACGCCTCTGACAAATCCTGAAAACAGGTGAAAAACGTGTATGGAATAATAATTAACATCTTTTTTGTTCATTGTGTATTATTTTAACTTCAACAGTTCTTATTACATGAGGTGATAAAGTATGTCAGAGATTACAGAATGCATTTTAGGTCTTGCACTCACGATAATATTTGCCTCCCTTATTTTCTAATTTTTTTTGATTTAATGGCACCCGGTAAATGTTAAAATATTTATATTGCAGTTCTTATTAAATGAAATAATATTTTATTATATCAACTCTAAAACTTTTATAGATATTGTTGATACCTTCAGTCAACCTTTTTATAGTGAAAGTCTCTTCACTTAAAGAACACTATACCTTTATTATGGATTCGGACAATATGAAAGTTTCAAGAATAAAAAAAATATTTGGAAGACCAGAAATACTTGCTCCTGCAGGTGATATGGATTCACTGAAAGCAGCTATTAAAGGAGGGGCAGACGCCGTATATCTGGGTGTAGGCGAGTTCAACGCACGTCAGGGTGCCACTAATTTTACTTTAGAA
>JACIVZ010000129.1 GCA_014361205.1 Methanomethylovorans sp. | reverse complement strand
TATCAGTTTTTGATACTTGCAGGACTACAAAATTGTTTTAAACAAATAAATTCATTTGGGAGGTTCTTTTGACAAAATATTGTCTAATTAGAATTGGGAATATTTGGAGCTAATTAGATGGTCTCAATAAAAGCAGAACAAATAAGTAAAATATTTATTTGAATATGAGAAAGAGTCCGTATATATGTCATCTTTCTTAGTTCTAATAAAGTGTGGTGATAATTAATAAATAGTGACAGTATTAAAGATGACATTATCGTATTTATGTTAAAATTACAATGAGATGATTTGGTTTTATTATTAAAAATTTCTATTGAAGAGGTCATGTAAATGAATGTTCTAGTTGTTGGTGGCGGAGGAAGAGAACATGCAATTGCTGCTGCGATTGCACAAAGCAGAAAGGATCCTCTCATTTTCGCAGTGATGGCTAAAAAAAATCCTGGAATTGCCAGGCTTTGTCATGATTTTCTTCTTGAAAAAGAAACAGAGGTAAAGAAAATTGTTTCCTATGCAAATAATAATAACATCGATCTTGCGTTCATCGGGCCGGAAGCTCCACTGGCAGTAGGTCTTGCAGATGCTTTATCAGATATTGGTATTGGTGTTGTTGGTCCAAAAAAAGCAGTGGCTAAGATAGAGTTCGATAAAGCATGGGCTAGGAACTTTATGAGAAAGCATGGCATTGCGGGTTGTCCTGTGTTCGAAGTATTTAATGAAAGAGAACCAATGTTTGATTTCATTGAAAAGCTGGGGAATGTGGCAATAAAGCCTGCAGGTCTTACTGGTGGTAAGGGTGTAAAAGTAATGGGCGATCAGCTCCCTACAATCAAAGATGCTCAGGAATATGCCTCTTTACTACTTGAGTCAGGAAGTGTTGTCGTCGAGGAGAACCTTGTAGGAGAAGAGTTCACATTGCAGGCTTTTGTTGATGGCGACCATTTAGCGTTCGCCCCAACTGTACAGGATCACAAGAGAGCCTTTGAGAATGATTTGGGGCCCAATACAGGGGGGATGGGATCCTACAGTGATGCCGGGGAGATATTACCTTTCTTATGTGCAGAAGATGTAAAACAGGCAAAAAGTATTATGGAACACACGGTAAAGGAATTATATGCAGAAACAGGTGTTAAGTATAAAGGTGTGCTATATGGTCAGTTCATGATTACAAAGAATGGGCCTCAAATAATAGAATTCAATGCCAGATTTGGTGACCCTGAAGCTATGAACGTACTTCCACTTCTTCAAACAGATATAGTGGATGTTATGTCTGCGATTGTGAGTGGTACCCTTGACAAACTGGATGTAAGATTCAATAAACTTGCAACTGTGTGTAAGTATGCAGTTCCAGCTGGTTATCCGGATAATCCCTCAAAGGACAAGGAGGTATCAATAGGGGATGTTGGTGATGCACTTGTATTTTATGCAAGTGTTTATGAAGAAAACAATAAGATTTATACAACAGGTTCCCGTGCAATAGCTGTAGTAGGGATTGCCGATTCTATATCCAAAGCAGAGAAAAAAGCTCAGGAAGCACTTGATAATATTGTTGGAGACTTGCATTTCAGAAGAGATATTGGTACCTCATCGTTAATTCAGAAACGTATCGATCATATGAAAGAAATAAGAGGCAAATCATGATCTGTATATAATGCATATGAGTTGATTGTATGAAACATCTCATTTCCTTTGCAGACCTCACTCAACATGAGGTCATTGAACTGCTTGAAATGGCAGAAGGTTTAAAAGAGAAGCGTGCACGCGGGAAGCTTACAGACCTGCTGAAGAACAGAAGTTTAGCAATGCTTTTTGAAAAGTCTTCTACTCGTACAAGAGTTTCATTTGAGGTTTCGATGGCTGATCTTGGAGGTCAGTCCATTTTTCTGTCTTTCAAAGATCTGCAGCTTGGGCGTGGGGAAACTATAGCTGACACTGCTGTTGTTCTCTCGCGATATGTACATGGCATAGCTGCAAGGGTCAACAAGCATAGTACTATACTTGAGATAGCTGAGCATTCTTCAGTTCCGGTGATCAATGCTCTTTCAGATGTGGAACATCCATGTCAGATACTATCTGATCTGCTGACCATAAAGGAATATAAAAGCGATTTCAATGGTTTAAAATACGTATGGGTAGGCGATGGCAACAATGTGTGTAACTCAGCTATTCTGGGTTGTGCGATAGTAGGCATGAAGATGGTAGTGGCCTGCCCACCAGGTTATGAGCCTGATGAGAGAATAGTTAAAAGTGCCAAAGAGCTTGGTGGTGACATTACCATTATTAATGATCCATTTGAGGCAGCAAAAGATGCAGATATACTTTACACTGATGTATGGGTTTCCATGGGTGATGAGGACGAGATGGAAAAGCGTTTGAATGATCTCAAAGATTACCAAATAAATTCAGATCTTGTATCCATTGCCAAGAGTGATGTTATAGTCATGCACTGCATGCCGGCTCACAGGGGACAAGAGATAGCAGCGGAGGTAATGGATGGACCTCACTCAGTGGTTTATGATCAGGCAGAGAATCGCCTGCATGCACAGAAAGCTTTACTTTTGAAATTGATGGGATGACTTTATGCTTGCTGATGATTTTTTTATCAGCTGAAACTGAAAAAGCATATATACCATTAATGCAACTATACGCTATCTTCAATGCGGGGGTCGCCCAGCCAGGTCAAAGGCGCTAGATTCAGAGTCTAGTCTCGGAGGAGTTCGTGGGTTCGAATCCCATCCCCCGCATATGATTTATGTTTTCTGTATGTTGAAAAAGTTTCGTGTCCACTTGTTGTATTCAAAAATTCATTTTTAATATGTGACGAAAGTTTTAAAATAGTTTAACTAATAAACTTGTCTTATGTTGATATGAAAGTGGTGCAGATAAATGGTATTGGAAGACATTTTTAAGATATTTTCTTTTTTTAAGTCTTTCTGCAGGATGAATATCAGGAGTTTAAAGTTCCGAGAAAAAATGATGTTAGAAAAAAATGTATTCATTGGAAGAAATGTACTGATTGATCCCGGATATAACTGGTTGATTTCTATCGGGGATAATTCTGTTTTATCCTATGGGACAATTGTTTTAGCACATGATGGAAGTCTTAGAAATTATACCGGTTACACAAAAGTAGGTAAAGTTACCATTGGTTCTAATACTTTCATCGGTGCAGGAAGTATTATTATGCCAGGTGTTACAATTGGCGATAATGTAATAATTGGTGCAGGAAGTGTAGTTACAAAAAATATACCAGATAATTCTGTGGCTGCGGGAAATCCAGCTGTTGTCATTGGGTCGGTACCTGAACTTATTAAAAAACATAAATCTAATATGAATTTATTTCCTGTTTATGAAACGATGCCCAAACAGAATGCTTTAGATAAAGAATTGCAAAATGGATTTGCATATATCCGAACTTATTCAGAGAAAGATATAATTTCGATTGAAAATGTAAATGAGAAATAACATAGATATGTTCTGATTATTTAATTTTGTATAGAATTATGTTTTCAGCATAGATAAATAGTTTTTACCACTTCGAAAAATCAATTCTTAAAAGGTTTACAACTCCGTGGCAGTTACAGGTAGTAGCGATAAAAAATATTTGTTTTTTTATATCCATGTTAGTAATTTTGTCATCGCATATTTTTAAAGAATGTATATATTCCGATATCTGGAGAAGGTTGTCTTTCACATCCACGCCTTTTATTGCACCTATCCCAGGTTCTATCTGATAACTTTCGAAAACCCAACCTTTTATATAAGGAAAAAGATACTTTACATAGTTTGTTATTGTTTCAGGTTTATATCTTTTAAAAGTAGGACAGAATTTCTCTGGACCGGCACAATTATCTGGGCATATTTCACCTGATTTAGCATATGATAACATTAATATTCCCTGCATATGATGGATTCCTGCTACAATATTTTCAGGAAAACTGCCAGTAAAATCCTCAAAAAATTGAAGAAGATGCTCATCTTCTGAAGATATAGATAGTTCACTTACGACTTGTCCAT
>JACIVZ010000128.1 GCA_014361205.1 Methanomethylovorans sp. | reverse complement strand
TTTGTAGTATATTATTAACTCCAAACATATTTCCCCACTCAAGAGGTCCAAAAGGATATCCAAGTGCAAGTTTCACCGCTTTATCAATATCATGTGGTGATGCTATATTTTGTTGAGCAATAGCACAAGCAGTATTTATTATCATGGCCAATACTCTTTGATTTATAAATCCAGGGCTATCATTGATAATTGAATAATTTAATTCATTTTGTTGAAGCAAAGACATAAGATTTAGAATAGTGTTATCCGTTGTTACAACCGTTTTCATTAATACTATATGTTTATTCAAAGCATTATTAAATGCTTCTATCGCGACAGATTTTTCAGGGTCAACTCCTAATTCTACTGAAGTTGTAGTAGCATCTTTACCAAGTTCAGGGACTAACATACATATTGATTTTTTTGAAGGTTTTTTACCTTCATCTAATTCTCCACCTATCTTAAAAATGAAATTTTTAATCATATTTACATTTGATTTATCTCCACCAACCCATATTTTAAAAATTTTTGACTTATCGACTGATTTAATATATGTTGTTTTTTCTTTTATAATTTTTTTCCCGCTACTATCGTATTTATAGAATCCTTGCCCTGTCTTTCGTCCCAAAAGTTTTGCTTCCATTCTCCTCTGTAAAATATATGAAGGTTTGTACCTAGGATCCTCATAAAATTGGTGATATATAGATTCTGTAGCTGGATGGGAAACATCAATACCTGTAAGATCAAAAAGTTCAAAAGGTCCCATTCGAAAATTGCATGTTTCCCGCAATATTACATCTATGTCCTCAATATCAGCGACACCTTCACTTAATATAGTAAGTGCCTCTGTTCCATAAGCTCTTCCTAAATGATTTACTAAAAAACCAGGGGTGTCTTTAGTTAATATAGGTGTATGTCCAATTACTTGGGCAATCCTTTTTAACTCATCACAAACCCAATCCTCTGTCATTATACCTCTCACAACTTCAACTACTTTCATTAAAGGAACAGGATTAAAAAAATGAAATCCAGCTACCCTTGAAGGCTTTTTACAGGCAGCTGCAATAGATGTTACAGATAATGATGATGTATTTGTTGCTAAAATACAATCTTCTTTTACAATTTCCTCCAATTTATAAAAAATATTCTTTTTAATGTCTAAGTTTTCCACAACAGCTTCTATCACTAAATCACATCCTGAAAAATCACTCAAATCAGTTGTCTTTACTATCAAAGACTTACTTGATTCTGCTTTATCTTTATCAATTTTTCCTTTCTCACATAACTTATCTATCATTCTTTTGATGAAATCTATTCCTGAATCTAAAATCTCTTCATTATTGTCATATAATAAAACCTTTATACCAGACTGGGCTAAAACTTGAGCAATCCCTCTGCCCATTACCCCAAGACCTATTACACCAACAGTCATATTATCTTTATTAAAATTGCACATTATTATCTCCCTTTATATTCAGGTTTACGTTTCTCAATGAATGCTCTCATCCCCTCTTTTTGATCTTCAGTACTGAACAAAAGCTGAAAACTTTTCTCTTCAAGTGCTAATAAAGTCTCAAGAGGGGCATTATATGATGTATTAACAAGTTCTTTTATAAACTTAACTGATAATAGTGGTAATTTAGAAATTTTCTTAGCAAAATCCAATGCAGTATTAAGAACTTCATCATCAGGAACCACGATACTTACTAATCCCATTTCATAAGCTTCTCTACCCGTTATAAAATCACCTGTTAACAATAGTCTCATAGCTTTATATTTTCCTACAACACGTGTCAATCTCTGTGTGCCACCAGCTCCAGGAATTATTCCCACTTTAATTTCAGGTTGTCCAAATTTAGCATTTTCCCCTGCAACAATAATATCAGTATGCATAGCAAGTTCACATCCCCCGCCTAAAGCAAAACCATTTACTGCTGAAATTATTGGTTTCGAACATTCTTTAATCGGTTTCCAGTATTTTCTAATATCATTTAATAAAGTATCAAAAGGACCTGATACTTCCAAAAGTTCTTTTAAATCAGCACCTGCAACAAAAGCTTTTTCATTACCTGTAATAACAATAGCCCGTATATCATCATTATTAGAAAATTCAGTAAATACTTCAGCTAAATTCTTTCTAAGCTCTAAATTTAAAGCGTTCAAAGCTTCAGGTCTATTGAGCTTTATTAATTTTACATGTTTATCAACATCTTCTACTATTAATATACTCATAACTAAAACTCCTACTTAGATTTCTGGGACAATTAAATATTTCCAATTTTCATCTAGTATTAAATCTGCGGCTGTCACACTTTTTAATTTATCAAAATCATACCCATTAATAATTTCTCGTACTATCATTCCTTTTTCTGTTACATCTATAACCGCCAAATCTGTATATATGCGTTTTACCACTTTTTTTGCAGTTAAAGGATATGTACATTCCTTAACTATTTTCGGTTCTCCTGTTTTAGTTGTATGTCTCATAAGCACTCTTACATCTTCGCAACCTACAGCCAAATCTATTGCACCACCAACAGATGGTATTGTTCTTTCATCTCCTGTTGTCCAGTTTGCAATATCTCCTTTTTCAGAAACTTGAAAAGCTCCCAAAAATACTAGATCCAGATGTCCACCTCTAATCATTACAAAAGACAAACTACTATCAAAAAAACAACCACCTTTTAAAATTGTCACAAAAAATTTTCCAGCGTTAATGAGATCAGGATCTTCTTCACCTGGCATTGGCTCTGGTCCCATTCCAAGAATCCCATTTTCACTATGATATATTACTTCTCTATCCTCAGGTACATAATTTGCTATCAAAGTAGGTATCCCAATTCCCAGATTAACATAAGTCCCATCCGAAACATCCTGAGCAGCTCGCCAAGCTATTTGCCTTTCAGTTAAAGGAAGATATTTCATTTCTGCCCTCCAAGCACAACTCTGTCTATAAAAATACCTGGTGTTATAATAGATTCCGGATCCAATTTTCCTAACTCTACTATTTCATTAACTTCAACTACCACTATATCAGCTGCTGTTGCCATTATTGGATTAAAATTTCTAGCACTTTTATTATAAACTAAATTACCATATCTATCAGCTTTATTAGCTTTCAATAATGCTATATCACCTCTAATAGGTTTTTCTAAAAGATATTCTTTACCATCAATTACTCTAACTTCTTTTCCTTTAGCTATCAATGTATTAACACCAACAGGTGTATAAAAACCACCCAATCCTGCTCCACCAGCTCTTATTCTTTCAGTCAATGTCCCCTGAGGAATAACTTCTAAAACTACCTGCCTATTTTTCCATAATTCTACTATTGCAGTAGCTCCACTACTTCTTGGATAAGAACAAATAATTTTTCTTAATTTACCCGCTAGTAGAAGAGCTTCTATACCTCGTTTATATGTTCCAGCATTATTTGAAACTATTGTTAAATCGCAAACATCCGTCCTAAGTATAGCTTCAATTAACTTAAAAGGAACCCCAGCATCACCGAACCCACCAATTAAAACGGTATCTCCCGATTTAATTCCTTGAATGGCTTGCCTAGTATCTTCAACTATTTTATTTATCATAGTCGTCTACTCAACTTCCTGAGCTTCTTTGATTAAATTTTTAGCAATTATAATTTTTTGAATTTCACTTGTCCCCTCATAAATTCTAAACAACCTAGTATCTCTATAAAATCTTTCAGCTGGATATTCTCTAATATATCCGTATCCACCGAATACCTGTACACACATATCTGCAACTCGATTAACCATTTCAGATGCAAAAAGTTTTGTACATGATGAATCTACAACAATTTTATTGTTAAAGTCATACTTTCTGGCTGTCTCTCTTACCATACATTCTGCTGCGTAACATTCAGTTTTACTTTCAGCTATCATTGATTGAATCATTTGAAAATTAGCAATTGGCTGCCCAAACTGTTTTCTATTAATCGAATAATTAACCATTTCATCTATTATCCTTTTTGCATAACCAACACATACTGCTGCTATATGAACTCTTGATTTTTCTAGTATTTTCATAGCTGTAATAAATCCTTGTCCTTCTTCACCTAATCTATTTTCTACAGGTACTTTACAATTATCAAAGATTACATCACATACATGAGTACCCCATTGTCCCAT
>JACIVZ010000127.1 GCA_014361205.1 Methanomethylovorans sp. | reverse complement strand
TGTGAATTTAGGTTAGTATTCATTGAATATGATTTTAACATTTATAAGTTACAAGTCATGTTAATTCATTATAATTTATATTAAAAATTATATAATTCGGCTAAGTTTACCATGATTTAAATCCTTGCTTTTTAAATCGGTAGTTATATATGCTTTTCAATCAAAGAAGACACAACAACTAAATGAATAAGAGTGATATTGTGATCAGTGTCAATGAAAAAGGATTAGATATTATAGATGAAATGCTCGACTGGGAAGAAGAACTTAATATTCAGTCCGCTGAGCTTAGAAACGGAGCAACAGTCATTGACTGTGGCGTGAAAATGCAGGGTGGTTATGATGCAGGTATGTACCTTTCCCGCCTGTGCCTTGCTGATCTTGCTGATATCAGCTACACCAAATTTGATCTAAATGGATTGCCAGTGCCTGCAATACAGGTCGCAACTGATCATCCTGTAATAGCATGCATGGGTTCACAATATGCTGGCTGGAGAATATCAGTAGGAAAGTATTTCGGAATGGGTTCAGGCCCTGCAAGGGCTCTCGGCCTCAAGCCAAAAGAACTTTATGAAGAAATTGGCTACAAAGACGACTCCGAGTTTGCAGTTTTGGTGATGGAATCCTCTGCACTTCCCACTGAAGAAGTAGTGGAATACATTGCAAAACACTGCAGCGTTGATACTGAGAATGTCTATATTGCAGTTGCACCTACTGCTTCAATTGCAGGTAGTGTGCAGATTTCTGCTAGAATAGTAGAAACAGGTATACACAAACTAGAGTCTATCGGATTTGATATCAATACGATTAAAAGTGGTTTTGGAGTAGCTCCCATTGCACCTATTGTGGGTGACGATACCAAATGCATGGGCTCAACCAATGACTGCATTATATACTGTGGAGAGACATATTATACCGTCGAGTACGGAGATGCTGAAAAGCTGGCAGAGTATGTAAAACAGGCACCTTCCACAACATCCAGGGATTTTGGTAAACCATTCTATATAACATTTAAAGAAGCAGGTTTTGATTTCTTCAAAGTTGATGCAGGTATGTTCGCTCCTGCAAAGATCACTATAAACGACAAAATGACAAAGAAGTCTTTTACAAGTGGTCGCATCAACCCAGGTATACTTCTTGAATCATTTGGAATAAAAGAAGTCTGATAACTCTGAATCCAAGTACACCTTCAGAGTTTTTATTTTTTTGAAAAACAATTATGAAGATCTCAATCATATCGAAAGAAATAGGTGGGGTTATATTGGGGTCATATTGTTGAGCAATCAGAAGTGTAATGTTTATCAGATCTCCCTGGCTTTTGCATTCCCTTTGCCGAACTACTTGCAGATGGATTGCAAGTGGTAAAAATGATGTTCATCTCGAACACCGGATAAATTAAGTACTCGATTGATTCTTGCTAAACCAAAGGGAATGCAGCTTTGTGATTATACATGGAGTAAAGCTTTCACAAAAAACATGTAATATATATATGCTTCAATCACTTTTTAAAAAGAGGTCTGGACCGATATAGTTGATTTAGATATAGATGGTTAATCCATAAAGGTATGTAAACTCTTATTTGATCATAACATCTACGACCACATGCCACACACATGGAGCGTATTTTTTAACGCGCCTGGTTTCTAGAATTTTCACTTTTTTTCCAAGTTGCATAGCAGCTTCTTTTATTCGGTTGATGGGCCTTTCAAACAATAGTTTTTCAGGAGTAGTTTCATGATAATGTAGTATACCTCCTTCAGGCTTTAAAGCTTTCATGCCTTTAATGAGATAATGATGCGTATTTCCCACATAACCCATGATGACTCTGTCTGCTATGCCTTCTGGAGTGACAAGAGCACAATCACCAAGCATGGGTTCTACAAGGTTTTCCACATGGTTTAGATAAATATTTTCCCTAAGATAATCAAAGGATACTGGATTTAACTCGATTGATATAACCTTTTTCGGCAAGGAATGTACTGCGATGGGTATAGAAAAATATCCAATTCCTGCAAACATATCAACTACAACTTCATCATGGGCAGATATACTCATTAGTTTTTTTTCAGCAAGGTTACCCTTTGAATACATAACTTTAGTGACATCCAGTTTAAAAACACACCCGTTCTCTTTGTGGACAGTCTCAGTATCATGACCTGCAATAATTTCTCGTACGGGTAATCTGAAAGGCCCATGAATACCTTTATCTCTGACAACACAGGTGCATCTGGGATACATTTGCAACAACTTTTGACCAATAAGTTCAGCTCTTTTATCGAGTTGCTCGGGGATATTAATTACTACAACTTGCCCAATCACCTGCCAGCTTGAAGGTACTTTTTCAAGTTCTTTCTCCGAAATCTCACCTGAAAGATAATCTTTCAGTGATCTTTTACATAGGTAAAACTCTGGCATATCATCGTTAAGGCATGTATATCCTACGACAGGCTTTATTACAGGTAATAGCAGATGTTTTTTGCCGTTCTTTGTGATTTTCTTTATTTTTCTGGTTGTATCCAGAATTTTACTATCCAACAGACGACATCTTATATTTTCTGCATCTTCAATGGGAACACATACTGCTAAATTTTGTTCAATTTGCATAACATTTACCCTGAGATATGTATTATATTTTATATATTACATTTCTGTAAATCGGTTGACTCTATTCGACTATTAGCTAACTTTTATATAGGGTTATTGTTATTTAATGTAATATGAACGATGGCGGCCGGACTGCTCTTTATTCTAATGGAAATGGCTTTGTCGCTTTAAATAGTCCTGTAAAGATCCAAATACTTGATTTTTTAAAGGAATCTTCCCGTTCTTTTGACGATATCGTTAAACATACAGGAAAAGCTAAATCCACAGTTTCAGTACATCTTAATGATCTAAAATCCTCCGGCCTTGTGGAAGAAGAATATGATAAAGATGACAAACGGCGAAAAATGTATTACCTCAAATGTGAACATATGGCCCGCTCGCAGCCTCCTATTCTCAAACATTACAAAAATGTGCTGGAAACATTAGCTTCTCCACAACTGGAGAAACATGGCTGTTTTAAATGTTTTTTCCGTGCCATACAGTTTGGTTTTGATGCTCATGGAATTAACAGTGATCCAATAATGAGAAAGATAGGCAGGGACATTGGCATAAGTATCTCCTCAAATTTTGTATCAAAAGATATTGTAGTTCTTGTACAGGAACTGGCTTCTTTCTGGAAAAAATACCAAATGGGCACCATGTATCTTGCAGGCAATGAGCCTTTGATTATAGCAGTAGAAAAATGTTTTGATTATAAAATCATTTCTACCATCGGAAAAAACCTTTGCTCATTTACTGAAGGCATTATCGAAGGGACAATAGTTCACGCACTGAACATTGACTGCTGCGTTCAGGAGGTAGAATGCTGCGGAAATGGAAAAGAAAGATGTCTTTTCATTGTTCATTTTCTTAATAAATGACAATAGATTAAACAGAGAATGCAGATTCAGGAAGAACCAATTATTACTCCAAGTTCTGATGGTATAAATTTTCCAATAGCTGCAACAATTCCAGGTCCGTCCGTATTTTCCCTGCAAACGATAGCGTGTTCCATAATGCCAATTCTTTCTATACCATATATGTCCCTTGCATGACCAGTTCTTTTTATTGCGGCTTTTAGTTCTGATCGGGTAATAGCATTTGCAGTAACTCTATCGTATCCAGCTTTTTTCCATTTCCAGAATACATCTGTCTGATATTTGCTGAACTTACCTTGGATTTGGGACTTTGTTGTTATTACTTCCACTTCAACAGGCAAATATTTAATCATTCCAAAACGTAAGGAAATTTGGCGCACACTGCCAACTCCCAGATTTTTCAGATTTTCAGGCAGTATGATCATTTTTGTACCTATATCTACAATTATCCTGTCATCTTCAATCGCTGAAATAAAACCCTTATATATTCCTCCTTCATCAGGTACAGATGTCGGAACACCATATTTTTTTATAAGAAGATTGCTGGCAAACTCCTCATCTTCTCCTTCAATTTCAGCAAGAACCCATTTATCCTCGGAAACACTTATACATATGGTTACATCCAATTCCTTAAGCTCGTGTGCAATTGTAGTAGAAACAGCACCTATAGTTTTTTTTTCGTTTCTGTATACCTTTATGCATAATTTTGTCTTTTTCATGTTATGTAATCTCTTACTGGTTTATAAGTGACTCAAGCAGATCCTTTGTCTGAGAAAAGTATTCCATTGTAGTACCATCATTTATTTGAGACTCATGTATACTATTTTCTATCTTTTTAAGATCTCTTTTGAAAGGTCCAAGTCTCCTCATGATTATTTCTTTATCAGCGCCACTGTTTATCAGTTCATTATAAATAGAAATGATTGTATCATTCAGTCTTTTTATCTTCTCATAAATATCCTTATCGTGCTCGTTAGAAACTTTGTTACTGTTTTCAATTAAATCATTATTGCTTATTTGCTCCTCTGGCTGAACCATTAG
>JACIVZ010000126.1 GCA_014361205.1 Methanomethylovorans sp. | reverse complement strand
CTCTTATTTACCTATAGAATACACTCAATTGAAGTACCTTCCTTTTTGGGAGCGTTTCCATAAAACAGGAAATTTAGAAATCTATGAATTGGATAAAAACAGTAAGTTTTTAGATAATCAATTTATTATAAACGGTTCAACAAATTTATTATTAAGATCTGATAATAAAATAAAGGCAGTTTCATTTATTTATGGTTCAGAAGATGAAGATGTTTCCTTTTCTTTAGAGTTTGGGGAAGAAAAATATAACAATACTCTAAAGCAAGAAGAAGCAAATTATGTAGTTTTTACAAGAATTGAGCCTGTTTATTATGATAAAAAGAACCATGTTTATAAATTAACTATATCTCCCACAGGAAAAATGTGGATTATTATTAGAGAAATTGGTTTTGAAAATGATGCCAGTAATCTTTTGTTTTTAAGAAACTGGTATCATCTTGAGGATTGGGGGGGTATCCCCACCCGCTGGATATCAAATAACGCTACTATAGGGGCATACTCTCAGGAAAATATTACTGCATCTATTAGTTTCCGGGCTGTCGGTTACAATCAATCCAAAAATATTTATATTTATAATAATGGTATACTGGAACAAAACATAAGTGTATATCCAAAGATATTTACTGATGCTCACACAACTTTACATCTCAGAAAGGGAATGAACCTTATACGATTTTATGTAGCAGAAGACTGCTTGAAACCAGAAAATGTTGAAAACAGTATTGATTCCCGATGTTTAAGTGTAGCTTTTCAAAACATTACAATTGCTCCCCTAAATAATTGTTGATTCCTGTTATTGCGTCATATTTATCTTATATGAATGAATATGGCATTTGATTGAGGCGATGTAGATGGACTGCATTTTTTGTAAAATAATTTCAGGTTCCATACCAAGTCATAAAGTATATGAAAATGATTCTGTTTTTGCTTTCCTTGACATCTATCCCTGTTCTGAAGGACATACTATAGTAATGCCCAAAAAGCATATCGGTCTGTTCACTGAAATGACTGAAAAAGATGCTTCTGATCTGTTCGCCTCCGTGAATATTATTTCAAAGGCTGTTTCCAGAGCTTTTAATCTGGATGGTATGAACATAGGTATGAATGTCGGTGAAGTCGCTGGTCAAAGTGTACCACATGTGCATGTTCATATAATTCCTCGAAAGAGAGGAGATAATGGCGGATCTATGCACAGTATAGTGGAGACAAATCCTGGTAATGAAAATCTGGCTGATATTGCAGACAGGATAAAAGAATTACTTTGAAATTTATGTTTTCTACATTTTATTAATGATGTTATCCACATCTAAATAAAAACAGTTAATAAAAAGCCACTGAAGTTCATTGTTAATATAATAAAGATGCAAAAATAACAATGAATATAGATTCGTTAATAATATGTAGTGCTGAAATTAAAGAAGGAGGAAGTTATATCTCCTTATTCAAAATCCCAACCTGTTCAGGATTGAACTTATAGTGTTCATTATAACATTAATGAAACTATTTTTTTCAACTCCTGCTTCTGTCTGTTGATCTTTCACAGTATCTTCAAATGCATAATCTATACTATCTTGAGGTGATGGCATAACTGATTCATTGCCCACTGTAGTATTATTACTACTCATAATAGTTGCCATGCCTGTACCACTCGATCTGGCAAGTGCTGCAGTTACAGCAGAACTATCTTCCTTAATGGTATTTCCATCTGTGTTAACTGCGTTGTCTTTACTGCAATCCCTCAATGTAATTATTTTTGTCTTATCCCCTACTTTAAGGACATATTCACCTACTGGTCTGTCAGTACAACAGACTTGTTTGAAATACCCTTGATTATCAGCTTTGACTTCCATCTTTGCTATAAAAGTGAGCTTTACAGTATTCTTGTCGGTTCCTGTATCTGTATTTCCTTCATTACAATTACTCACAGCACCTGTACCTGCTGCATTACCACTTACTACTAGGCTATACTTACCTTTTGGTATATATGGTGCAGACAGAGTTGCTTTGCCAGCCTTTGCAACCTGAGTTTTAGATATAGGAAGACCCCACACATTTGTAGATACAGTCAGATCATTCACACCTTCAGCACTGATACTGCAAAGAATTATACCTGAGGGTATGGGTACAATACCTGCATCATATTCATATTTGCCATTTGAAACAGGAACCTCAACTTCATAAATTGTGGTTATAGGAACATAATCGTTTGGACCAACCCTCCCTGTAATTGTAATATTGCCTTCATTAACACATGGATTTTCAGGTGTGATCTTTAGATCTGTTACGGGCCATGCAAGAACGCAACTTGCTGATAGCAATAAAATCAAAATTATACTTATAGGCTTTAACAAAGTCGGTATACCAAACCTGAAATAGCGAGATAATTTATTCACTAAACAACCTCCTCTCTTCTCTATAAATCTTTATATAATATTCTATATATATTTTTGTGATTATATCGTGTTAATTTATGATGTTGATATATCCTCTTGACATTTACTTAAAGTTATCGATTCGTTTACTAACATTTAATCTTATGGAATAAAGATATATTTTTCAAAAGATATTGGTTTGTATATAATACTCTACGTTACTACTTGATAAAATTCACAGATATAATCAATGATATTTATCACTTCCAAAGAATACTCTTTAACTTTGTGAAGAGGCAATCTGATAAAATATGGATTTCTATTGATAGAACTATACCTATAATGGCATAGATAATTAGATCTAAAGGAATATACTGCACTTCTATACTTGTAAGTATGAGCAATGAAAATAGTAGTAATGCAAAGTATACCAGAATAATAAAAGGTCCAAAAAGTAGATTATGGGAAAAACCCCTGTGTTTGAATGTTATTCTGTAAGGCCACCATAATATCCTGAGTATTTTCCATCTTTTATAAGACCTGCTTTTTACATCAAGGTCAGGACTAAGAAAAAATGTTGCAAACAGATAGAATAAAGAAAAAACAATTATACTGTAAGTATTGACAAACTTTTGGAGTATTCCCTTTTCTTCCGTCATTGACAGGTAACAAAAGACACCTAATAGGATAATTAGTAAGATTACATTAATTAATTCGTGTGTTTTTCCGTTTGGCATGTTTAACGTATCTCTTGATATAGCTTCAATACAAATATTCATTACTTGTATATATTCCCGAATATCAGAAAATAAAATTTTCTTATGGTACAGATGATATATTTTAAATACATAAATTTATCTGCTTGGCAGGCACTTTATAAATCTTTATTCAAATATAGATTATGCTGATAAAATATGCTGTTCGATAAACCACTTTCTTACGTTACTTTTGAAGATATACAGGAGTTATCAGACGAACATATAGAAGAATCCATGATCCTTGATTATAAACAGGAACTGAACGACTACAGTATTATAAAACAAGTCACAGCATTTTCTAACACCAAAGGAGGATATCTTGTTTATGGGGTAACAGAGACAGGCAAGGGTGGATACCCTCAGTCCATTAATGGAATAGACAGCAATTTCAATAAAGAGAGACTGGAACAGATTATTCTGGCAAATATTATACCCCGGGTAAGTGTACAGATAAAAAAAATACCTATTCCGGGTAGAGACCGAATATTATTAGTGGTTTATATTCCTGAAGGACAAAGTAAACCATATTATAATAATCAGGATAAGCGATACTATAAAAGATATAATTTTTCAGCTACTCCAATGGATGAAAATGAAATTGAATGGTTGTATCAGTCGCGTTTTTTTGGACTCAGTAAACTTGAAAGGTATATTGAAGAAGCCATCTACTATAGTCAGAACAAGCTATCTCATGAAGTGCAGTTACATGACATTGAAGGTCATGTGGTCATAACTCCACTAAAAATTGATGGACAGATGTTTGACCCGTCTCCTGAATTTGGTCTTGAGCTTATGAAACTGTATTCAGAAAAAGTTAAAGATTGCAGAAGTTATGTCTCATATTCAATCAGACCAACAAAATTTGGTATTAAATGGAATGAAGACCATTCTCATAAAATAAATGAAGTAGAAATACACAAAAATGGAATGATACATTCAATGAAAAACTGTGGGAGTCTCAATGATGAAAACCACTTAAAAAAATTTGATGACAGACAGCTTGCTTGTAACATATTGCAGACTATAAAGTTCTCATCAACTTTCTATTCAAAGGTTGACTATATAGGTAAAGTTAAGATTATAGTAAAGATATTTAACTGCGGAAATTCAGTTTTAACAAATGAACAAAAAGAGCAAAAAGGTGTAAATGAATGTGATTCCGAAGAGATCTTTGTAGAGAGACAGTGGGATTCTTGGAGACTGGAAGAGGATGCTTTGTTACTCGCTAAATATATACTGGATGAAATAAGTAATTATTATGGATTATGGAATTCCAGATTATTCTATGAAGACGATGGCATAATCAAGTATAGCATATAATTTTATATTTATGCGGCTCTGTAGAAATCCTCATTTTTATAACAATCATAACCTTGATAGATCTGTCAAGGTTATGCACCAATAGCTTGAATTTGACTTCTTTTAGTTGATTCCAATATCTTTTT
>JACIVZ010000125.1 GCA_014361205.1 Methanomethylovorans sp. | reverse complement strand
TAATGATACGCATTGCAATACCTAATAAAGGACGACTTCACGATCCAACAGTGGAACTGCTTAAAGAAGCTGGACTTCCAGTGCTTGAGGGAACTACTAGAAAGCTTTTCGCTAAAACAAATGACCCTGACATCACTATCCTTTTTGCAAGAGCTTCAGATATACCTGAATATGTACAAGATGGAGCTGCTGATATAGGAGTCACCGGCCTTGACCTTATAAATGAAACAGGAGCAGAGGTGGAAATGTTACTTGACATGGGCTTTGGAAGAGCCAATCTTGTACTTGCAGTGCCGGAAGAATCAAATCTAACTACTCCTCAGAATCTTGAAGGGAAAAGAGTAGCCACTGAATTTCCCAACATAACATCAAGGTATTTTAATAATCTGGGGATCAACGTGGAGATCATAAAGGTAAGCGGTGCATGTGAACTTACTCCTCATGTTGGCATTGCAGATGCCATTGTAGACATCTCAAGTTCTGGAACAACACTTACGACTAATCATCTTAAAATGATAGATAATGTATTCAGCTCCTCAGTCTACCTCATCGCCAACAAAAAAACCAGTGTAAACAACAGCAAAGTGCAACAGATCAGTACCTCTATAGAAAGTGTGCTCAGAGCTAAAGGAAAACGTTATATTATGATGAACGTACCAGAAGAATCTTTGGAAGCTGTAAAGCGTGTACTTCCTGGTCTTGCTGGTCCTACAGTAATGAAAGTAGAAGCTTCTCAGCCTATACTCGCAGTGCATGCAGTGATAGATACCGATTTAATCTTCTCTACAGTTAACAAACTTAAGGCTGTAGGCGCAAAAGATATACTTGTGGTACCCATTGAAAGGCTTATGCCTTGAGGTAATAACATGGAATTTGAAGTTATTCCCGCCGTAGATATAAGAGGCGGCAAATGTGTTCAGCTTGTTCAGGGTGTTCCAGGGAGCGAAATGATTTCCTTGGATGACCCACTGGTAGTTGCCCTTGAATGGATTACACTGGGAGCAAAGACCCTTCATATCGTCGACCTGGATGGTGCACTTGATGGAAAAAAGATCAATGCGCCTATTATAGAAAAAATTGTACTGAAAGGTAAAGAAAGAGGAGTATTAATTCAGATAGGAGGGGGCATCCGCTCATTCGAAGACGCTGCAAATCTTCTTAAACTAGGAGCAGACAGGGTAATCCTGAGCACGGCTGCACTGCGCGAACCTGAACTGGTGAGAAGGCTTTCCAATGAGTTTGGAAGTTCTCACATTAATGTAGCTCTGGATTCAAAGAACGGAAAAGTAGCTATTGAAGGATGGAAAAAAGTTTCTGAATACACTGCAATAGAATTGGGGAAAAAATTCGAAAAGCTGGGAGCAGGTACTCTGCTGTTTACTAACATCGATACTGAAGGTCTCATGCGTGGAGTGAATCCAGAACCTACTGCTGAACTTGTGAAATCCGTAAACATCCCTGTAATAGCCTCCGGGGGTATCACCACCCTTGAGGACATAATCACAATCAGAGCTACAGGAGCATGCGGAGTGGTTGTAGGCAGTGCATTGTACACAGGCAAATTCACCTATCCAGAAGCCCTTAATATCCTCAAAATGCAGCTGAAATAGATAGAAATAGTTTGACATCGTTGTATGAAACAGTATAATATAAATAAATTAAGAAAAAGAGGTAAGCAGACTTATGAGGAAAGCAAATATCTCCCGCAAGACCAAGGAAACCGACATATACATGGAGCTTAACCTGGATGGGAGTGGCATTTCCGACATCAACACAGGTATAGGTTTTTTTGATCATATGCTACATGCATTTTCAAAACATAGTAATTTTGATCTTGTTGTTAAAGCCGAAGGCGATCTCATTGTAGATGATCACCATCTCATAGAGGATACTGGAATAGTATTGGGACAGGCAATAGCACAGGCTCTGGGAAAGTGCACCGGTATTGCACGTTTTGGTGAGGCAAGGATCCCAATGGATGAATCCTTAGCTTCTGTTGCACTTGATATCGGAGGGCGTAGCTATCTTACACTTGATGCTTCCTTTGCATCTCCGAAGGTAGGAGAATTTAGTACTCAGATGGTAAAACATTTCTTTGAATCTGTAGTTAATAATGCGAAGATCAACATGCATGCCAGTGTATATGGAGATAATGATCACCATAAAATAGAGGCATTGTTTAAGGGTTTTGCATATGCCCTACGTAGAGCAGTAGCATTGGAAGGTGAAGGGGTCAGGAGCACAAAAGGTGTGATCTAATATTATTATTAATTTGAAATTTGCTTTTAAGTTTTTCATAAAAAGCATGTTCATTACCTGTTGTTCTAAGCAACAGTCTTTCTACTATTAGTTCAGGCGTACTCCTTGCTACATAATTATAGCGGGGAGTTCGATCTACAATCAGATTTAGGTCTCCATCCAAGCCATTTGCTTCAATGCCATCTACTCTTATATTGATTTGTGTATTTTCCAGTATAAGTTGAGACAAGTGAGAAACAAAGACAGCCAGACATTTCTTGTTCTCTGAAAGCATTTCAAGGATACCTGAGATAATTTTGGCAGAAGCGCCAGGTTCGGTTATAGATTCAAGCTCATCTACTAAAACAGTCTTACTTGAACCATCAACAACTATTGAAAAATCGATTAATGTTGTTTCGAACGCTCCTGCATCAAGGGTACCCTTAGATTTAGCGAAATAGTATAAACCATCAGTTAGTCCAATTTCCATAGATTCTGCAGGTACTGGGAAACCCATATGCGAGAGAATTATACACTGTGCCAGCAACTCTAAAAGGGATGTTTTGCCACCAGAGTTCACTCCACTTAGGATTACTGTCCTTTCCTGATTTTCTTCCGGACTAAAAGTTGTCTCACCTACAGCATAATTAATAGGCACTACCTTTTCATGCCTGCATTTAAGAAAGAGATTCTCTGCATTTTCAAAACCAATTCCAGTCCCTTCTATAATGGTGGGAAGAGAAAGACCATACTCCAAAGCAAAACAGCCAACAGTGAAACCGACATCAAATTCCAATACTTCTTTTACTATCTTTCGTATGATACTGTGCATATCGAGAAGTGAACGTGCCACTTGTCTTTTATGTTCTATTGTTCTTTTCTCTATTCTATTTTTTATATACTGTTTCATAAATGTTAAATGTGTTTTATCAAACTCCACCGGATAAGATATACTGTGTGGAAAGAGGGTATCCAGAAAAAAGGTCTCTTTTTTTTGCAAAGAAAGATTTGTGCTGATGTCTTTTATAGCTTGTTCCAATATTGAAACATAATTATTACGTAATTGGTTCTCAAACAACAATTTCAGTTCATTGTTGTCATACATCATTCTTAACATGTCCTCACCGCTAAGAACGAGATGACTGTCTTTAAGAATTATGTTAAGTTTTTCATTGATGGATACAGTTGCTTTTTCCACAACAGCATCTAGTCTTTCAAGTATCATTGTAAGACGGTCGATCTCAGGGTCCAAACCCTCCTTAATATCTCCGTTTTCATCTATCATGCCAATAGTTTTTTCTAACTTATCTAAAACTACTTCATCAAATTCTTGTAAGAAATCCATTCCTGAAGCTTTTATAATTCTAGTAATTTGAATAGAATTCTCTATAATCTGCAAATTACGGGAAACTTGAAAAATCTCAATCTCAGGAACTATTTTCCAGTCATCACAATTTTCTGTGTCAGGAATTAATTCGATATCCATATCTTCCGGTAAGTCACATATGAATAAATCATCATCAATAGCCAAAACATGAGAATATCCTCGTGCCGAATCCACAATGTCAGAGAGAGTATTTACTAAATGAATATCTATATATTCACCAAATCGCTTCTTTAGTTTTTCAAACTTTTTTGAGTCAGCTGTTATAATTGCTCTGTCCTTTATTCTAACAGACTTTTGTTTAAGATTAAGTGGTTTCACTCCATTTAGCAAAAATAAAAAGTATTCATTTCCCTTGAATATAGCAGCATGTTCCATATGTCGGGCCACTAAATCTCTTATAAATTCTATTCTATCCTTTCTATAACCTGGATATGGAAAGAATGTATGTATTTTCTCTTTAGCATAACAAGTATGAGCAAAGGTTTTAATTATATCAAGTAATCTCTCATAAATATCCATTGCCTCACGTGTTTTCAGAAAATCCTGAACCCTGACACCTTCTATTCTGGAATTTACTTCCTGTATCATCGATATTGCATACCTCTGACTAATACCTCCCATGCTGGATATGCTTGCTACGTCACCGCTAAGTATAGCTTCAAGAGCATTCTGCTCGGTGCCAAAATGTTCTATAAAACGTTTGGCCATTTTTTCCCCAATTCCTGGGATGTCATTCAAAGAACTTATACTGTCTTTCTGTTTCATACTCTCACATACTTACATCTTAAAGAAATCTCCCAATTTGCATGAAGATATTCCTTTTTCCACCTTGTACCTGTCCTTCATAGACATATTACTCAGAGAAGAAGCAGTCTTTGGCTGTAACTTCTTAGCTTGTTTCTTGTTTCTTCGGCTTTCGATCATTTGAGAATCATAATAAATATCCCATAGTTCTTCCACCTCATCATAGCCACTATGCT
>JACIVZ010000124.1 GCA_014361205.1 Methanomethylovorans sp. | reverse complement strand
AACAGTTAATACTATCACAGGTTAACAGAAAAATTAATTTTGAATTGTTTTTATTCCTTGTACATTGTTGTTTTTATGAAATATGTATTTTTTTAAAAATATATTTTAAAAACTGTTTTTTTAAATTGCAAATGTTTAAATAGATTACATGTATAGTATAAAATAGGGGTAAAATATGGAGGGGATAATTGGGTTATGTTCAATAATTGCAAATTAGTTGTTCTCATTATTTTTTTGTTGGCATTAGTTTTCCTTGGGAGTGGGTGCGTTAGAGATTTTAATAAAGAATCCTCTCTGATAATAACAGATATCGAATTATCTGCCGATAAAATTGCTAGTTCCTTTGTTGATCTGAATGTAACTACATATATTCTTCATCAGAGCGGTGTGCAGCAAAATAATACTTCATTGCAATTGAAGGTGTTTGACAGCAAGACAGGTCTTCTTAAAATGCACAAAGTCACGGAGGTAGGTTTCATTAAAGAAGGCGAATCATCTTCAATATCTATGTCAATCAGACTGCCTAAAGAAGGACAATATAGAATAGAATCGGTATTATCTGAAGGAAACAAGACTAAATCTGCAACAGAGATTTATTTGAGTGGCCTTGAAAGCTTAAAGACTGACGTACAGGAAATAGGTATAGGCATAGATGAGGTGGATTTCCTTGTCAAAAAGGTTAGAGGTACTAACGTTATTATAGAAAATGACATCTATCTTACCAATTCAGGTTCTGATGTAAGTGAAAACTATAAGATGCTTGTTAAAGCCCGTGAAATAGACACTCGTCTTATAGCAGATAAGATCTGGACCACTACAGGAATCATTGGTCCAGAAGAGACCATTATCAGGAGTGTAAACCTTACAGTACCTGACAACTATAATTACGCTGTGGAGATCATCATCTGGAAGGACAACACAATAGTGAAGCGTGGAGAGGATTACGTCCAGTTGAATCCTCAAAAGGTTATCGATAAAGACAAGACCATAGAGTCAAAGGATATTGTAACGAGAGATTTTGTTGTGGAAACGTCACCTACAGTTCCAGGTGAGGAGGTTCCATATGAGGCACCTCATGAGGAAACACCAGGATTTTGTTCAGTCCTTGCTATAATTTCTATAGTTGCAGCATTATTCATAATAAGGAGGAAATCTGCATGATTGGTGATTCTTCAGAAGAAACTGGAATGGAGGGTAAAAAAGTCCTTTTATCGGTAAAGGAGAAAGAGAAAAAAGCGCACTCGATAGAGGATTATTTTAGAGGAAGTCTTTTTGCATTGGTAGCCCTCCTTCTTGTAATTTCTTCTCTTCAATTTTATGATTCTGTAAATGATGTAATATCTACGTGGTTCGAATTGGAATATATTCCCATTATCAGAGCAGTGTTTAACCTTACAATAGTAATTTTCTGTGTTTATGTTATCAAATTTTATCTCTTGAAAAAGAAAGTCTGATCATTTAAATTTATTTCAGGTAATAACTGAAAAGTTAAAACTATTCTGGCTATCTTTTATATATTGTGACATCATCAGCAATCAACATGTCGCGTATCCCTGAACTGCTGGCACCTGCCGGTGATATACTATCTCTGAAGGCAGCTGTGGAAAACGGTGCAGATGCAGTATACTTAGGTATTAAGAAGCTCAGTGCCCGGGCCTATGCTTCAAATTTTTCTCCCGATGAGCTGGAAAAGGTTATTGATTATGCTCATCTTAGAGGTGTGAAAGTATATATAACAGTGAATACTCTTATAAAAGACGTAGAATTTGCGGATGCTGCCCAAATATTGCAGAAAATAGCTGCTTATGGGGCAGATGCAGTAATTGTGCAGGATATCGGTCTAATATCTTTTTTACGTGAATTTCTACCCGAACTGCCTATACATGCAAGTACTCAGATGACAGTTCATAATAGTGAAGGTGTGAGGTTACTGGAAGATCTAGGTGTAAAAAGGATAGTGCTTGCAAGAGAACTTTCGCTAGAATCTATCAGATATATTCGTGAGCATACTCAGGCAGAACTTGAGGTATTTATTCATGGTGCCCTATGCATCTGTTATTCAGGACAATGTCTTTTTAGCAGCATGATAGGTGGAAGAAGTGGTAACAGAGGATACTGTGCTCAACCTTGTCGCAAGCAGTATGTTGTCAAGAAAAATGGAAAAGAAGTAAAGTTGCAAGGTAACTATTTACTAAGCCCAAAGGATCTTAACACTTCAGAAATACTCCCCTTTCTTATTGAAAGTGGTGTTTCCTCTCTTAAAATAGAAGGAAGAATGAAACGTCCGGAATATGTAGCAGGAGTGGTGGCAATTTATAGAAAACTTCTTGACAGGTATGCTGCCAATCCTGCAGGTTATTTTGTATCCGAAGAAGAGTCAAGGATACTTCGCCAGCTTTTTAACAGAGGTTTCACACATGCGTATCTCTTAGGAAATCCCCGGAATGAGTTAATGGATCATTATGTACCCTCTAATCGGGGGATCCTGCTGGGTAATGTAAATAGTAGTTCCAGAGGAAGACATGTGAGTCTTAAGTTGTTTAGTCCTCTTAATGTTGGTGATGGAATAAGCTTTTCATGTGAAGGAGTGGGTGAAACTGTTAGAAAAATGTTTTTCAGGGGAAAGCCAATAACTTCTGCTGACAAAGATATGGTGATAGATCTGGTTCTTTCCAACCCGTTGTCTCGAGGTAGCCAGGTATATAGAACTTCTGACATCCTGCTTCTTAATAATCTTGAAAAATCTTTCACATCTCAAACCCCCATACGCAAAATACCAGTTAATCTCAAATTTATTGCGATAAAAGGCAAAAATTTAGAATTGAAGATAGAAGACAATGATAACAATATGGTAACAATTGTTTCACAATATGTTGTGGAACCTTCCCGCAAAAATCCAACAACTGAAAAAGATATAGAAAAACAGCTTTCAAAGTTGGGGAATACTGTTTTCTATCCGGTTTTACTGGAAGTATCATCGGATCCTGATATTTTCATTCCCCTTAAGGAACTTAACAACATTCGTAACTGTGCAGTTGAAGAAATGGAAAAGTTAAGGACACAAAAATGGAAAAAACCATTTTTAAACTTTGTTTTTTCATTTTCTCCTCACATTAAGCAAAAAGCAGAAAAACCTTTACTGTGTGTAAATGTGAATTCTATTGATAATTTGATATTTGCAGTTGATGAAGGTGCTGATATAATTTATTATGGAGATGAAAATTATCACAGTCATAACAAAATGACATTGAAAGAAGTATACGATACAGTGTCCAGAAAAGGTGGAAAGATATATCTTACAACACCGTCTATAGTTTGGGATAATGAAATGAATGAACTTCAGTCATTTATCCAGTTGGCTTTGGAAATTGGTTTCCATGGCTTGCTTGTTAGCAATCTTGGTATTATTAGATTGGTGCAGCAGATAGGTTGTAATTTTATTGTGGATTATCCTCTTAATATTTTCAACCATCGAGCAGTTTCATATTTCCACCGATTAGGTGCTGAAGCAGTATCTTTATCACCTGAACTGACGCTGGAACAGATTTCATTTTTGGGTAATTATGGTAATGTGGAATGTATGGTACATGGTGATCTCAGGCTAATGGTTACACAGAATTGTATTGTTGGAAGTTTAATGGGAGGGAAAAATGCTGAATGCTCTCGCCCTTGTGTAAGGAATGTTTTTTCAATAATGGATGAAAAAGGTTTTGAATTTCCTCTACGGATGGACGAAAACTGCAGAACCCATATTTTCAATTCAAGGGAATTATGTTTGCTGGATGACATTTCCGCTTTTGTTCAGGCAGGTGTTCCAAGATTAAGGATAGATGCCAGGTACATGAGTTTACAAAAAGTAAAAGCTGTTATAGGTGCATACAAAAAACGCTTGGATGAATGTATTTATATGCAACCAAATTCAGATATTGCCTGCAGGGACATATCAGGTAAATATACTAAAGGGCACTATTTCAGAGGTGTACTATGAAGGTATTTTTTTCAGGTTCTATAAGAGGAGGAAGGGAATTATTGCCAGTTTATCAATACATATGCTCAATAATTACTTCAAATGGTTATGAAGTCATTAGCAATCATGTAGTTGATCCTCAACTTGAAAAAGTAGAATCTTCTATGAATGAAAGGGAGATATTTGAAAGAGATATGCTTTTATTAGATCAAAGTTCATGTCTTATTGCAGAGGTAAGTATTCCTTCTACTGGAGTTGGTTATGAAATATGTACTGCAGTTTATAGAGGTATTCCCATATTGTGTTTGTATATGTCAGGTTCACAAGTATCATCTATGATCCTTGGCAATCCTTATATTTTGCATCAGGTGTATTTCAAACAAGAGGAACTTGAGACTACAGTATTAACTTTTCTTGCATCAGTTCACACAAAATATAGGGACAATATTTAAATATTAATCTGCCATAAATTAGTTATATGGCAACAGAGATTGTAATAGTACTGGCTGCAATAGCAATTGCATACCTGCTTTATAAAATCTTAAAAACAATTAAAAACATGGTTATTAATACTATAATGGGATTGCTTGTTCTTTTAATAGCCAATACTGTATTGGGGTTAGGAATAGCATACTCATGGGTAGTGGTCCTTACTTGTGCTATTGCAGGTGTTGTAGGAGCCATACTTGTAATCTTGCTACACTATCTAGGCATCTTTTTCTGATAAGACTCTCATAACAGCACTTATCATGTGCCGGATAGACTTTTCTCCTC